>JAJEHF010000210.1 GCA_022823865.1 Bryobacterales bacterium
GCCTGACAGACTGACAACAAAATGTCCAGTCCTCGCAGCAGACAGCGCTACCATGCCGAGCTCGCAAACTCTAGCAGGCTGCCGCTGCCCCTCCGGCTACTGTCGTGCACTGCCTCGGACTCGGACAAAAAAATGGTCCTGTTCTGGTTCGCGACCACCGGGCCCGACCCGATCGGGATTGCGGCACAGGTGCTGGAGGCTTGGGCTCGCGCAGTCGCGAGAGCGGGTATCTCGGCGGTCTCCGCCTCGCGCGGGGAGCGCAAGGGCCCGCGTCATTCCGGAACGCTGCGGGATGAGCCGTTGTTCGGGTCCCTGCCGGCATTGCCGTGCAAGCACCAGCGGACTGCAAGTCGGAAGTCGTCAAGGATCAGATAGAGAGCGGGCACCAGCAGCAACGTCACGAGGGTTGCGAAGAGCACTCCGTAGGCGAGCGCGACTGCCATCGGAATCAGGAACTGTGCTTGCAGGTCGCTCTCAAACATCAGCGGCGATACGCCGGCAGTTGTGGTCAAAGAAGTCAGGATGATTGCCCTGAAGCGCGACTCGCCCGCTATGCGAACGGCCTCGAAGCGCGAAGCCGTTCGTCCGGCGTGATCCTGGACGAAGCTCACCAGGACTAGCGAGTCATTCACAACCACTCCCGCCAGCGCCACCACACCGCAGGTGGAGATGAACGTCAGCGGGATTCCCATGATCACGTGACCCCATATCGCTCCGACAGCCCCGAACGGCACGGCAGAGAGGACGATGATCGGCGCGACATAGCTCTTCAGGGGAACCGCGAGAGTGACGAACATCACGCAGAGAGCAATCGCTAGCGCGGCTGCCAGAGCCTCCGTGGCCTCGATCAACTCGGCCTGATCGCCGAGGAATGCGTATCGCACCGAACCGTGGTTCTCCAGCAATTCGGGAAGAAAGCTTGCTTCGAGGTCTGCGAGCACCTGCTGGCTGGTCGTCACCGACGCATCGACTGCCGCCAGGACATTGATCGACCGATTCCGGTCCACTCGCGTAATCGACGCGGGCCCGCGACCGAGCGCTGCTTCCGCCACCGTCGAGAAGGGAACCTCGTCCCCTCCCGGAACACGGAATCGCATGCCTTCGAGGTCGCCGACGGAACGCCGCTCCGTCTCTGGGTAGCGCACCATGACGCGAACGTCCTCCCGGCCACGCTGGATTCGCTGGACTTCCTCCCCGAAGAATCCCTGCCTCACCTGGCGTCCGATTTCGATCAAGGAAAGGCCCATGGTCTCGCCCTCGGGAGCGAGGGAGAGCTGAATTTCGGGCTTCGCGCCGCGAGAGGTATCGGTAACGTCGAAGACGCCCGGATACTGCTCGAGCCGCTCCTTTGTCTTGTCCACCACCGCCTGCATCTCTTCCAGATCCGCTCCATTGAACTGGATGTCGATCGCCTTCCCTCCTCCGAACAGCGCGTGAGTGATCGAGAGTTCGCTGGCCCCGGGAATCCGGCCGACCTTCTCTCGGAGCCGGCGAGCGATCTCCTCAGCTCGGACCGTCCGACTCTCAGCTCGTTTCAGCTCGATGTTCACCTCCGCCAAATGCTCGCCCTTGGGCGGGTTGATGCGAGCAGTGGGGCCGCCAAGTACCAGCTGGTACGGCTGCTCACCGATCGAGCTGAGGATGTGCCGAAACTGGTCGCTGCCTTCCTCCCGGCCGATCTCCTCGCGAAGTGCAAACGCGGCCTGCTCCACCCGTCCGACGGCGGCCCTCGTTGCGTCGACCGGAGCTTCCTGTGGCATCGTCACGAAGGCGACGACTTTGTCGGACTCGTCGGTAGGCAGGAGAATGACCTTGATACGCCCGCTCGCGACGAAGGCACCGGTCAAGGCCATGCAGGTCAGGGCGATCGCGAGGGTCAGGTACCTCCAGTGGAGCGCGCCCCTCAGGACAGGCCTGTAGAGCTCCCTGGCGACCCATTCGAGCGACATCGAGAACCGGTCACTCAACCCATCCCAAGCGCGGACCAGCAAGCCGCGCGAGCGTTCATCGTCGGACTGGCTGTGGGCCAAGTGGCCGGGCAGGACGAAGATTGATTCAACGAGCGAGAAGAACAGGACCGGTATGACGATCAATGGGATCGCCACCATCAACTTCCCCTGTGTTCCCGGCACGAAGAACATGGGTGCGAAGGAGACCATCGTTGTCAGCACTCCGAACACCACGGGCACGCACACCTCCCGCGTCCCCTCGATGGCCCCCGTCACGCCGTGCTTGAACTTGGCTTGCTTGCTGTCGATGTTCTCCGCGACGACGATCGCATCGTCGACCACGATGCCCAGCACCAAGATGAACGCCAGGAGCGAGATCATGTTGATCGTCACGTCCAGCGCCGGCATCAGCGCGAAGGCCCCCATGAACGAAACCGGTATGCCGATCGCGACCCACAACGCGAGTCTCAGGCGCATGAACAGAGCCAAGACGACGAACACCAGCAACAGCCCTGACAAGGCGTTCTCGACAAGCAGGCGGGTCCGGCTCCGCAGGGTATAGGCCCAGTCTTGCCACGCAGCCATGCTGATGCCGTCGGGCAGACTGGCTGTGGCGCCCTGCACGTACGCGTACACGGCGTCCGCGATATCGGATGCGCTCTCGTTCCCGACCCGGTAGACGTTGAGAACCACGGCTGGCGTTCCGTCGAGCGCGGTCGAGCTCGCGATTTCTTCCAAGCCGTCGACGACCTGTGCCACGTCCCCCACGCGAATCATGGTGCCGTCGGGACGCCTGACGACGGGCAGCGCTTCGAATTGAACTCCGGTGTCGGCCCGCCCGCTCGTCCGGAGCATGATCTCGCCGCCGGGGGTCTTGACAGATCCTCCCGGCAAGTCGACCGAAGACCGCCGGACGGCGGCTGCGACGTCGTCGAACGTCAGGCCCCAGCGCCGCATCGCCTGTTCCGAGACCTCGATCGAGATCTCGTATGGCGGAACGTTGGCCATCTCGACCTGGGAAATCTCGGGGAGAGCCTCCAGATCCCGCCGGGCCTGCTCTCCGATTCTCTTGAGCGTGGGCAAGTCCGCAGCCCCGTATAGGACCACGCCGATCACCTCGACGCGTAGCGGAATCGAGCGCACTACCGGTCTTCCCGCGTCTTCCGGAAAGGCCTCTATACCGTCGACTTTGGACTTGATTTCTTCACGAATCTCATCGATGTCGTAGCCGGATCGAACCTCGACCACTGCGACGCCGACCCCCTCGTCAGCTGTCGACGTGATCTTGTTGACTCCCTCGATCCCCTGAAGCGCTTCCTCGACGAGAACGCAGACCGATTCCTCCACATCGGGGGGAGAGGCGCCCCGGTAGGGAACCGATACCGTTACAACGTCAAGAGTGACATCGGGGAACAGGGTCGAGTTGAGGCCGGCGATCGAAAGTGCGCCCGCTGCGACGATGACAAATAGCAGCAGGTTGCCGACGACGCCGTTCCGGGCGCACCATGCGACAGGGCCGTTCACCAAGCTCCTCCGCTAGCTGTCGGCGCGAGCCTCATTCGCTGCATGCCTCGGAAACGGACTTACATGTCCGGGCAAAGACGGACCGCCTGCCGACCCGGATCGAATGCGGCGAGATCTCGTCCATTCGTTCTGCGCTTGTCGCCACGCTTCGCAACCGAAGGCAGCTTCCATGACGGCTGCGATTCCGCTCGATCATCGCCGTTAGCCGAGAATATCACGGCGCACATGGCGACTCGAAAAGGGAAACGCGAGACGGCCTCGCACCTACGGGGACGCACTGGCTGCCTCCCCGCTCGACCGCGCGCTGCGGGAACGCTTCCAATGCTCCACGTACTGGATCCCGTGCACGCTCGGCCAAGCTAGGTCCTTTCTTGGAGCACGGTCAGCCGCTTCGACTCGCTCGAACCGCGGTCATGCGGGGGCGTGGCCCACTATGATTCCCTATCTCTTCTTGCCCTTCCCAGAAGTGGATGGCGGCCGCCTCAACACGATCCTCGCGATTCCCTCCAGCATGGCCCGGAAGTACGCCCGGTGCCGCGTGTCGGCAGGCCAGGAGTCCTCGAACACCGCGCTCTCTGCCAACTCGTAGTCGAACGGAAACCGATTCGCCGTCAAGGCCGGCACGAAACTCCATCCGGCTGCCCCTTCCAGAAAGGCTTGCGCAATCGACGCCTCGCGTGCCAGCTCGGCATTGGTCGCAGCCAATCCACTGCTGTCACTCACCATCAACACCGGCCGCCCGTATTGCTTGAATTGCTTGGAACGCGCCAGCTTCTCCGAAGGCGTGCGGCCATCGCCCTGCAGCAGGACCAGATCGCACAGGCGCGCGAGGGACATCGGGTAGAGCATCCCAGAACCGCTGGAAGCGCCGATCGGCAGGCTGAACGAGGCGTGCTGAAACTGCTCGCGAACGGCGCGGATCAAATACTCTACGTAGCGCGGGACGAAGCGGCGATGGTCCCAGCGACCCTCGGGCTCGTCCCATGCGTCGGCGACATCGATGATGACGTTGCGGGCGTCGCGTTCGATCAGGTGCCGGGCGACGTTGCCAGCAGCGGCAACGATTGCCTCGGGAGACTCCAGAACTTCGTCTTGGTCTTGCTGAAACAGCACCAAGCACACGATCAGGCCGCGTTGGTCGGCCGCCTCGAGCAGTCTGTCCAGCCGCGCCATCCACTCTGGCTTCAGCGACCCGTCGGGATTGTAGGCGCTGACCAAGGCTCCGGCCTTCTCCCCGAGATCGGCGCTCACGCCCCTCTGAACGCCGTTGGATTCGCCCGCGTAGCGGGGATTTCCGCCTTGCAGGCCCACCACGATGCCGGCCACGCCGTGCTGCTTGTAGACATCTAGGCGCTCGATCACGCGATCGGTGTTCGCGCCAGGATCGAAGGGCTGCTCGTTGAGCCACTCGTCGTCGAAGATGGCCTGGGTCACGCGAACCAGTGCGAGGCTGCCCCTGACCTTGCCCCGAAAGCGACCGCCCGTATACGTCGGGCTCCAGTCCGAGGATGGGCCGCCGCGCACGTAGAAGCGATCCGCTCCATAGCGTGGCCCGAGCATGGACCCCGTGGCGATTTCGATCGCAGCTGCGGGCACAGCGAACAGCAAGAGCAGTCCGGCCAGCACCGGACAGCTGAAGTACGACGTCAGCCTCATGCCGATTCGGGAAGAACTAAAGACTTGGTGATGGTAGCACGGAGACAGCGCCCTGGCTGAGCGTGACGGCAGCTGGGCGCGGCGAGCAAGTCGGGACAGCGGTTTGCTAAACTTCGATTTCTCTCGTTCCCATTACCAAGGAGACTCTCAGACTTCATGGCTAGACCCGTCACCCTGTTCACCGGCCAATGGGCCGACCTCCCGCTCGAGGTGCTCGCGCCCAAGGCGAAGTCATGGGGCTACGATGGCCTCGAACTCGCATGCTGGGGCGACCACATGGACGTCTCCAAGGCTGCTACGGACTTGGACTACTGCGCCAAGCAGAAGGCCATCCTCGAGGACAACGACCTGCAACTGTTCGCGATCTCGAACCACTTGGCGGGGCAGCTCGTGTGCGACCCCAACGACGACGCGCGCTCCGACCTGTTCGCCCCGGACGAGGTTGCGGGCGATCCCGAAGGCAAGCGCCAGTGGGCGGTGCAGGCAATGAAAGACACGGCGCGATCGGCCAGCAACCTGGGCCTCAAGGTCGCAAACGGCTTCACCGGTTCGTCGATCTGGCACATGCTGTACAGCTTCCCGCCGGTGTCCGACGAGATGGTCGATGCCGGGTTCGCCCACTTCGCCGAAATGTTCAACCCGATCCTAGACGTCTTCGACGAGGTCGGCGTCCGATTCGGCCTGGAAGTGCATCCGACCGAGATCGCCTTCGACATCTACACGGCGCACCGCGCCTTGGAGGCAGTCGGCCATCGCGAGGCGTTCGGCTTCAATTTCGATCCCAGCCACCTGCACTGGCAGCAGGTGGATCCGGTGATCTTCATCCGCGAGTTCAAGGACCGGATCTACCACGTCCACATGAAGGACGCGGCGCTGCAGCTTGACGGCAAGTCCGGCATCCTGGCGTCGCATTTGAATTTTGGCCACCAAGACCGCGGCTGGGACTTCCGCTCGCTCGGCCGGGGCGGGGTTGACTTTGAGGAGATCATCCGCGCGCTGAACCACATCGGCTACGACGGGCCCCTCTCCATCGAGTGGGAGGACAGCGGCATGGAGCGGGAAGCGGGCGCAGCCGAGGCCTGCGAGTTCACCAAGAGCGTCGACTTCCAGCCGTCCTCGGTCGCTTTCGACGCCGCATTCGAAGAGTAGACAGCGCCACAGGCGGGACCTACAGCGCCAATGCCGAATAGCGAAACGGGCGGTCCTGATTCGAGGCCCGCTCGCCGAGAAGCCTTAGAAGCCGGTCTGCTTTGGGCGTTGGCCCTTGTCACGACCGTGGGTCTGTCGTCCTGGCTGGGATCCGCGGACCCCGGCTCGGTCGCGGGCATGCCGCGCTGGGCAGCCTACGGCGTGTTCGGCCCTTGGCTGCTGTTCTTCTTTCTACACCTCCACTTCTGCCGCAGGCGCAGCTGAAGCGGAATCCGGGCGGGCAACCGATGTACGAGGCAGCGCCGTCAGCGCGGGTCGCCTTTGCGGTCTACATCGCGCTGACCTTCCTGCTGGCCTATCTCGCCCGCCGCCAGTCAAGCGGGAGCGGCTTCCTGCGCGAGTTCTTCGTCGGCGGCCGCACGATCGGGCCTTGGGTGCTGGGCCTGACGTGGATCGCTACGTCGGCCAGCGGCGGGACGTTCATTGGCGCCCCTTCTCTCGGCCACGCCTACGGCTGGTCGGTAATGCTGTGGATTTCCGGCTACATCGTGGTTGCCACGGCCGGGTTCGGCTTGCTCGGCAGGCGCATCGCCGAACTGGGCGAGAGAACCGGGGCGCTGACCTTCCCGGACCTGTTACGCGACCGTTTCCGCAGCAAGGCGATCGGGGCGATCTCCGGTGCGGCCATGCTGATCCTGCACACGAGTTTCATCGTCGCTCAGTACATCGCCGGGGCCCGCGTTCTGGAAGCGGCCCTGGGGGTGCCCTACGCCTGGGGCGTGGCCAGCTTCGCAGTAGTGGTCGGTCTGTACACGGCATACGGCGGATTCCGGGCGGTAGCTTGGACAGACAGCTTTCAAGCCATCGTCATGCTTGTCGGAGTCCTGCTGACGGTCGGATTCGGGCTCTACAAGATCGGAGGCATGCAGGCCGTCTACGATGGCCTGGCGGCACAGTCACCGGACTTGCTCACTCCGCAAGGACCCGATGCGTTCCTGCCCCTGTCTGCGGCGATTTCGTTCTTCTTCGTGTGGCCGCTAGCGGTGGCTGGCCAACCCTCGCTGATCACGAGATTCCTCGCGTGCAAGGACACGGCATCCCTGCGCAGGGCGTCGTTGCTGATTGGCTGCTACATCCTGCTGCTGTATCCAGCAGTGATCTTCGTGGGCATCCTGGGCCGCGTCCTCGTGCCGGAACTCGCGGCGAGCGACCACGCCATGCCTGCGACGATCGTCGCCGCAGTGCCATCGGCGCTTGCGGGCCTGGTGCTGGCCGCACCGCTGGCAGCCATCATGTCGACGATCAGTTCGTTCCTGCTGGTGGCTGCGGGCGCCGTGGCGCGTGATCTCTATCAGCGCAATGCGCGAACACCAGTCAGCGAGGAGCGCGCCAAGCGTGCCACGCATCTCTCTATCGCGCTCACCGGAGTCGTGGCTGGGGTGTTCGCGCTTAGCCCGCCCGATTACCTGCAGTACATCGTGGTCTTCTCAGGGACGGGGCTGGCGGCTACTTTCCTCTTCCCCACCCTGCTGGCGGTGTACTGGCCGCGCATGAACCGCCCGGGCTGCATCGCCGGAATCTTGGCGGGCTTCCTCTCATTCCTGCTCCAATACGCGCTGTTCGGCACACGGAGCTTCCTTGGGCTGGATCCGTTTGTTTGGTCGTTGGCCGCCAGCGCCGCGGCGTGCGTCCTAGCGTCGAGGGCCAGCCCACCAGATCCTGCCAAGTTCTTATCGAAGTACTTTTCCGACGACGAAATCGCAAGCTTGGGAACGTAGCGGCGACGCTATAGTCACGTGCGGGCGGGATCCGGCTGACGCACTCAATTCTGTCCGCGCGGAGTAGCGCCGCCACAAGCGAAGTGCTGAAGCCCGCGTCCATGCGCGATCTGCTTCAACGGCACAACACCGGCCGTCCGGTGTCTCAGCTTGCGGGCAGCTCAGCATTCCGCTCATGCCGACTCGATGTCGGTAAGCGCGACAATCCCGGAAGTTGAGCGCCGCTGGGTGGTTTCCCCTGGCGAAGCGCTGCACTGGCGCGCACCGACGTCACAGGCACGGACCCGACTCCCGCTCGCTCCGGCAATACATCAAGCTCGTGACCCGCTGCAGATCCGCCTCTGCCTTCGACGACCACCACCTCGAGCAAGCTTGCCACGAAATTGCGCCGAGGCCACGCACGTGTGATCGCGGCCGCGAAGCGAATCGCATCCGGCTCCCGCAGCAGAATAGCGAGGGCAGCCGAAGTATCGATGATCAGCTTGGCAACCCGCGTTCGTCGTAGAGCACGTCGCCATGTTCCCCGGAGGAAGGCCCAAGCCCCAAGAGGCTGGCACAGCGCTGTCCAATCGCGACGAGCTCGCGCGCCAACTCTTCGGCATCGCGTCTGCGCCTTTCGCGTTCGAGGCGTTCGCGCAGCGCGACAGTGATCGCTCCAGTCATGGTCTCGCCCGTCAATCGCGCCAGCTCGCGGGCCAGCGTGCAGGTCTCGTCGTTCTTGATGTTGAGGCCCACTATCGTCGGTCCGTGGGTAGGAACACCCACGGTGCTTCTACCATACTCGACGCCTTGATCGATCACAGGGGCTGGGCGGTCGGCTCATGGCCGATCAGTCCCATGCCGGGGCTGTTAGAGTTCCAACTTCCACGGCTCGCGATAGTCGCTCCGCAGATAGGTCTGGGCTTCCTTGTTCTCGGTCGTCTCGTTGACAGGATCCCAGTCGACCCGCTGCCGACTGCGCAGCGAAACGTTGCCGAGCAACGCCATCGCCGTCGATTTATGCCCGATCTCAATGTCGCAGACGGGTCGATTGCGGTTGCGCACGGCGGCGATGAAGTCGCGCCAGTGGTCGTCGGTACTGTGGTTTGCCGACTCGCCACGCGCCGCTTCCATGCGCCGTTCTACCCGCGGCTCGGGCTCGCGGTAGCGGCGTACTTCAGGCGCGATCTCCCAATAGCCGCGATTCACATACATGGTGCCCTCGGTGCCGTGGAACTGGATGCCGTAGCCCGGCTGGCCGCCGCTGAACGCGTTCGCCACTCGGTTTTCGTATGTACAGACAAACGTCGGGAACTCGTAGGTGGCCTGAATCGTGTCGGGTGTCTCGCGGTTGTCGGTCAACGCGTACTTGCCGCCGTAGGTGCTGATCGACCGCGGGCCCGGCTCGGCCATGGCCCACAGCACGATGTCGAGAAGGTGGATGCCCCAGTCCGTCATCATGCCGCCGGCGTAGTCCCAGAACCAGCGGAAGTGGGCGTACTGGTAGGGGTTGACGCCGAACCGGTTCTTGTTGAAGGGGCGTTCCGGGGCGGGCCCGAGCCACATGTCCCAATCCAGGTCCGCGGGCGGATCGGTGTCAGGCGGCACGCCGATCCCCTCTGGGAAAAGATTGGAGTAGTTCCATGTGCGCACGAAGCTGATCGTGCCCAAGCGCCCGCTCTGCACGATGTCCTTGGCTTCCGCGAAGTGCTTGCCCGAGCGCTGCTGCGTGCCCACCTGCACGACGCGGTCGTACTTGCGGGCCGCCTTGACCATCATCTGGCCCTCGTGGACGGTCACCGAGACCGGCTTTTCGACGTAGACGTCCTTGCCCGCCTTGCACGCCTCCACGCTCATGTAGGCGTGCCAGTGGTCGGGCGTGGCGATCAGGACCGCATCAATGTCCTTGTCGGCGATCAGATCCCGGAAGTCCGGGTAGATCTTGGCGTCTGGCACCATCTTGAGGGTCTCTTCGAGGTTCGGCTTGAACACCTCGCTGAGGGCGACGACCTGGATGTCGTCCGTGAGCCTGAGCACGCTGCGCAAATTGTTGCGGCCGCGGCGGCCGCAGCCGATCACGCCCAGCCGGATCTTGTCACCGTGGTTGTCCCCGCGAGCGGCGCCGCTGGCGGCAAGCGCGGCCGAGGCCGCGACGAAAGTTCTGCGTTTCATGAGTTTTCCTTGCGGTATCGCCGTAGCAAGTGCGGAGCCCCACGTCCCCGCCATGCCCGGTTCTCAATATCTTCGCACCGTTCGCACCGACTCTGGCGCTGCTGTGCTCGGCCTGGTCGAGTCGCCCGGGGTTGAGACTCCGCCGGGCGAATCGACCCCAAGCAGGCGGAAGCGATCTGGAGCCAGTGGCGAGGCATCCGGATCGACTCGCACGTGCGGGCCTTGGGGGTCTACGAGGGCCGCAACGAGGTCGGAGAGCCGGACAGTCTTCGCTCCGCTCCCTCTGCCGGACACCTGCCGCCCCTCCGGAACTTCAGGGGTAGGTCCGCGAGACCCGCAGCGGCTTTCGCCGAGAATGTGCGCAATTTTCAATTGCCAAAAGAGTGAGCTTGCCCATCTTCGGCATAGACTTGCCGATTTCACGAATTAACCGCAGATATCCGGCCCACCCTGCGCTGGGATCGTACTAGGATCAGGGCGACCCGAACGGCCCGGTTGCGACTGGGGGGTCGGCGAGCGCCGGCTAAGCGGTGCCCGCGAACGACCGGGATGCCAGAAGAGGAGGTATATCGCATGGCACTACCAAGCTTTCGCACTGTCTCGGCCTTCGCGGCCGGACTCTTCCTTGTCGTGGCGATCACGTCTGCGCAGACCGACACCGCCACGATCACCGGTATCGTGACAGACAGCTCGGCGGCGGCCGTCCCCGGAGCGTCCGTCCAAGCGATCAACCAGGCTAATGGCCTTGAGTACAACGCTGAGAGCAACTCGACAGGCAACTATGTCATCACCGCGTTGCCCATCGGCACGTATGACCTGACAGCGACGAGCGAGGGGTTCCAGACCCTGTTCCGGCCGAACATCACGCTCAGTGCCGGTTCGCGGGCCCGTGTGGACGTGGAACTCCAGGTTGGCTCCGTTACCGAGACCGTCGAGGTCACTGCGGAACTGCCGCTGCTGGAATCGGAGACATCCAGCTTGGGGCAGGCGATCGAGAACACCACGATCACGCAGATGCCGCTAAACGGCAGGAACTACCAAGAACTCGCGGTTCTGACGGCCGGAGTCCTCCCGAGCCGTCGGCAAAACTTCGTCGAGGACGCCTTCAGCGTTAACGGCGCGGGATTCGACCAGAACGTGTTCACGCTCGACGGTGCGGACAACAACAACTACTTCAGCGGCGTCGTGGTCGCGTCGAACCAAGCGGTAAAGCCCTCGATCGACGCCATCCAGGAATTCAAGATGGAAACCCACAACTACGGCGCGGAGTTCGGCCGCGGAGGTGGCGCCATCGTCCAAGTGACAACAAAGTCCGGAACCAACGACATCCACGGGACGGCGTTCGAGTTTCTCCGCAACGAGGTGCTCGATGCCAACAACTTCTTCAACAGCGGGCGCCCGAAGCCCCCGTTCCGGCAGAACCAATACGGAGCGACCTTCGGCGGCCCGCTCGTCAAGGACCGGATGTTCTATTTCGGCAGTTACGAGGGCACGAGGATCCGGGAGAAGCTGACGCGGCTCAGCATCATCCCAACGCCCGAGCAGGTAGGTGGCGACTTCTCGGGAATAGCTCAGATCTATGATCCAGCCTCGCAAGCTGACGACGGGACGCGGACTCGGTTCGAGAATGACGTCCTGCCCGCAAACCGCATCGACCCGGTATCAGCGAGGATCGTCGGGCTGTATCCGGAACCGAATCGGGGCGGCCGGCAGAACTATCTCTTTAACCCCTCGCGTAATCGGGACGACGACAAGATCGACAGTCGCTTTGACTGGCGTGCAGCCGAGAACCACACGATCTTCGTCCGCTTCAGCTACCTGAACTTCGACCGCCTCGAGCCAGGGAATCTGCCGCTTCCGGCAAGCGGAGGCAACACCGCCACCCGCTTTTCCCGGGCCAGGACGGGGGTTGTGAACTGGACCGCAGCGCTGGGAGGCAGCATGGTCAACGAGCTTCGAGTTGCCTACAACCGGCTGGTCGGCGGCATCGACACTCCGACGCAGACGCAGCTCTGGAAAGAGTTCGGGTTCAAGGGACTGTTCGACCGGGAAGACATCAACGGCCTGCCGGACTTCCGGCCCTCCGGCTATCGAACCATCGGCGACCGCAACTTCGCCCCCGACCCCAGGAAGCAGGATGTGCGCCAGATTGTCGAGAGCTTCTCGATGACCAAGGGCAGCCACTCCCTCAAGATGGGCGTCAACGTCCGCAATTTCGTGCGCTGGTCGGGCATCACGAACTTTGCAAGAGGGCGGTTCTGGTTCAACAACCAGTTCACGCGCGCGGTCGCGGGGGTACGCGGCGGGGGAGACGGCCTCGCCGACAGTCTGCTCGGCCTGACGAGCAACATGCGGTTCAGCACTCCGCTGAACGTAAGACGCCACGCCTACGCCTACGAGACCTACTTTCAGGACAACTGGAAGGTGACGCCGAAGCTGAGCTTGAACCTCGGACTGAGGTACGAGTACCAGTCCCCGTACGTGGAGCAGAACGATCGGGCGATGAACTTCATCATCGATCCTGAAGATTCGCGTTTCGGGACCTTGATCCCGACGGGGAGCGGCGTGGAGGGCAGGTCGTTCCGCAAGCGCGACCTCAACGACTGGGGCCCAAGGGTGGGGCTGGCCTACCAGGTGACTCCGAAGACTGTCATCAGGGCGGGGTACGGCGTGTTTTACGTCGCGACGTTCAGGTTGCCCGTGCTGGCTGACCCCACAGCTAACCCTCCCTTCTATCTGCAGAATGACATCCCTACCCAAGCTGCGAGCTCGACTTCGCGGGTCGTCATCCAGGACGGCGTTCCGTCCGACGCGCTGGATCCGAATGTGATCGCCGGTCGTTCTCTCGTGGGAGTCTGGCCGTTCGCCTTCCCGAACGGCACGACGCATCAATGGAACTTCAACATCCAGCAGTCCCTGCCCGGCAACTCGCTCGTCTCCTTCGCCTACGTGGGGTCCAACACCGTGCGTACCGAGAGTGGCGCAAATCTGAACCAGCCGGAGCCGGGGCCCGGACCGAACAACCCTCGGCGTTGGTTCCCCCAATTTGCGAACATCAACACGAACCCGGCGGTCGGCGGGGCGAACTACCAAGGACTTGAGGCAAAGTTCGAGCGGCGCTTCGGCGGAGGATTCTCCGTTCTGAGCGGCTTCACTTGGAGCAAGACTCTCGTCAAACAGCTCGGCCAGAGAACCAGCTACTACCACCTGGCCCCAGAGAAAACCATCTCGCGCCAGCACATGCCGCAGCGCTTCTTCTACGCCGGCGTATGGGATCTGCCGTTCGGAGGCGGCCGCAGGTTCGCCACGCAAGGTGCTCTCGCCAAGATCATCGGCGGATGGCAGATCTCTCCGATCTTCGAGGCGCAGCGCGGCCTGCCGCTAACCCCCGGAGTCGCTGGCAACCCGGCCAACACGACTGGGGGCCAGCGTCCGAACCGGATCAGGGACGGCAACCTGCCTCGTAGCGAGAGGACGCCTGAGCGGTGGTTCGACGTCGGGGCGTTTGAAGTACCCGACCGTTTCACGTTCGGAGACTCGGCGGCCTGGATCATCGAGGGTCCGGGCCTCGTCAACCTTGACGTGATGGTCTCGCGGACGTTCGATCTGAGCGAACGGTTCTCGCTCGACTTCCGGACCGAGTTCTTCAACCTGTTCAACGAACCCCACTTCAACTTCCCGAATGGCACGATCAACCGGCCGGCCGGCGGGCGGATCTCGTCCACGATGGAGTGCTGCCCGGCCCGCCAGATCCAGTTCGGGATGAAGCTAATCTTCTGACAGGCGGCCCGGTCGCTGTCAGCGGCGACCGGCCGCTTCCACGGCTCGCAGGTCCTGCTCGAGGTTGCGAGCTAGGTCCGACTGGCCCATCTCGTTCGCGAGTTCGAGCGCGCGCCGCAGATACTCGGCGGACTTGCGCGGCTCGTCGATCCGCAGGTGTGCGTCGGCCAGGCCGTACAGGTAGGTTGGCGTCTGCTCGTCCACTGGCTCCAGCGTCCGCAGCAAGTGCTGTATCGCCTCCTCGACGCGGCTATTGCGAACCAAGTCCCTCGCAACTTCGAAATTCGCCGGGCGATTGGCCGGATCGTATTGCACAGCGAAGCGGTAGTGCTCCAGCGCCTCCGCGTATTTCCCCGACTGCTGGAGGACCCACGCGAGGTCGGCATGAGATCCGCCGGCGTGAGGGTTGATCTCCAACGCCCGGCGGAAACTCGTGGCTGCCTCCTCGAGCCTGTCATGCTGAGCCATCAGAGTGCCCCAGTTGACATGCAGTTCCTCGGAGTCGGGCGCCAGCGCCAGGGCAAGGTCGTAATGGCGGGAGGCGTCTTTGAGACGCTCTAGTTTCCCGTACGCGGCAACCAGGTTGATGTGCGGCTGGGCGTAGCGCGGGTCCGCCTCCGCTGCCCGTCCATAAGCCCGCACTGCGTCCGCCAGCCGGCCCTCGCTCTCCAATCGGAGCCCTTCCTGCAGGTACTGCTGCCTGTCCCTCCGCAGGTCGCGGAGCGCCGCCACGAACGGATCGTTGATCGGTGGCTCCTGCCGGTCCCTGCCCGCGGCCTCCAGTTGCTGTCCGGCATCGCTCGCCCGTCCCAGGGACTGGTAGAGCATCGCCAGCCTGTACCGGACCGCACCGGCTTCCGGTGTCAGGTCCACCGCCCGCAGATAGGACCGCAGCGCAGAGTCCGAGTCTCCGGCAGAGTCCTGCGCCCGTCCTAGGCCGTAGTGCGCCGCGGCGCTGGACTGGTCCAGTTCGATGGCCTGCTCAAAGGCGCTCCGGCTTTCGGCCGGACGGCCGTCGCTGAGGAGCGACTCGCCTAGGCGGATGCGTGCCGCCACAGAGTCCGGCTTGATTGCAGCCGCCCTGCCGAAGTGTTCCACTGCCTGCGAGTCCTGTCCCAACTCCGCAAGGACCAGCCCGAGGTAATACTGCCACCGCCCTTCGTCAGGGGCCAACGCGGCTGCGCGGCGGTATGCTGCGGCGGCATTCTCGCGGAGTTCGTAGGAGTGCAAGGCCATCGCCAATGCGCCGATTGCCTCGCTATCCTGCGGGTTCCTGATCGCACGATCCTGTGCAGGTCCCAGCGTCGCCCGCGCGCCGGGAGACATCGCCTCCAAGCGGACCGCGGACAGCGGAGAGAGAGCTTCGGGCGTGTCCGGAGTTGCTTGGCAGGACGCGAGCACCGCCGTCACCGCGGCCAGTGTCCGGAGCCGGCTCGTGAACATCAGTGTCCCGATTCCAGTCCTCATGGGCACCTTGTGATCGTGCGGTTGCGCCGGGCCGCGAAAGGCCAAGAGCCCAGCCGGACGCGGTGGCGCCGGTGCCCAGAATAGCAGCGAGAGGAGGGGGGCTCGCTGGAATTCGAGCCGCATCGAGTTCCCTGGCGCCATCGAGACCGCCGACATGTACAACGCCCGTGGGCACCCGTGATGGGCGGCGGCCCAAGAAGCAACTCGACGAGGGGCGCATCGAGCACTTGGCGCGGCCCCTGCGAGGCATCCGGGCCGGGACGCCCGAGCTGCGCGAGGCAGCCCACCCCGTAGCGCATGCCGCGCGCATGCGCTACGCCGAGATCCGCGGCCAAGGCCTCTTCGTCGGTTCCGGTGTGATTGAAGCCCGCGGCAGCGGCGTAGGCCTTACAGAATCGTCGCGCGCCCTACTCAGCCGGCGCGTTCGTCCGACACCGGGAGTTCGTGCTGGTCATCCAGCTCTTCTAGCAGGCGCAGCACCAGAGCCCGCTGGCCGTACTCGAAGTCACCCTCGGGGCTGGTTGGATCGTGAATCGCCACCCAGCGCCTGAGCAGGTCGGTCACTGGCTCGACGATGGCCTCCTCCGCTCCGGGCTCGAAACGCAGGGGAATCTCGGCGTTGCGAACGGTATCGGTCAGCAGGTCGGAGAACTTCATCGCAGCACTTTCAGGCTTCGACAGCCACCGACTGTCCTTCGCAAAGGGCCTTCAAAGCGGCGACGTACGGCGCGCGTGCCACGCCCTTCTCGGTGATGATGGCGGTCACGTAGCGATTGGGCGTCACGTCAAAGGCTGGGTTGCACACTTGGGTGGCCAGCGGCGCGATCTGGTGCCCGCGGATCTGCGTGACTTCGTCTGCGGAGCGCTCCTCGATAGGGATTTCGGCCCCTGACTCGAGCTGGAGGTCCACCGTGGTGGTTGGCGCGGCAACGTAGAAGGGGATCTCGTTTTCCCTAGCCAAGACCGCGAGGGAATAGGTGCCGATCTTGTTGGCGACGTCGCCGTTGGCGGCGATGCGGTCCGCGCCCACCACGATGGCCTGCACGCGGCCGCGCTGCATCAGGTGACCCGCCATGTTGTCGGTCAGCAGCGTCACCGGAATGCCGTCTTGTTGCAGCTCCCAGACTGTCAGCCGCGACCCTTGCATGAACGGCCTCGTCTCGTTGGCCAGCACGTCCAGGCTGTTGCCTGCCTCGACCGCAGCGCGGATCACGCCCAGCGCCGTGCCATACCCCCCCGTCGCCAACGCGCCGGCATTGCAGTGCGTCATCACCGTGCCGCTGGCTGGCAGCAAATCTGCGCCGTAGCGTCCCAGCGCACGGTTGCTGTCAATGTCCTCTTCGAGGACGCGGCAGGCCTCGTCCACCAAGGCTTGGCGAATCTCAGACAGGTCCGCTCCGCGGGCGCGCAGGCTCTTGTAGACCCCCCGCATGCGGTCAATTGCCCAGAAGAGGTTGACCGCCGTGGGACGGGTCGCAGCGAGCGTGTCGCAAATCTCCTCGAACCTAGTGTCCAATTCGGAGTCGTCCGCCTTGAGCACGCCGATGGCTACGCCCATGGCCGCGGCGCAGCCGATCGCCGGTGCGCCCCGGATCACCATCCGGCGAATCGCGTCCGCGACTTCCACGTAGTCCCGGCAGACGAGAAACGTCTCCTCGGAAGGCAGCTTGGTCTGATCGATCATGACCACGCCCTCGGGAGTCCATTCGATTGTGTTGACCATACCTGCCTAGCGCGCGGACAACGTGTGCCTACCCGCGTAGCTCCAAGTCTATCGGAGCCACCGACCCACCGCGATCAAGGCCAGAAAGAGCATGCCGTTGTAGGAGGCATGCACGATGGTGCTGGCCATGGTGGAGCCGCTGCGGATGCGGACGACTCCGAAGGCGCAGCCGACCAAGCCCAACACGACGAGCTGCGGCCACTGCCAGCCATACTGGGACCCGTGCAGGGCCGCGAAGATCGCGCTGCTGCCCAGCAGCGCAACCGCCGTCCCGTGCATCCGTTCCAAGGAGCCAAACAGGAACCCGCGAAACACCAGCTCTTCGAAGCACGGAGCCACGAAGACCCCGAAGACTCCGATCAGCCAGATCGAGTCCGGGTTGGACAGCAGCTCCGTCATCGGGTTGGAGCCAGCCCGGTCTCCGATGGCGATGCTCGCCAGCGCGGAAGCAAACGCTAGCAGCGCGCCCGTGCGGACGTAGCTCCTAGCGGAGCGCGGCGGCGATATCCAGGCCAGCCCCGTGCTCAGCCGCAGCCCGTGACGCACCGTCACCGCGTACCAGATACAGGCCAGCACTGGCAGCCAGGTCAGCATCTGGAGCGGCACGACTATGTGGGGCGACACCCGCAGCAGTTCCATCGCCGCGTCGGGCTCCAAGGCCCGGATGCGCCCCAATACGGAGACGGCCGCCAACGTGGCCAGCAGCTGCGACAGCAGAGCCACGGCGACCAGCAACAGAATCTCTCGATAGCCCCAAGGCGCGCCCGAGCGGGCCGGGCCTCCCTGCTGGGGCGCGTGGCCCGTCTCCGATTCGATGCGGAACTGAAATTCGTCGCCCACTACAATCCGATCCCGCGCAGTGCCTCGCCCGTGTGACTTTCCGCGACCTCCGCAATGGCGGATGGCGGTCCGCAGCAAACCACCTCGCCACCCTCCTGCCCGCCCTCCGGGCCGAGGTCCACGACCCAGTCGGCGGAGCGGACCACGTCGAGCTGGTGCTCGATCACGATCACCGTGTTGCCGTTCTCGACCAGCCGCCGCAATACCAGCAGGAGCTTCCGCACGTCATCGAAGTGCAGGCCAGTGGTGGGTTCGTCCAAGACGTATACAGTCTGCCCGGTCTTGCGCTTGCTGAGCTCGCGGGCCAGCTTCATGCGCTGGGCCTCTCCCCCCGAGATCGTCGTCGAGGACTGGCCGAGCTGGATGTACCCCAGCCCGACATCGACCAGCGTGGCGAGCTTTCTGCGAACCGCCGTCAAGTTGGTCATCACGCTCAAGACCTCGTCGACCGTCGCCGCCAGCAGGTCTGCGATCGAGTACCCCTTGTAGCGAACCTCCAGCGTCTCCTGGTTGTAGCGCAGCCCGTGACAGGTCTCGCATTCCACGAACACGTCGGGCAAGAAGTTCATCTCGATCCGCTTGAGGCCGTCTCCGGAGCAGTCGTCGCAGCGCCCGCCCGCCACGTTGAAGCTGAAGCGTCCGGGAGCGAAGCCGCGCGCGCGGGATTCCGGCAACATCGAGTAGAACTCGCGGATCGGCGTGAAAGCGCCCGTGTAGGTGGCGGGATTGGAGCGCGGCGTGCGTCCGATCGGAGTCTGGTCGATGCGCACCACCTTGTCGATTAGATCGATGCCGTCAATGCGATCGTGGTCTCCCGCCTCCACGGCATTGAGGTCAGCTTGCTTGGCCAGGGCCGGGTAAAGGATCGAGTTGATCAGGGTGGACTTGCCACTGCCCGACACCCCCGTTACGACGCACAAGTTGCCAAGCGGAAACTCCACATCGATGTTCTTGAGATTGTGCTGGCGGGCGCCTCGGACAATCACCCTTCGCCCGTTCGGAGGCGCTCCCGCGTGCGGCACGTGCGCCACCTTGCGCCCGGCCAAGTAATCGCCGGTGAGCGATCCGGCGCTGCCGCGGATTTGCGCTGGCGTGCCCACGGCCGTCACCTTGCCGCCGAGCCGGCCGGCCCCGGGACCGAGGTCGACAACGTGGTCGGCGCGCTCGATGGTGGCTTGGTCGTGCTCGACAACGACGACCGTGTTGCCAAGGTCACGGAGGCCGGACAGCGTATCCAGGAGGTGCCCGTGATCACGTGAATGCAGCCCGATCGAAGGCTCGTCCAAGACGTAAAGCACTCCCTTGAGGCGGGTTCCGATCTGGGTCGCCAGACGCACTCGCTGGGCCTCGCCGCCCGACAGCGTCACGGCGGAGCGGTCCAGCGACAGGTAGCCCAGGCCGACGTTGCAGAGGAACTCAAGCCGCTCGCGTATCTCTCCCAGGATGCGTTCGGCCACCAGTTGCTTGCGGCTGTCGAGCCTCAGCCGGCGCATGTGATTGGACAGGTGGCTGAGTGGCCAGCCGGACATGTCCACGATGGAATCACCTGCAATCCGCACGGCGATCGATTCCGGGCGCAATCGATGCCCGGAGCAGTCGCGGCAAGGGATGTTGGACATGTACTGCTGGAGCGTCTGAGCCGGGTGGTAGCCCGGACCGATCCGGAGGCGCCTGTTCATAAACGGGATCAGGCCCGCGAAGCGAACCTTGCGCAGACTGCTCTGCTTGCTCAACTTGCCCTCGTGGCCGTAGAGCAGCCATTCCCGCTGATCGGCAGTGAGATCCTGCCAGGGCGCGCTCAGCTTGATCTTTGCCCGTCGCGCAACGGACCTGGTCAAGGGAATGGGTTCTCGCCAGTCGGTTGTCTCCGGCCAGTTTCCGCGAAACAGAGGCTTGCTGGCGTGCGGAACAAGTCGCTTTGGATCGAGCTCCCACGACCGGCCGACCCCGCGACAACCCTCGCATGCCCCGAAGCGGCTGTTGAACGAGAACGAGCGCGGCTCTAGGTCGGGGCGGCTCGCGCCGCACTGAACGCACACCATGCTTTCGGAGAACAGCGTCTCGGTGCCATCGTTGGCGACGATCAAGACCAGGCCGTCCGCCAGACCCGACGCGGTGCGGATCGATTCCCGGATGCGGTTCTCGCTCTCGGGCTTGACCTCGACGCGGTCCACGACGACCTCGATGGTGTGCTCGACGTTGCGCCTGAGCTTGACAGCGAGGGGAAATTCGTCCAGCCGCTCCATCTCTCCGTCGATGCGGGCGGTGACGAAGCCCTTGCGAGCGTAGCTTTGCAGCTCCCGGCTGTAGTGCCCCTTGCGGCCGCGAACGCAGGGGGCCAGGATCATGATGTTCTCGCCCCTGTTCTGCTCGAGGATGCGAGCGGCGACCTGTTCCGAGGGCTGCCTCTCGATCGGCAGGTCGCAGTCCACGCAGTAAGGGGTACCGATGGAGGAAAACAGCAGCCGCAGATAGTCGTAGACCTCCGTGACCGTTCCGACTGTCGAACGCGGGTTGCGGCTCGAGGTCTTTTGCTCGATGGACAGGGCGGGACTCAGCC
The DNA here is from genome assembly GCA_022823865.1 of Bryobacterales bacterium. Classification (GTDB taxonomy): domain Bacteria; phylum Acidobacteriota; class Terriglobia; order Bryobacterales; family UBA6623; genus VXMF01. The sequence continues at coordinate 20,578 of JAJEHF010000210.1, forward strand.
CGTCGATCGAATCGACGTCGGGCCGCTCGAGCTGCTCCAAGAACTGCCGGGCATACGGCGACAGGGTCTCGACGTAGCGGCGCTGACCCTCGGCGTAAATGGTGTCGAACGCCAGCGAAGACTTGCCCGAGCCGCTGAGGCCGGTGACAACTGTGAGCGAATTGCGCGGAATGCTCAGCGTGATGTCCTGCAGGTTGTGCTGGCGTGCACCGCGAACTTCGATCGTGTCCATCATGCGAGCGAACCCGCCTAGCGCGTCCCCAGGCGAAACTGCAGGTACCTGGTCTCGTTCTTGGCAACTTCAATGGATCGCTGGGACGAGAGCCGGCCCAGCACGATGCGGACCTCATGGCGGCCCGGGCTGACCGCCAAGCGCGCGTTGGTCGTGCGTCCGGTATCGCGTCCGTCGAGAATGATGCGGGCTTCCGGTGGCTCGCTGCTGACGAGCAATACAGCGCCGATCCGCTCCAGTGGCAAATTGACGATCAGCGCCGCCTCCGAAACCTCGACCGTTCGATGCAACTCGCTGTAGCCGTCTCGGCGGGCGACGAGCCTGCGCTTGCCCAACGGGACGCCGGCAAGCTGACACGGGGTAATACACTGCCAATCCTGGTTCCCGTCCAGGGTCACAACGACTCCGTCCACGGGGCTTCGAAAGGACACGATCCCGCCCTGCTCGGTCGCCTGAGATCCTCCCCGCGGGGAAGCCACTGGCACGGCGGCTGACGGCGACGGGAGAACGTCTCGGCCCGGCGGTCTGCCGGACTCGGGGTCTGTCATGCCCTGACCGGCAGACAGCTGCTCGGTCCGATCGCTCGACGCTTGGGGCGCATCCGCCAGTGCGCCGGTCGCGCCGTTTGCTGGCACCGAGAACCCCTCCGGCTGGCTCTCAGCCGGCCCCGCCATCTGCGCCTCTGGAACCACTGGAGCAATCGCACTCGCGCTGGGCGCGTTTCCGGACGTCCTCGCATTTCCAAGAATCGCGTCCAACAACGAGCGCGGGTCTTCTAGCAAGCCCGGGTAGCGCACCAGCAATAGCGCCAATGCACCGATAGCGAGGACGAGCAGGGCGAAAATCAGACTCGGCCAACGCGGCCTAGGCTCGGCGACCGAGTCCTCGTCCTCGGCGGGGGGAGATCCGACGGGCAGTATGGGCTCGCTGGGAGCGCTTCCCGGCCCCGCTGAGCCCCCGCCCGTAGGCAGCGGCTGCCGCAACGTCGGGTCCTCGTGAACCGGCAGCCTCCGGCTGACAGGACTCGGCAAGCCCGCTTCGCCGCCCGTCGACTCGGCTGACCGGGGATCCGGACCTGAACCACTGTCCGAGGCCCAGTCGAAGCCGGCCTGACCTTGGTCTCGGTCCAAGCCGATGGGAGGCGCTAGCCCCGACAGCCCCTGCGCGGAGTCCGCGAACGCCCGGGCGAACTCCTCACAGCTGCTGAAGCGGTCTTGCGGGGACTTCTGCAGTGCCCTGAGGACGACCCGCTCCAGAGATGCCGGCACGTCTGGCACGTACGCGCGCAAGGGCTCCGGGTCATCGTGAACGATCTTGAACAGCGTGGCCGCGACAGCCGGGGCCTCGAACGGCTTGACACCGCAGAGCACCTCGTAGGCGATCACTGCCAGCGAGAACTGGTCGGCCCGCCCATCGACTTGCCGCCCTTGCACTTGCTCGGGAGACATGTAGTTTGGCGTGCCGAATACCGTGCCCGCCCGCGTCGCCTGCCCGGAGGCGATTCGCGCCACGCCGAAGTCCAGGAGCTTTACGCTCGGGCCAGACACCATGATGTTGGCCGGCTTAACATCGCGATGCACGACGCCGTTGGCGCTGGCATAGTCGAGAGCCGAGCCCGCCTTTTCCAGCAACGCCACCAAGAATTCCAGCTTGCGGTCCGGCACGACGGGCCCGGACAGAATGTCGGCCAGGCTGCGCCCCTCCACCAGTTCCATCGCGACATAGGCGAGGCCGTCCTGCTCGCCGGCGTCGAAGATCGTGACGATCCCGGGGTGCGACAGCCGACCCGCCAGCCGGGCCTCGCGAACCAGCCGGTCGCGCATGCCCTCGATCTCGCTCGGGTCGGCGTGCGCTGCGAGCCGGATGGTCTTCAGCGCGACTTCGCGATCAATCTGGGGGTCGTGCGCTCGATATACGACGCCCATCGCCCCGCGGCCCAGCTCGGAGACAATCCTGTACCGTCCGATCTGTTTCATCCACGGGCTACGTATGCTGCCACTGTATCACGCTGACGGCGCATCGGCACCGGCCGCATGTGCCCGCTTGGGCCCGCGCTATAGTGTGGGCATGCTCAGGTTCGCGCCGGTATCGCTGGTCTTGCTGGCAGGTGTGCTGCAGGGTGCCGACTGGCCGCAGTTCCGCGGGCCGGAAGGCACTGGTATCGCACGAGGCGGGCCGCTGCCCATGCGGTTCGGGGAAGACACGAATCTGGTATGGAAGACGGCGATGCCGAGCGGCCATTCCTCGCCCGTGGTTGCCGGAGACAAGATCTACCTGACGGCGTTCGAGGCCGGGAAGCTGCTCGTCCTGGCCGTCGCGCGGGACTCGGGTGAAATGCTGTGGATCCGCGAGGTGCCGCGGCCGCGTCAGGAACCGTTCCAGCGCACGCACGGCCCGGCATCGCCGTCACCGGTGACCGACGGCGAGAACGTCTACGTGTTCTTCGGCGATTTCGGAGTGATCTCCTACGACTCCGAGGGCACTGAGCGCTGGCGGCACCCGCTCGGTCCGTTCATCAACCAGAACGGCCACGGCTCGTCGCCGATTCTGGCCGATGGGAAGCTGTTGATCGTCTGCGACCAGCAGGTGGGCTCCTACCTGCTCGCTCTCGACACCGAGACGGGCGAGACGGTGTGGAAGGCCGAGCGCCCTGCCAGCACGCGGGGCTACGGCACCGCGGGAGTGTTCCGGACGCCGAACGGCGAGGCGCAGGTGGTCGTGCCGGGCGCCTACCGGGTCTCGGCATACTCGCTGGAATCCGGCGAAGAGCTGTGGTGGGTCAACGGATTCGCATGGCAGCTCAAGTGCGTGCCCCTCTTTGACGGCGATACCGTCTACATCAACGGCTGGGAGATCGGCGGGGATCCCGGGCAGCAGCGGGAGACGCCCTCGTTCGCCGACGTGCTCGCGAAGCACGACAAGGACGGTGACGGCGCGCTATCTCAGGCCGAAGCCCCGGAGGAACGCCTCAAGCAGGCCCATCCGTGGTCGGAAGCCGACCTGGGCGGCGATGGCAAGCTGGACGAGCGCGACTGGTACTTCTACGCCGCCCGCCGGGCCCCGGTGAACAATCTGGTCGCGATACGCCCCGGCTCCCTCCGGGGCGACATCACGCAATCCGGAGTGCTGTGGCGCTATATCAAGTCACTGCCGAACACGCCCTCTCCGCTGCTCTACGAAGGCACGATCTATCTCGTGAAGGACGGCGGGATCTTCAGCAGCGTCGACCCCGTCAAGGGCAGCGGGTACAAGGTCGATCGACTGCGGGACGCGATCGACAAGTACTGGGCCTCGCCCGTGGCCGGCGATGGCAAGATCTACACCGTCAGCGAGGGCTGTATGATCAGCGCGATCGCTCCGGGAGCGGAGTGGGAGGTGCTTGCGACAAGCACGCTGGATGGCACGTGCTTCGCAACACCTGCAATCGTTGACGGAAGGATCTACGTGCGCACCTTGCAAGCGATGTACAGCTTCGGCTTGCAATGAAGCTCGCCTCCACGCCCGGCCGGAGCCGTCTGGCGCGATTGCTGGCGAAAATGGCGCTGTTCGGGGCGGCTGCCTCGCTGCCGGTGGCAGGCCACGTGCTCAGCGTCAGCCACGGGTCTCTGCTACAGGACGGCAGCAACTTGCTCTACGAGCTCCGCATGCCGCTGTCGGAGGCTCCCCAGGACGATGATCGAGCGCGGATTCTGCTAAGCGCCTTTCTCGTCCTCGATGGCGACCAGCCGGGGGAGCGAGTCGATGGGCGGTGCAACGAAGACACGGGCCAAGGCCTACTCCTCTGCACGGCGACCTACCAGTTTCCCGAGCCGCCCAAGGCGGTCACCGCGCAGTGCGAGTTCCCCGCCGTGACGGTGCCGCAGCACGTGCACGTGCTGCGGTCCGGCGAAGGCGACATGGTACGCCAAACGGTGTTCGACATCACCTATACGGAAGCAGAGATCCGATTCACTCCGCCGACGTGGCAGGAGACGGTGGCGACCGAGTCTGGAGCGGGGTTCCGAAGAGCGCTCACCAGCCCGGAACTGCTGCTGTTCTTGCTCGCGCTCGCACTGGCGGGGCGATCCAGGCGGGAGTTCGCGGCGTGCGCCGGCGGGTTCCTGGCGGCCCAAGCGCTGGTCGGCGTGCTCGGCGGCGTGATCGGGCTGGCACCGCCTGTGCGGTTCCTGGAGGCGGCGATCGCCCTGACCGTGGCCTACCTCGCCTCGGAGATCCTGTTCCTGCCCGACGCGAGCATGCGGTGGCTGGCTTGCGGCGCGATGGGGACGTTCCACGGCCTGTTCTTCGCCACTCTGCTGGGATCAGCTCAAATGAGTCCGGCCTACTTCCTGCCGGGAGCGCTTGCCGGCGAGGGCCTGGCGCTAGCCTTGCTGGGAAGCGTTCGCCTGCGCTACGTCGGTTCGCGCACGGAGCAGCTCGGCGCGATCTTGCTGCTCGTTTGCGGATTGGGCTGGTTTGGGCTCAGGGTGATCCGATAAGTTGCTGAAGCGTAGCGACCTATTCGGCCCTTTCGCCCGAGAAGGTCATCCCGTACGCATCCCAGCTTCCCCTGCCCTTTAGCTGGCCGTTCTCTAGCGTCCCTTCGACCTTCAACTCGGCGCTGTATCCGGCTTCTGACGAATAGAGCTTGCCACTGAGTTCGAGGCGGCCGTCCTTGAAGGTGCCTTCGAGCTTCTGCCCATCCGTCGTCACTGACACCGCGTCGCCGTCTTGCTCGACTTGCCACTCCGTGTGGCGGATGCCGCCTTCGGTATCCCAGACCAGCTTCCACTTCCCTGCAACGCTCTCCGCGAATGCACTCTGGGGGGCCAAGCAGACCAGCAACGCTAGCAACGTGAATAAGTTCGCTGTCAGACGCATTTCACTCAGATAGTACCGCACCGCCTCTCCACACTGGCCGAGCCGGCCTTTCGTGGCCAAGGGTGGGCGTTAGCTACGGCAAGACGCGAAGCGCACGCCCTGTCGAAGCGCCAGTAGCATCATTCAACACTTGTTCTGCTCCGCAGGTGGCCCCGAACCCGGCCTCGGAATCGTGCGCTGCCGCAAATCGAGGCACCCATTCGAGAATCCCGCGCCGGTCAGAGCGGCCACAGGCGAGGCGGCAAGAGCGAGCTACTTGTCCCGCTCCCCCACGAAGGACAAGGCATACCCAGCCCAACTTCCCTTCCCTCTCAGCCGCCCGTTCACGAGTGTCCCTTCGGCTTTCATCTCTGCACTGTAGCCGGCTCGGGCGGCATGGAGCTTGCCGCTGACTTCGAGATGCCCGTCCTTGAAAGTGCCCTCGATCTTCTGCCCGTCTGTCTCGACAGAGACCGTCTCGCCATCTTGGCTGATGTCCCAGACGGTGTGGCGGACGCCGCCTTGCGTGTCCCAGACCAAGTTCCACTTACCTGCGATGCTCTCCGCCAGTGCGCACTGCGGAACCAAGCAGACCAGCAGCGCTAGGAAAGGAAGCATAGTCGTTCTACGATGCATTTGAACGATATGGTGTCACAACGCGGGCCCACGTGGCAGTTCCCCAGCGGACAGCTCGGATGAAACCGAGTCTAGCCTCTGCATCAATCGCTGAACTCCAGGCCGTCACGATCGTCGCCGTACTGCTCCCGCAACTCGTATAGCGTTTGCTTGAGCGCCTTGATTCGTCCCTGCTGGGACGGGTCATCGTAGATGTTGCTCACCTCGAGCGGGTCGGACTCCAGGTCGTAGAACTCCCAGAACGGATCCCGCACGTTCGCGCGCGCTCCCCGGACTACTGCCTCGCCATCCGGACCGACATCGTTGTCATAGAAGTAGATCAGCTTGTAGCGCTGCGTCCGGACTCCCAAGTGCGCGGGGATGTTGAAGTGCGCGCGGTTCATCCAATAGCGGTAGTAAACGGCCTCGCGCCAGTCCGACGGGGCCGAGCCGCTGGCGATCCCGAGGAAGCTCCGCCCCTGCATGTCGGCGGGAACCGACAGCCCGGCCGCCTCCAGCAGAGTCGGGGCGAAGTCGAGATTCTGGACCAGCTCACCGGCGACAGTGCCGGCGGGGATCTTCTCCGGCCAACGGATCAGCAGCGGGATCCGGAAGGCCGGCTCATACATGAAGCGCTTGTCGTACAGGCCGTGCTCGCCAAGGAAGAAGCCTTGGTCGGAGGTGTACACGACCAGCGTGTTCTCGGCCAGGTCGTTTCGGTCGAGATACTCAAGGAGCCTGCCCATGTTTTCGTCAATCGAGTACACGCACTGCAGGTAGCGTCGCATGTAGATCTGGTACTGCGCCTTGCGAAGCGCCGCGCCTCGCAGCCCTGCAAGGTCGCGAATCCATCGCTCCACATCTTCCGGCTCGTAGCGCACGCGCCTGAGAAACCATGTCCACTCGGGCGCGCCGTAAGAGGTGTGGCGGCGCCCGATTGTTTCGACCGTCTCGCGTAGCGCGATTCGCTCGGACACGTCCTCGTTCAGCGTGGGCGGCTCGTGGATGGGATCCGCGAACATGTCCTCGTGCTCGCGCTTCGGCACGAATATGTCATGCGGGGCCTTGTGGTGGTACATCAGGAAAAACGGCTTGCCCTCGGGGCGCCCGTCTAGGAATTTCAGCGCCTCGTCAGTGATCACGTCCGTCACATAGCCTTCGCTCCGCTCTTGTTCGGGCCATTCGCCCGTCCGGCGGAGGAACGGATCGTAGTAGAGTCCCTGACCGGGCAGGACCGCATATTCGTCAAAACCGGTCGGTTCACTCTTGAGGTGCCACTTGCCCATCATGCCGGTGTAGTAGCCGGCTGACTGTAAGAGCTTGGCCAGCGTCTGCTGCGAACCATCGAAGGTATCCGACAGAGTCAGGACGCCGTTCTTGTGGCTATGCTTGCCGGTCAAGATCACAGCCCGGCTGGGAGTGCAGATCGAGTTCGTCACGAACGCCGCATCGAAGCGCGCGCCCTCGCTTGCGAGCCGGTCGAGATTCGGCGTCGAGATCAGCCTGCTGTCGTACGCGCTCAGCGCCGGGACGGCATGGTCGTCGCTCATTACGAAGATGATGTTGGGCGCTGCGAACGCGAGCGCGGGAAGCAGGACCAAGGCCAAGGCGCGGATCGACGGCATTGGCTAGATTCTACCGATCCATAGCGGCCGCGGACGCCCCAACTGAGGGTTCCGTGGCGGGCGGCCCGACCCGCGCGGCCGGCAATCCCTTGCAGGCTAAGATCGAACTATGGCCAAAGTCGTCACATTTGGCGAGATCATGCTGCGTCTCGCGCCGCCCTACCTAGAGCGTCCCTTCCAGTCCCCCGGCTTCGTGGCGACGTTCGGCGGAGGCGAGGCGAACGTCGCGGTTTCGACCGCGAACTACGGGATTCCGAGCTCGTTCGTCACCGCGTTTCCGGACGACAACTTCCTCGTTGACAGTTGTATCGCGCAACTCCGGGGTCTCGGCGTCGAATGCGGCGACATCGTGCGCAAGCCGGGACGTGTCGGCGTCTACTTTCTCGAGACCGGCGCGAACCAGCGTCCTTCGAAGGTGCTCTATGACCGTGCCGACAGTTCGATCGCGCTGTCCGGCCCCGGGGACTTCGACTGGGACGCAATCTTGGCTGGGGCCACTTGGTTCCACATCACCGGCATCACGCCTGCGCTGAGCCAGGGCTGCGCCGACCTGTCGCTGGAGGCAGTGCGGGCGGCCAGGGACAAGGGCCTGACCGTTTCCTGCGATTACAACTTTCGCAAGAAGCTCTGGAAGTACGGCAAGACCGCTCCCGAGGTCATGCAGGATGTCGTGCGGTACGTGGACGTCGGCATTGCCAACGAAGAGGACTGCCAGAAGTCGCTCGGTATCTCGGTCGAGGATGTCGATGTCGAATCGGGCAGCTTGAGCGTCGAGCGCTACGAACAGCTGGCAAAACTGATGCTCGAGCGTTTCCCGAACCTGAAGATGCAGGCCATCACTCTGAGGGAATCCGTGTCGGCCTCGCACAACGGCTGGTCAGCCTGCCTGTACGACGGGGACAGGTTCTACCTCAGCCGCAAGTACGAGATCACGCACATCGTGGACCGCGTCGGCGGCGGGGATTCGTTCTCTGGCGGACTGATCGGCGGGCTGCACCTGTTCCCCGACGACAAGGCACAGGCCCTGGAGTTCGCAGTCGCGGCCTCTTGCCTCAAGCACTCCGTGCCCGGCGATTTCAACCGTTTCTCGGCCAAAGAGGTGCTGGCGCTGATGCAGGGCGGCGGCTCTGGCCGCGTTGAGCGCTAGCCCCGGCCGGCGTCACTTGTAGACGTAGGTGAAGACTTCCTTGAGGTCTTCGAACGCCTGGCGCTTGCCCTCGGGGTTATATCCGCGCAACAGATAGGACGGGTGATAGGTCGGCATCACCCGGATTCCGCCCCACTCGGTCCAGTTGCCGCGCAACTTCGTGATTCCGACCCCGGGCCTGAGGAGAGCTTTGGCGGCGGTCCCGCCCAAGACGCAGATCGCCTTGGGCTGGATGGCCTTGACCTGCCGGAACAAGAACTGCCCGCAGATTTCCATCTCGTCCAGCTCGGGCGCGCGGTTCTCGGGCGGACGGCACTTGACAACGTTGCAGATGTAGACGTCGGGTCGCCGGATCGGCAGCCCGATCCGTTCGCACGTGCCGTCGATCATGCGCGTGAGCAGCTGCCCCGCCCTGCCCACGAACGGCAGCCCCTGCGCGTCCTCGTCCGCTCCGGGGCCTTCGCCGATAAACACCAGCTTGGCGTTGGGGTTGCCACTGCCGAACACGATTGTCTTGCGGCCTGTGTGGAGGCGGCAACGGGTGCAATCGCCTATGTCTTCTTGAATGACCTGCAGCGGCGATAGATGCTGTGAACTTGCCTCTGAGGCCGGAGGCGCCGCAGCTGGGGGTTCGTCCAAAGGTGGTGCTGGGGCGGGAGCCCGCTGTACCGGCACCTCTGCGCCGGGAGCGGCATCCGCCGTCGAATCCTCCAACCCACTTGCCTGTTCGGCTTCGGAAGGTCTGACGAATAGCTCTTCAAAGCCCAGGTCCCGATAGAACTCCAACTGCTTGCGCAGGGCGTGCTCGGACATCTCCCAGGCCGCTTCAGGCCGCCATGCGCTTGCGCAAGCGTATCGCCTCGTCGAGAATCCGCCCGGCCATCTCGGCCTTGGACATGGGAGCGAGCCGCTGGGTCGACCCATCGGCCGCGAGCAGCATGCCTTGGTTGAGCTCGGAATCGAACCCCGTGGCCCCGCCGACGGGATTCGCCACCATGAGGTCGCAGCCCTTCGATTGGAGCTTGCGCCGACCGTTGGCCTCCAAATCGTCGGTTTCGGCGGCGAAGCCGACCAAGACGCGGCCGCCCTTGTGAGCGGCGGCGGACTGCAGGATATCCGGGGTCTCTTCGAGCGATAGCTTTGGCAAGCCATCTCGCTTCTTGAGCTTGCTGGCGGCTTGCTGCTCCGGCCGATAGTCCGCCACGGCGGCTGCCATGACCGCGAAGCTGGCTTCTCCCAGATGTTGCAGCACGGCCCGGTGCATTTCGGCAGCGCTCTCCACGTCGATGCGCTCGCAGCCCGGCGGAGTCGGCTGGGTCACCGGCCCGGCAACCAGGATCACGCGGGCTCCGCGCCTGGCGGCCTCGTTCGCGAGCGCGAAGCCCATCCGCCCGCTGGAGCGATTCGAAATATAGCGAACCGGATCCAGCGCCTCACGCGTGGGTCCGGCAGTGACCAATACGCACTCATCCCGAAGGTCTCCCTCGGAATTCAAGGCCGAACGCACTGCGTCAACGATGTCGTCCAGTTCCGCCAGTCTCCCGGACCCGACCGTGCCGCAGGCGAGTTCTCCCACTCCCGGCTCCACGATCCGAGCGCCGCGCGTCCGGAGGGCGGCCAGGTTCTCGCGGGTCGCGGGATGCTCCCACATGTTCGTATTCATGGCCGGCGCCAGCACGAGCGGACCGCGAAAGGCAAGATGGGCCGTGCTGAGGAAATCGTCGGCGAGCCCCAGCGCGAATTTGGCCAGCATGTCCGCGGTGGCGGGCGCGACAAGCAGGACGTCCGCGCGCTGAGCGACATCGATGTGGGCAATGGCGCTGTGCAGCGTCTCGTCGGGCGAACTGTCGTCGAACAGGTCCGTGATGACCTTGTTACCCGTCAAGGAAGCGATGGTGAGAGGGGTGATGAACTTGGTGGCAGCCTTGGTCAGAACAGCCTGCACGGCGTGCCCATCGGCCTGGAGGGCCCGCACCAACTCAGCTGACTTGTACGCGGCGATTCCGCCGGTAACGCCCAGCAAGACTGTTCTCTGGTCGCCCATCGGCCTGACCTACCACTCTCAGTATATGTACGCGGCAGCCTCCTCAGCCGACCGCGGGGACCGCAGAGATATCCGGGTGATCGGCTCGCAGCGCCCGCACGCGGTCCCGCAGCTGGGCGGCCCGCTCGAATTCGAACTTCTGCGCGGCCTCGCGCATTTGACGTTCCAGCCGGGCGATCATCGCCTCAAGGTCCTCGGGAGTGTCTGGCACGTCCTCGGAACTCGGCTCGATCGGCACATCGACATAATCCGCATCGACGATCTTGGCAAGAGTCATTGAGATCGGCTTGACGATCGTCTCGGGGCTGATGCCGTTGGCCTCGTTGTACGCCCGCTGCAATTCCCGCCGCCGCGTGGTTTCGCCGATGGCCCGGCTCATGCTATCGGTCATGCGGTCGGCATACAGGATCGCCTTGCCGTGCACGTTGCGGGCCGCGCGCCCCATGGTCTGGATCAGCGATCCTTCCGAGCGCAGGAAGCCCTCCTTGTCCGCGTCTAGGATCGCGACCAGCGACACTTCCGGCAAATCGAGCCCCTCGCGCAGCAGGTTGATGCCAACCAGCAGGTCGAACGCTCCGCGCCGTAGGTCCCGCAGGGTCTTGACCCGCTCGAGGGTGTCCACCTCCGAGTGCAGGTAGCGGCAGCGCACGCCGGCCTCGGCGTAGTACTCGGCCAAGTCCTCGGCCATGCGCTTGGTCAAGGTCGTGACCAGCGCCCGTTCGCCGGCTTCGGCGCGCAGGCGGATTTCGCGCAGCAAGTCGTCGACCTGCCCCTTCACCGGCCGCACCTCGACCTCGGGGTCGAGCAGCCCCGTCGGGCGAATCACCTGCTCGGCCACCACGCCCTCGGCTCTTTCGAGCTCGTACGGAGCGGGCGTGGCAGAGACATAGATCAGCTGGAAGGTCCGGGCCTGGAACTCTTCGAACGTCAGCGGCCGGTTGTCCAGGGCGCTCGGCAGGCGGAAGCCGTATTCGACCAGCCTCTCCTTGCGCGAGCGGTCGCCATGGTACATGGCGCGAAGCTGCGGGATCGTCTGGTGGCTCTCGTCGACGAACATCAGCGTGTCCTTGGGGAGGTAGTCCAGCAGTGTCGGAGGGGGCTCGCCGGGCTGACGGTCGGAGAAGTGCCGCGAGTAGTTCTCAATGCCGTGGCAATAGCCGATTTCGCGCATCATCTCCATGTCGAACTGGGTCCGCTGGCTGAGGCGCTGCGCCTCCAGCAGCTTGCCGCTGTCCTTGAGCTGGGCCGTGCGCCAGTCGAGCTCCTCGGTGATGCGGTCCAGCGCCCGCAGCATGGTTTCGTTGGACATCACATAGTGGCTGGCTGGGTAGATCGGCAGCCGCTGGTACGTCTGCTTGACCTCTCCCAAGAGCGGGTCGAACTGCACGAGGGCGTCCACCTCGTCGCCCCACAGCTCGATCCGGTACGCCAGGTCGTCGTAAGGCGGAAACACCTCGATGAGATCGCCGATCACGCGAAACGAGCCCCGCTCGAAGTCCCCGAGATCCTTGCGGCTGTACAGGATCTTGACGAGCTGGCGGGTGATCTCCTTGCGCGAGATGCGCTGGCCCTGCTCGAGCATGAGCAGCATGTCGTAGTACGCGTCGGGCGAGCCGAGACCATAGATGCAGCTGACGCTGGCCACGATCAGGCAGTCGCGGCGTTCGAACAGCGACTTCGTCGCCGCGAGGCGGAGTTTGTTGAGATCGTCGTTGATCGTGGACTCCTTCTCGATATACGTGTCGCTAGCCGGCATGTAGGCTTCGGGCTGGTAGTAGTCGTAGTAGCTGACGAAGTATTCAACGGCGTTGTCCGGAAAGAACGACTTGAACTCGTGGTAGAGTTGCGCCCCGAGCGTCTTGTTGTGCGCCAGCACGAGCGTGGGGCGCTGCAGCGCCTCGACCACCTTGGCGACGGTGTAGGTCTTGCCCGAGCCGGTGACGCCGAGCAGGACTTGATGGCAGTCCCCGTCGCTAGCGCCGGAGACTAGCTGGTCGATCGCCGCGGATTGGTCGCCGCGAGGGCTGTAGTCAGAAGCCAGGCGGAAACCCATCTGGACTCAGTGTACTGGGACGGCAAATTGCTTCAACGCCGCGTCGGCAAATCGCAGCGCGCACGCCGTTCCGCAGGTGAGGTGTAGGTGTAACTCACGACGGAGGTCCTGCCGACCGGCCCCGTCACGGAAGCGGGCGGAAAGCCGGCTGATTTGCGAACAGATCCATGCCAATCTCGAGAATGCCGCCGGCCCCGGGCTCGAGGAGGACTTCGAATCGATCGCCCCCGACACGGAGGGAAGCGTCTCCAGCGCGCACGTCGGTAAAGCGGTGCTCGCCGTACGCCCCGGCCTGCACGATCACGCGGCGCTCCTGGATCGTGTCTAGGTTGACCAGGCGCACGCGAACGCTAGACGGCTCGATGGCATCGACGAGGACGGCCACTTGCTCCGGCAAGCCGGCCCGCTTCCGAGCGGGATCGTAGTAGAACAGTCGCGCGTGCAGGACATTGCCCGCCCGTCCGGGCGGGTTTCCGCCGAGCGCGAGTTCCACGAGCGAATTGGTGACGGCCGGATTGAATCGCTGCGTATAGTCGGAGGGGCGCTCGTAGTCAATTGAATCGTCCTTCCGCATGGCATCTAGCCGCGCCTGAACCGCGCTCAGGTCAGCCTGCAGCGCTTGGATCGGATAGTTCGGGTTGTCGCCGTCGAGGTAGCGGATCCACGGATCGCGGGCCAGCCCCTCGAGGCCGGACCGATCGAACGTGAAGAGGTACACGTCGCGCTGGACATCTAGGTACTGGCTCGGCGTGTAGCCGTAGAAGCCGTCGTCGCCGTGCTTTCTGGGCAACAGCACGCGACCGCCCTCTGTCCTCTTTGCCGCGTACAGGTTGGCGACCTGGCGTCGCAGCGGCTCTACGAAGCCGGAATCTCCCGTCAACATGACGCCGATGCCGAAGGCAATGCGAGGGCCGCGAATGAAGTAGTTGCGTCCATCGGACTGCGGCCAGAAGTTCCATCCGAACACTCCGCCGTACCACTTGCCGCCCCATTCCCCGCCGATCGTTCCGTCCAGGCCGATGTTGGTGGGAATGTTCCCGCCGTTCTGCGCGACCCGGTCACGCCACGCACCGGCATACTCCACAGCCCAGTCGCGATATCGCCGCTCCCCGGTGAGGGCAAAGGCGTTGAAGCCAAGGGCCGTGGCACAGAGGTTCAGCGGGTGATCGCCTCGAATGTTCGACGCGGTCGAGTAGCGGGTCAGGCGCTCCGGAGCGCCGTCGACGGGCAATCCGCCCCAGTCCATTTCGGTCGCCGGGGTCACTTTAGCCCCCCTGCTGCCGTTATGGAGGCTCTTGATGATCCGCAGGTCCCGGTCGTAGTTGTCAGCGTCTGGATCGTCTCCCGTATAGAAGTCGGCGAACCGCGTCGTCCTCGCCCGGTATAGCGGATCCTCGGGCGTGGCCAACCCGTACAGGTGGAATGCGGCCAGCGCCTCCCCCGTGTGCTCCCAGTCGAACGACGTGACAAACTCCCGCCAGTACATGCCGTGCTCGGCCATTTCGATGCCGGGGGCACGAGCCTGCGTGTACTGGCGGATATGGCCCTCCCAAGCTCGCTTGTAGAGGTCGGCTACTGCGTCCCGCCCCCCGAGGGCATGCAGCAGCGTCCAGCCCCCGAAGTTTTCCATCGCGTCATCGGCCCCGTCGTTTCCGCCCCAGCGCTCGACGCATTTCAGGTAGCCGCGGTCGTCCACGAAGCGCTCGAAGAAGGCTTGCACACCGTCGGACGCAGTCTCGAGGAGAAGCCGCTCGGCAAGAGCCCACGACGGAGGTTCCGTAGGTTGGTCAAGCACGAGCACTGGCTGAGCAGCCAGCGACGCCGCCATCCCGAGTAGGAAACAGCCGGCCCACAGGGAACAGACTCGCGAAACCGGAAGAGCACCCGATGGAACGCGGTTGCGCCCTAGCACCGGCCACATACCGGAGAGGCGCCACTCTGAAACATGCATCGTACCGGCGCTGCTGCCATGGAACATACAAGCAGCATACTCGCCCGACCATCGGCGCGACCACGCTGCCGCGCGACGTCAAGCGCGCAATGGACGGGATCCATCGAGCCTGCGAGGCGCGTTACGCAGGGCGCTACTTCGCAGGATTCTCCTACGGCTTTAGCGAGCGCCACCGGGTGATTGATCTCGTCCGCCGCCTCGCCAGTGTCGCCATGCGCACCGCTCCCCTGGCCGACCGCCTGACCGTGGATGGAACGTAAGCGTTCGAGCGGGCCGTGAATTGAGAAACGTAGAAGCGGAAGGAGGGGCGGCGAAAAAACTTGGCTAAAACGCTGGACACAAGATATGTCGTTATGGCAGTCTGGCAGATATGGAGGCGGAAAGGCAGCTGCAAG
>JAJEHF010000128.1 GCA_022823865.1 Bryobacterales bacterium
GCATCTCGTCGCTGAGCGCGAGGCAGGCTCGTCGGCTGGGGAAGGGCACCGGAACTCCGCCGGAGCCACCGGGCTCCGACGCTACGAGCATAAAACATTTCAGCGCCTAATTGCAATGTTATTTTGGAATCGACCTACTAGTCGCCGGTCAGTTCGGGTACAGCCGCCGGCCGATATAAGCCCGCGCCTTCCAGTAGCCCTTCGAGCCGTGCCATGCGTTGCTCCAACGCTCCCAGTCGTGTATCCAGCGTCCCGACCCGAGTTCCCAACTCGCGTAACTCGCTACGCAGTTCGCCGCGCATCGCCCTGAGTGATGCAACTGCCATTCCGCCTACTGTGAGCACCAGCCCGGCCAGAGCAACGCCCACAGCTAGAATACCTACCAACTCAGGACTCATGACCTAAATTATTGCACGACCGGGGTCTGGTCGCGCCTCCTCGGTCGCTTGCTGATGGCGATCGCCGATACACTTTCCAAGTTCTTATTACGCCACGAATTCTAACATTGATACGGGGAGCCGTGATGGGTGGGGTGTCACGCAATTCCACCTGTCATACGCTGTTCCGTACGACAAGTGGAGCAAGTCGAGCACCGCATGTTCTGCCACATCAAGCAGACTTAGCGCGGGTGCCCTCAGGCGTGTTGCGAGCTGGTGGTGAGTCTGATCGTAGTAAGGACGACCAAGGAGTGCTTGGCGATTCAGCTGGAACTGAACGAGAACCGCTACGAGACCGGACCCAAGGTCAGCGACGAGGAGATGGAGACGCCTTCCATTGGTCGAGCGACTTTTCACGGCAGGCGAAACTACACCTTGGCACTGCGGCCACCAAATGACTACGGCTAACACCCTCGCCGCGGGGCACCGGGACCCTAAGCTCGATTCAGAAGTAGAGCTGAATCATGCGCCCGTCGAGCTCGTCGATGGTCGAGCGGCGACTCGTCCACAGCGGCTCGGCAAGCTGCGCATTCCACTCGGCGAGTTCGGCTTCCAAGCGCGCGACGATGTCAGGATGGGCGTCGGCCAGATTTTCGCGCTCGCCGACATCGGCCGAGAGATCGTACAGCACCGTCAGCTGGCCGTGGGGCGAGACCGGCGGATAGTCGACCGCCGGCAGCAGCCTTCCGCCAGGAGCATCCTCCTCCTTGAGGTCCGTCAGGTCCACTTTCCATAGCTTCCACTTGCCCCAACGCACCGACATGTTCGGGGCAGACCTCCAGAACAGAAACTCGTGCGGAGCGCCGTCGACCTCACCGCGCAAGTACGGCAACAGGTTCACGCTGTCGGGGCTCTCGGCCTGGCCGGGGCCGTCGCCCGCTGCGGCCGCGAAGGTGGCGTACAGGTCGAGCGAGATCGCCGGCTGCTCGTAGACCGCACCCTGAGGCAGCCCGGCGGGCCACTTCACGATGAACGGCACGCGCACGCCGCCCTCCAAGTGGTAGCGCTTCGCGCCGCTGAGCGGCGCGTTCGTACAGATAACGTCCTGCGCGTAGTTGATGCAGCCGTTGTCCGAGAGAAACACCATCAGCGTGTCTTGCTCAAGATCATGCTTTCTCAGGGTCGCGACGATATCGCCAACCATGTCGTCCACCGAGGCCACCATTCCGGCGAAAATCCGCGCCCCCTCGCCCTCGATGTGCGGGAATCTGCTGACATATTCCTCGGTAGCCTGAATCGGCGTATGCGGAGCGTTCGGCGTCACCATCAGGAAGAACCGCTCGTCCGCGTGACGCTCGATGAAGTCGACCGCCCGCTCGGCGAAGACGTCGGTCAGGTACTCCTCCACCTTGACGACCTCGAATCCGTCCAAGATCTCGCGGGCGTTGTGCGGGCTCGTGCGGTCGCCGGAAACCGCCCCGGGCCAAGAATGCACGCCTTCCTTGGCCGAGTCGATGTAGCTGGTGCCGCCGCCTAGAATTCCGAAGAACTCGTCGAAGCCCCGATTCAGCGGGTGATACTGCTCCAGCGCGCCCAAGTGCCACTTGCCGACCAAGCCGGTGGAATATCCCGCGCCACGCATGAGATCGCCGAGCGTCCGCTGGTCCAGCGGCAGCCCAAGCTCGGCGTCGGGACCGCGAGCGTAGTTGGAAGTCGGGTTGTATTCATAGCCGAATCGGCTCTGCACGCGACCTGAGAACAGGCCTGCCCTCGTCGGGCTGCACACTGCGGCGGAAACATAGCCGTCCGTAAGGCGCACGCCCATCTCGGCCATCGCGTCGATGTGCGGCGTGTGGATGATCTCGGAGCCGTTGGCGCTGATGTCGCCATAGCCGAGGTCGTCCGCCACTACCACGATCACGTTGGGGGGTGGCGGGCCTTCGACCGCCGGCTGGCAGCCGGACGCAGTCGCGAGCAGCACGCCGATGGCGCACAGCGCACCGAGCCCCGCCTTGCCGAAACAGCTTCGCGGCACACAACAATCCGAACCCGATAAATCCCCCTTCAGTCTCATCTCAATCCCTCCGCACTCTCACCGGCTGGCGACGGAAAGGGCCGGCCATGCCGACCCGTCGTGGCCAGACCGTCCGATATCATAGCTGCGATGCAACGCCCCCTCGCCTCACCGACACCTACTCGCCCCCATCGCACGGCACCAGACGGGAATCCGTGGCAGTCCACACCGCGTGCGGCCTGGGTTGCCGCGATCGCCCTGTGCTGCTGCTTGCTGCTGCCCCAGCCGGGGCAGGCTCAGGCCGACTACTTCCCGCCAGATCCTGGCATCAAGATGGACGATTTTCCGAATATCGTGCTCATCACGGGTGACCACCTCCGCTGGGACCATGTGGCGGCCAACGGGAACGATGCCATCCTGACGCCTCATATGGACCGCTTGGCACGAGAGGGCGTGACGTTTCGGTCGCACTTCACGGTGGGCGTCGCTTGCGCCCCCAACCGTGCCTCGCTGATGACCGGGAGGTATCCGCACGCCCACGGCGTGATCAACAACGGCATCAAGATGCCTCAGGACGAGGTGACGCTCACGCACGTGTTGCGGGAAGCGGGATATTACACCGGCCAGATGGGCAAGCTGCACTTCCTGCCGCACAAGGACCGCGACCACCGGGAGCCGCACCCGCCCTACGGCTTCCATCAGATGCGGATATCAGACGAGCCGGGCTGCTACGACGATGATTACGGTCGGTGGCTCTGGGCCCAAGGCAAGGATGTGCGCGAGAAGGCGCGCGTTACCATGCCGGGCGAGCGACTCCAATTCGAGCACTATGTCTTCGAAGGCGAAGACAGAACCACGCACGCCTCGTGGGTAGCCACAGAGACCCTCACGTTCATCGAGGACACGCTCCAGCGTCACCCGGGGCGGCCGTTTTTCGTGCATGCAGGCTTCTACGCGCCGCACCCGCCATTGAACCCCCCGGCATCGGCGCTCGCCCTGTACGACGGTCGCGAGCTGCCCCCGCGCCGCTATTCCGCGGACGAGGTCGCGTTGTTGCCGCCGAACTTGGCGCGTTCGATGACGGCGCTGCTGGAAACGCCGGAAGCCACTTGGGACTCATATCGCAAGTACTTCTACGCGATGGTGACGCACCTCGACGAGAACATCGGCCGCATCATTGACGCCGTCGAGCAGGCCGGGATCGCCGACCGCACGCTGTTCGTCCTCACCAGCGACCACGGGGACTACCTCGGAGACCACAATCTCTACAACAAGAGCGCCCGGCCTTACGATGGCGCACTGAGGATCCCGCTCATCTTTCGCGGGCCGGGCGTGCCCACCAATGTGGCGTCAGACGATCTCGTGGAGATCGTCGATGTGATGCCGACGCTGCTTGAAATGCTCGGCCTCGAGCTGCCCAAGGGCAACCAGGGCATGTCCCTGACGCCAGTTATGCGGGGCGGTTCTGGACGGGATCTGATCTACATGCAAGCGATGACCAATCGCATGGTCCGTACGCAGTCCGCCAAGTACTGGATCGACGCTGATGGCGAAGAGGTGCTGTTTGATTACTCGACCGACCCGCACGAGCTGCGCAATGTGGCCCAATCGCCGGAACATGCGAGCCTGCGCGACGAGCTGCGCGTCCGGCTCATCCGCAAGGCCATCAGCGCTCGCGACCCGCTGCCGGAGCGCATCAGGCCGTACTAATCGCTCTTCCGCCGCCGTGGCGGAGGAATCTACCCGTCACTACAGCTGGTTCGAGCAGGTCGTTCTTCAACTACATCCGTGGTCCCTTGGCGCTTCGCCGTGGTCGGAAGTGTGCGCGAAATCGCTAGCTTCGACGGCCTAGGCGCCAAGAGCGCGGACCTGTCCTCGCGTGACCATCGACTGCGCGCCCAGCCAGCGTTTCCGCTGGACCGCCATGTTGACTTCGGGCCCGCGGTAGATATCTTGCCGAGCGCCCGGTGATTCATGTGGTTCGGGAGTCGAGCCGGCCAATGCCTGCCCAACTCGTCCTCCCGCACGCTGGCGATGCAGCCCAGTGCCGCGAGTCGCAATGTCGGGCTCTGAGGCGCGGTCTCTCGGCGAAGACCACGGCATTGACGCCTACGGGCCCGCCGCTAGGTCCCGAGTTGTAACCCGCCCTGAAGTCGGCGAATCCCCTAGAATCGTGGCGTGAGAGCGCGCTTGACAAATGTCCCCAGAGACACTGAAACGCCCTCGCTGGCCATGATGAAGCGGGACAACATGGACCATCGGATTACGGCTGCACCTTGCCAGGAAGCAGCCCCTTGCGGGTGGCGTCTGGCGTCGACGGCACGGGCGTGACACAAGAATACTGGCGAATCGCGGCTAGGGCGTGGCTCGCGTTGGTCGCAGGTACCGTTTCGCTTATTGGCCAAACCATGGAACCACGGATTGCCGTCGGCGGAATTCTGCACGAATCCAACACCTTCTCGTCCGACCTCACGGACCTCGATGATTTTCGCGGGAGGTCGCTCCGTCGCGGACCCGAGATCCGAGACGAGTACGTTGATTCGCAGCACGAGATCGGCGGCTACATCGAGGGAGCCCAGGCGCTCGGCTTGGACTTGGTGTTCACCGTCGTCGGAAATGCAACTCCGGCTGGACCGGTCACCGATCGCGCGTTCGACACGTTGACATCCGAGCTCATCGAGCGCCTAAGACGGGCCGGGCCCCTCGACGGGCTCCTTCTGGCGTTGCACGGAGCTATGGTCGTCGAGAGCCATCCCGATGGGGATGCGGAAGTGTTGCGCCGCTTGCGTCTGGCACTCGGGAATGATCTGCCGATAGTCGTCACCCACGATGCCCACGCTAACGTTGCGCCTTCGGAAATCGAGCTGTCGACAGCGTTGGTGCTGTACAAGGAAGTTCCTCACGTGGACCAGCGCGAGCGTGGCATGCACGCAGCGGAGATCATGGCGAAGATCGTCAACGAAGGCGTCCGGCCGGCGCAGGCGATTGAGAAGCCGCCACTGCTCTATAACATCCTGTTCCATAACACCAACCGCGAACCGATGCTTCCGCTCGTGCAGGAGGCCCGGCGCCTCGAGCAGGAGGATCCTCGGATCCTAGGGGTCAGCGTCCCGGTGGGCTACCAGTACGCGGACGTTCCCCACATGGGCCCGAGTGTCGTCGTCGTCACTGACGGTGATCCGGAGTTGGCACAGGCAGAAGCGAAGAGACTGGCTGAAATGATGTGGGAGCACCGGAAGGTGATGAAGTTGAACCTGCCGGATGCTGCCGAAGCGGTCAAGCAAGCAATCGCCGAGCCCAACACGCCCGTAGTGCTTGTGGAAATGGGCGACAACATAGGAGGCGGGTCCGCCGGCGACAGCACCGCGGTTCTCGAGGAACTCGTCAACCAAGGCGCGCGCGGATACGTGTCCGCAATGTTCGATCCCGACGCGGTTCGGTATGCGACGGAGATCGGGATCGGGGGGGACTTCGACCTAATGGTCGGAGGCAAGAGCGACGACCTCCACGGGCCGCCGGTTCGGATAAGGGGCGAAGTCAAGCTCATTTACGACGGTCAGTACGTCGAGACCGCGATTCGCCACGGGGGGCGCCGCTATCTCGATCAGGGCCTCACCGTCGTGATCCATGCGGAAGGCTCCACCGCGGATCTCCCGAACGTGGTGCTGCTCAACAGCAAGAGGCACACTCCCTTCAGCTTGGGCCAGCTCACCAGCGCCGGAATCGTACCGGAGCGCCAGAAGATCCTGGTGGTGAAGGCCGCAGTTGCGTTTCGAGCTGCATACGAGCCAATTGCCGGCACGATCATCGAGGTGGACACACCCGGGCTCACAGCCGTGAATCCGAATCGCTTCACCTACGAGCGAGTTCGGCCGGATCTGTTCGGACTCCGGTAGCAATTCCGATTTCGGGTTCTCACAGTGCTCGGCCCCCGCGGGTGAGCGCGCCACGACGGCGGCCAGGGCAAGGTCGCGGGAGCGGCTGGGATTGCGGTGCAGGATGCGCTCGAGGCCGAGGGAGCGGCAGGTGCCTACCACGGCGGCGACGTGGCCGTGGCCCCAACGCTGGTGGCGCAGATGTGCTGTTCGATTGCTCGACCGACCCGCACGAGCTGCGAGTCTGGCTGATCCGCAAGGCAATTGATGCTCGCGACCCGCTCCCGGAGGGGATCAGACCGTACTAACGGACGCCAACGAGCCCAGAGGGCCGGCGGCACTGCCGGAAAGCTGCCACCTGCATGGCACCGAAAAGCTCAGAGCGGGCACCGGAACGTGGCTTGGGCCATTCCAAGAACCGGAGCTACACGTTCGGGCTGGACGGCGCTCGGCGCAGGAGCGCACGCGAACTTACGACCCGCGCTTGAAGCCACGCAACGCCGGTCTGCACAGCCTATCGAACAATGTGACGAGCCGCGCAATCACTTCGTCCACGATGTTCTGAGGGACAGTATCGATGTGCCTCCCATTCCAGGCTTCGAGATCGAGGGCACGAGGCTGGTCGCAGCGGATTACACCCTTCGTTCGGATACCCACCTTGTCGAGCGATACTGCAAATCCATGCCGGCGCGCAAAGCTCCCGCGCGTAGTAATCGGCAGCACGATCGGCGTCCCGGTCAGCTCGTTGAACGCTGCCCGGGACACGACCAAGACCGGACGAGTGCCCTGCTGTTCATGGCCGGAGGTGGGGTCGAGGCTGACGAGCCAGATGTCACCTCGCTTCACTACAGAAGCTCTCTCCCAACTGGCTTAGCATCAAGCCAAGCGCGATCTTCGGCAGAGGGAGTGCCAGTCTCCTCACACTGTGCCAGAAGCTCATCTAGCGTGTATTGGGGGCGCTTTCTCGGCTCCACGACCAGGCGACCATTCTCCACTCCGATGTCCACCTTGGCCCCCGCCGCGAGGCTCAGCAGGTCGAGAATGGCCGGGGGAACAGCGAGCATGACGGATCCGCCGACCTTGCGCATAGTTGTTGGATGCATTGGAGCTTCCGTAGTCATATACAACTAGAACAACTGCCGATTGGCCACGCAAGCTCCGCGGTGACCGGACTCGAGTGCATCGCTCGGGTGAGCCCCGCTAGCCGCAGCCGGCTGTGCGAGCATTTGTAATCCCTTGCATTGTGCAAGGTCTCGAATGGAGGACCACGCTTCAATGAAAGTTCGATTCGCTGCGGCGGTCACTGCCGTCTGCTTGTGCTCAACGGCACCGCTGCAAAGTGCGGAAATCATCAGGGACTCGCTGCAGACCAAGCTAGTCGAGGCAGGCGCTGTCGAATACGCGGTGCTGCTGCCGGACAGCTATGACCGCAACGGCAGCGAGCTACCGCTTTTGCTGATGCTCCATAGCGCGAGCGGAAACCGCGAGCAGCTAGCGCGGTTCCAACCCCAGATCCAAGCCATGTGGGCCGCCAAGGAACTGCCCGAGATGATCGTGGCGGTGCCATCGGTGGCGACCGGCTCGATCTACATGGACAGCTATGACGGAGAGAACCGCTGGGAGTCGTTCATCATGACCGAGTTCTTGCCGCACCTGCGAGACACGTTCCGAGCCAGCACGGCTCGCGAGTCCACGATGGTGACCGGCATCTCGATGGGGGGCTTCGGCAGCCTGCGGCTTGGCTTCAAGTACCCGGAGGCATTCGGGGCCTTGGCTGCCATGGAGCCCGGCGCATGGCCGGGCCTGACTTGGGACGCAGTTCCGGACCGCAATAAAATCCGCACGCCCGGTCGCATCGCCGCGCTGTTCGGAGACCCGTTCGACCCCGAACGCTTCCGGCAGGAAAACCCCGCATCGATCGTGCAAAACGCGCCAGAGCGGCTGCGCGACTCGGCAATCTACATCGAAGTGGGCGATGAGGACTTCTTGGGCAACATGGAGGGAGTCGACTTCTTGCACCGCCTGCTGTAGCGGCACCGCCTCCGCCACGAGTTCCGGCTCGTCCGCTGGGCGGACCATACCGGCAGCACGATCATGGAGCGCTCCCATGATCGGTTTCGCTTCTTGGCGCGCTTCCTAGCCCAACCCGTAGATCCCGAGCCGGCCGTGACTCGCCAGCGCGAGCGGATCGCTGCGAGCCACGCCGCGCGCGGCATGGAGCCGTTCGGCTACTGGCCTAATTCGACGCTGCGCTCATACGACACATCAGACGGTGGCTTAAATTACCGTCGCGCTCTCCGGGACTCGCGGGAAGTGCGCGAAGAGCGGGGTGTCATTCGCATCGCCGACATTGCCTACGACAGCAAGCTGGGGGTCGATCCGCAGCGCCAAAGCTTGGATCTATACCTTCGGGAGGGATTGACCAGCGCGCCGGTGGTCCTCTACGTGCATGGCGGATCTTGGGTGCGAGGCGACAAGGCGCGGGCACTGTTCAAGCCGGCGGCCTTGGTGCCGGAAGGCTACCTGTTCGCGTCGATGAATTACCGCTTCCGGCCGACCGCGAGCCTGGCCGAGATGGCGCAGGACGTGGCTACGGCCGCGGCATGGCTCAGGCGCCATGCCGCCAAGTATGGCGGAGACGGTTCGCGCATTGCGCTGGTTGGCCACTCAGCCGGAGCGCACTTGGTATCGGCGGTCGGCACCAACGAGGCCTTCATGGAGGCGGCGGGAGCCGCGCTGGCGGATCTGAACAGCGTCGTTGCGATCGACACTGCGATGTACAACGTGCCGCTGCAGATGAAGCACGCCCTCGATGCCCACACCAATGCGTTCGGCACCGAACGCGACGCTTGGATGCCAGTCTCGCCTTGGCACCACATCGAAGGCGGAAAGGGCATCCCGCCATTCCTGTTGTTCGTCTCCGACGGGCGGCCGACCATGCACGAGCAAGTGCGGCCGCTGCAGGCGAGACTCCGCGAGGCTGGGATCGAAGCCGTCGTCCATGAAGGCGAGGGGCGGGCGCACTCTCCGCTGGACACCTACCTAGGCGTCGACGGGGACGAGACCACGCGCGTGTTGGTCGAGTTCCTAGCACGCCACTTCGGCAGGCAGGCACGCTAAGAGGAATTCACAGCGAACAACACATTGAATGGGTCCCAGGACGGCCGATGATGCATGATCTTGGCCCTTGAACGCCGGGAATCGCCTACGACGAATCTGACTGCCTGTGCGACGATTGGAGATCTCCCTGCATTGTGCGACTCCGCTCTTTCCAAACCGACCGCCAGAAGATTCTGGGCGGGACATTGAAGAGCTGCACAGTTCTCGCCACCGTCCTAGGCATATACCCGGCAGTAGCTGAAGACGTGCCCGCCGAGATACCGGCCATTGGAGCGGCGCGGGTGGAGCAGGCACCGGAGATCGATGGGCTGGTCGACGAAGCGCTGTGGGACGCGATCGCTCCGGCCACTGGGTTCATCCAGCAAAACCCCGACGAGGGTGCGCTGTCAACCGAGCGCACCGAAGTGCGCGTTGCGTTCGACGAGTCCAATCTCTACTTCGGAATCATCTGCTTCGACCGGGAACCTGAGAACATCGTCGTCACGCAGAACCGGCGCGACGGCAGCCTGATCGACACCGACTCGATTCAGATCCTGATCGACGCATACAACGACGGGCAGAACGCCTTTGTGTTCGGCACCAGCCCGACCGGGATCGAGTTCGACGCCCAGGTCACCAAGGCCGGCCAGACGCGGGGCTCCGCCGGAGGCCCCGCCAGAGCCGGCGGTGCCGGCGGGGGAGGAGCCCAGCGAGCTGGAGCAGCGGCGTTCAATCTCAACTGGGATGCGGCATGGACGGTCCGCTCGCAAGTGACCGAGCGCGGCTGGGAGAGCGAGATCGCGATTCCCTTCCGGACCCTGCGCTACCGCCCCGGCACGGATCAGACCTGGGGCCTGAACATCTCGCGCAACATCCGCAGGCGCAACGAGCTCTCGTTCTGGTCGCCGGTGTCGCGGGCATTCGAGTTCACCCAGATCGAGATCGCCGGCAAGTTGCACGGAATCGAGGCCAAGTCCCATCGCAACCTCAAGCTCCTGCCCTACGTGATCAGCGGCTTCTCGCAAGACTTCCGCCAGGACGAGGGCCGCACCGAGCGCAAGTTCAACGGAGGCATCGACCTCAAGTACAGCCTCACCCCAGGACTAACCCTGGATGGCACAGTCAACACGGACTTCGCTCAGGTCGAGGTCGATGACGTGCAGATCAACTTGACCCGCTTTGATCTGTTCTTTCCGGAGAAGCGGCCCTTTTTCCTCGAGAACTCGGGCTTCTTCGAGTTCGGCACTCCGCGGGAGGTTGAGATCTTCTTCTCGCGGCGGATCGGACTGGACGACAGCCGCCAGCAAGTGCCCATCGACGCGGGCGCGCGGATGAGCGGCAAGATGGGCAAGTACCAAGTCGGCCTGTTGAACATGCAGACCCGTGACGTCGACGGGCGCGCTCCTGCGAACAACTATGCCGTCGGGCGGGTCAGCCGCGAGTTGCCGAATCGCAGTTCCATCGGAGTCATAGCGGTGAACCGACAGAGCGCAGGAAGCTTCGAAGGAGTCCGCGAGTACAACCGCACCTTCGGAGCGGACGCCAATATCGGCATCGGCAAGTTCGGCAACTGGTTCAACTACGTCGCCGGAACCCAGTCTCCCGGATTGGAAGGCAGTTCGCACGCCTATTCCAGCCGCTTCGACTACGACGACGCGACGCACCGGGTCAGCGTCAGCTACTTGGAGGTGGGGGAGCACTTCAATCCCGAAGTCGGATTTGTTCGCCGCGTGAGGTTTCGCAAACCAAGTGCTTCATATCGCTATACTTACTACCCCAAGAAAGGTGCTTGGCGCACGATCGAGCCGCATGCGTTCGTCCAGAACTGGTACACGCTGGGAACGAATGAGAAAGAGTCCGGCTTCGAGCACTACCACTTCGACTCGCGGCTGCAGAACGGCGGACGGCTGGGCTTGGCCTACAACCGCAACTTCGAGCTGCTGCGGCGTCCGTTCGCTGTCTTTCCGGGCATCAACGTGCCCGAGGGGGCGTATCGGTTCGGCGAGACCATCGCGAATTTCCAAAGCGACCCTAGCGCGGTCGCCTTCGGTGGCGGCAGCGTTGCAAAAGGCAGCTTTTACTCTGGCGACATCAAAGCCTTCAGCCTGACCGGAGGTGTCCGCAAGGGACAGAACCTCACGTGGACGCTGACTTGGGCCCGGAACATGATCGACCTGCCGGTCGGGGCCTTCAACACGGATCTGGCCAGCCTGCGGTTTAATTGGTCGATCAGTACGAAGAGCTACTTCCAGACGCTGAGCCAGTACAGCAATCGAACCAACCAGATGTCGCACAACCTTCGCTTGGGGCTGCTGTCCACCTCCGCCACAGGGCTCTTCGTGGTCTACAACACAGGGATGCTGATGCGTGACTACCTCGATCCGCACAGCGTCGAACGGCGCCTCGAGACACATGCGTTCTTCATCAAGTTCAACTATCTCCTCGACTACTAGCGCAGCGCCGCGCAACTCAGTTCTGAGAGTTTCTCCTACGCCGCCCCTGCCGGGCTAGCGACAATCCAGCTTCGCGAGAATGTGCTTGGCAAGGCGGTCTTTGATCTCGCGATGGCGCGGTACGGGCTGGGAAACACACGCGTCCCCAGCTTGCGGTGCCAGTCATGCTTCGCGCTGTTTCGAACCTGCACACAACCAGCCCCCTTGAGTCGAGTGAGGAGCGCTCTTCGTTTCACGCGACAGCGATTTCGGCTACTCTACGGATTCTTGGCAACTCGTCGCTCGTAAGGTCCTTGTACAGATCACAGAGGTGGGATTCGAGGTCTTCTAGTGCGTCTCCTTGGGTCCAGTAGTCCGGAAACTCCTCGAGATAACCGATCCAAGCGCCCTCTTCCTCCCAGTAGACGATCTTGGCTGTCTGCATGCTGCCTTTCTCCAAGCGTCGCTGGGCTGGATCGCGAACTCTGTACAAGTATTCCACGCCGGGGCTGGCATATGATCCGGCGGAATCAGGACAGTTCCAAAATCAGGACCGCCTACCAACGTCCTTAGGTGACGGTGGCCGCTACCGAGGCAACGCCGGGGCACTCCACCCGGATGTCGTCGCCTGGGCCCACGGGATAGAGCGGCAGCGGAGAACCCGTCAGCAGGATTTCGCCCGCTTTAGGTTTGATGCCGAACACAGCCAGTCGACTGGCAAGTTCATGGATCGTTTCCAACGGACCCACCGTTGCCGTCTCTTCGACCCGGTCGCTGATCGTCACCCTAATGTCTAGCGGGTCGGCAGTACCCGCTGTTGCTCGAGCCTCCGGCACGACAATCCCGGCTTGAAGTGCGTTGTTCGCGACCACCTCGGCAGCCGACGGATTGGGTCCCCGGAAGATGTAGTGGTGTAGTTCGATTACTGGAAACACCGTGCTCACAAACCGCGCCGGATTCTCGTTTAACCCTGCGATGTCGTCGATATCGGCGTCCAATATCAACGCCAACTCGCCCTCTATGGCAAGGCAGCAGAACTCGTCGGCGCTGAGTGCTGAAGGGCTAGTGCGGATTTCGCTCGCAAACAGGTGCCCGAAGACCGCGTGCTCAGTCCCAAGCTGCCGCCGAACAGCCGCGCTGACGCAGCCGATCTTGTATCCGGCGATAGCCTCCCCTCGCAAGGCTCGCAGCCGCGCGGTCTCGATTTGCACGCGGTACGCATCATCGAGAGCTACGCGGAAGGACGGCTCAGCGAACGCCATGCCTGGCTTCCGGGCATCGTAGTCGTGTAGTTGTCGCCCGGCCAAGGTCTGGACTTCGGAATTCGTCATCATGCCGCGGGCGGTCACGCCCATTTGATTTTCTTCCTCAAGCGGAGACGGAGGCAAATCGCTTCCTGGAATACCGTTCTTGAGCACGGAGAACAATTTCTCGTCCGAGGCCTTCCTGACTCCGGCTGCGGAGACCAGATTCGGTCCTTGCCCCCGTTCGCCCGTGGCACCATGGCACCCGCTGCATACGACCTAATAGGAGTCCTCGCCCGCTTGGAGGGCCTTCGGATCGCTCATGGAGGAAAGCGGTGAGGCATCCTCTCGTTGCATGCCGCGGGCTGGGGACTCGGCGGCCGCAACCAAGACAATGGCCCATAGGGCTCTCACGCGGCAATCGAATTGTAGAGACGGTTGGCTCGGGGCAGGGTCCGGCGAGGTTCCGGGATACCCGTCTAGCGCCTTGCATTACAGCTGGCGATGATCGACTTGCACTCTCCTCGAAGGCTGGCCCGGCCCATTGGAGCTTGGCAAGAATCTCCGCTCTGCTGGCACTCCAGCAATTGAGGCACTTCACGCTAGCCGGTCAGTGGCCCGCGGTGCCAGGCGGCTGACTGGCCACAGGCGAGACCGCCCAGCCCGGCTTTGGTCAGACGGCGACGAGCTGTCGCCCGGCCCTACGATCCCGAAGGGCTCGCCCGAGGGCTCCGCTCCCGGGGTCCGGCCGGTCCGTCAGCGGCAGGAGTGTTGTGCTGCATCACCAGCTTCCACTCGCCGTCCTCGAGGGTATATGTCATGGTGTAGCGGCCTTGATGCCGCATTTCCCTTCCGTTGTTTGCACTTACGACCACGTCATAGTTGCCCCACGCGACCCCGGTGCTTCCGATCACGCGGTATTGCATATCCCTCGGCTCGAACTTTGCCGCAGCGGTCTTTCCGAAGAACCGCTCCCAGTCCAACTGACAGGCAGCCTTACCTTCCTTGCCGGAAGTGGGCCCACAGGAGTAGAAGGACAGGGCCTTTTCGTGGACATCCGCGAGAAACCCGTCAAGGTTCCCCTCGTTCAGTGCTGCCACAGCAGTTTCAAAGCTCTTCTGCAACTGCGCCGTCGCACTGTCTTCGCCAAAGGCGGGCGTCAGGACGAGAAGCATAGAAAGGACTAGGTATGCCAAGTCTTTCATGGGGATCCTCCGCGTCGCCGGCAAACTCTCACTGGCGACATTCGCCATAACAGTAGCACACAGCGAGGGAACTGGAACGCCACCGGATCCGGCATCGCGTTCCCCGTAGAACTCCCGTGCGCCGACCTGCTCTGAGCCGTCCTCGAGTCCTAGAACCACCGTTCCGAATCCAGTTGGGCCCACGAACCGGCGTCCGCGGACATTGGAAGCTCGCCCTCAATGCCGAGACAGCAGAACTCATCGCACCGGAGCCTGGCCGGACTGGCGCGGATTTCACTCTCGAACTGGTGCCCGAAAACCGCGTGTTCCATCCCAAGTCGGCGGCGGACATCTGCGCTCACGCAGCCGATCTTGTGTCCGGCGATAGCCTCCCCTCGCAAGACTCGCAGCTGCGCGGCCTCGATTCGCGGGCGATAGGCATTGTCGAGGACTAGGCGAAACGCCGGCTGGGCGAACGCCGTACCGGGCATCCCAGTATCGTAATCGGCTAGCTGTCCGCCGGCCGGCGCTTGCACTTCGGCATCCGTCATTCGGCCGCGGGAGTGCATACCCATACCATAAGGAATGCACTAACCTCCGGTCGATCGCGGTCGACGGATCGAACCGCCAGCGGCCTGCTTTAGTAGCACCTGTAAGGGGCAGCTTGGTCCCGCGACGGCTCGTCCGGGCTCCAGCGGCACCGTTAGCCTCTCGCTATTCCATGAAGGCTCTCATTCAATCTGCCCGCAGGGCCGTTCGCCCTCTGGAGTTTGCAGCCAAGCTGGCCCGGGAGCGATTGGAATCGGGCATTTCCTACAACCCGACCGCGGCGAAGATCCAACAGGACCCGTACGGGTTCTACAGGCGGATGCGCACCCAGGACCCGGTGCATCGCTCGCGGATAGTGGACGGCTGGCTACTCACCCGTTATCACGACGTCGACGCGGTCCTGCGCAACCACGTGGCGTTCTCGAACCGGACGCAGCAATCATTGGACGAAAGGCTTGTCAGCCTTATCCATATCGATCCCCCCGACCACACGAGACTGCGCGGGCTGGTCTCGAAGGCGTTCACGCCTGCCGCCGTAGCCAATCTTCGGCACCGGATTGAAGGGTTGGTGGAAAGGCTCTTGGACGAGGTCAGCGGGCAGGAGCGCTTTGACTTGATCGGCAAGTTCGCCTACCCTCTGCCGATCACGGTGATCGCCGAGATGCTAGGGGTGCCCGCGGAGGATCTGGACCGCTTCGAAGAGTGGTCGAACGGAATCGCTCTGAGCGTCGAGCCGATCCTCACTCGGGAGCAAGGCGAGTACATCGATCGCAACAACTTAGCTCTGCAAGGGTACTTTGACGAAATCATCGAGCAGCGCCGGCGTTATCCCCAAGACGACATGATCAGCGCTCTCATCGCAGCGGAGGAGGAAGGCGAGAAGCTGACTCACACCGAGCTGCTCAACACGCTGACGCTCTTGCTGGTCGCTGGAAACGAGACCACGCGCAACCTGATCGGAAGCGGCACCATTGCCTTGCTGCGCCATCCCGAGCAAATGCGGCGCCTGCGGGAGCACCCGGAACTGCTGGATTCGGCCGTCCGTGAATTCCTGCGTTTCGACTCTCCAGTGCAGCTCGACGGACGCCGGTGCCTGCAGGCAGTCGAGGTTGGCGGCCGTAGAATCCTTCCCGGACAAGTCGTCCTGAACGCGATCGGCGCCGCGAATCGTGATCCGGAGGCGTTTCCGGATCCCGACCGTCTCGATATCGGACGCCAGCAGACCAGCCATCTCTCTTTTGGACGGGGTATCCACTATTGCCTCGGCGCGCCGCTGGCCGTTATGGAGGCCAAGATCGCGTTCGCCGCCCTGCTGCGGCGGTACTCCTCCATCGAGCTGGCCTCCGAGCCCAAGGTTCGGAAGCAGGTGGTGCTGCGTGGACCCGAAGAGGCGTGGGTCGATGTCGAGCGCGCGACATAGCTGGCTCGACGGCGGCACTCCGGCGGCGCATTCACAGCGTTGTCGCCGCTCGTTCCCAGTGTCCGGCTTCCCCCCGGCAGCGGTGTGCGGGCCGGCGACCTGCCGGCGACCCGCTCCGGCGGTGGGGCAATCCAGGCCACCGGCAGCTGATCCGGCATCTGGCACGCAGCAGGCGGCGGCGGAGACTGCTGCACGAGCGGGGCAACCAAGCTCTGGACTGGTTCGCGTGCACGGCCGGGAGGCTCGAGCCCCGATAGCGGGCAGGCGGCTGCGGTGCGCCCCGGGGCGGGGATTCGGCGGCGGAATGGGCGCGCCGTACCGGTCGGAGACGACTCCGCCAACGGAGCTAGCGGATCGAAGGTGGGATTTGGCGCAGCTGGCAGGCCGACAACCCGTGCCGAATGGCCGAAATGACGGTGACTCATCGCAGCGGCTGGCTTAACCGAGGATCCGGGATATTCCTAAACAAAGGAGCGCCATGAAGCCGTTATGTTAACTTCCCATGTATGATAAAGGTAAAATAGTGTTGTTTTCGTCAAGACAAACCTTCGGTCGCACGCTCAGACACTGCGTGCGGCGTGATCCGTCACCAGTTCCGGCGACGTGGCGCGGCGCGGAGTGTGCCGCGCCGGCAGGAGAGGCCGGATGAACGGCACCGACGACCTGCGGCGCGAGAACGAGGCACTGCCCGAGCGCTTCTCCACTCTCAACGCCGCCATCCTGCGGATCAACGCAACCCTCGACTTCAACACCGTGCTGCGCGAGGCGGTGGAAAGCGCCCGCCGTCTGACCGGCGCGTGCTACGGCATCATTACCGCCCCCGACGAGGCGGGCGCGCAGTGCGAGCCGGTGCTCTCGGGCTTCACCGACGAGCAACGGCGTGAAATGGCCGCCGGGCCCGGTGACATGTCCGTGCTCGAGCAGCTGCGCAGCCAGCCCGGCCCGGAGCGGCTCGCGGACCTAGCAGGCTCCGTCCGCTCGCTCGGCATCGAGCCCGGCCCGCATTTCTCACGCAACTTCCAGTACGCGCCGATGCGCCAGCGGGGCACGCACATGGGCCAGCTCTTCCTCGCCAAGAAGTCGGGCCGGGAGGCCTTCACCGACGAAGACGAGGAGGTGCTCGCGCTGTTCGCGTCCCAAGCCGCCGCGGCTGTCGCCAACGCCCGCGCGTATCAGGGCGAGCGGCGTGCGCGAGCCCGGATGGAGGCGCTGGTCAAGACCTCGCCCGTCGGTGTCGTGGTCTTCGATCCGCAAAGCGGCCAGCCGGCGTCATTCAACCTCGAAGCGCGGCGGATCATGGATAGCCTCGACCCGGCGCGCCGCCCGCCGGAGCAGTTGCTGGAGCTGATCCAATGCCGACGGGCCGACGGCCAAGAGATCTCCCTGCGCGCGTTCCCGATCACAGGGCAGCTCGGCAGCGCCGAGACGGTGCGGGCCGAGGAGGTGGAGCTGGCATTGCCTGGCGGGGGCAACTTGCGCGCCCTGGTCAACTCGACCCCGATCCCGTCGCCCGGCGGGGGCGTGGAATCGGCGGCGGTGATGCTGCAGGATCTGGCTCCGCTGGACGAGATCGAGCGCCAGCGAGCCGAGTTCCTGAGGCTGGTGAGCCACGAGCTGCGCGAGCCGCTGACGTCGATCAAGGGCTCGGCGGCGACCCTGCTGGAGGAGGGCGAGGCGCTCGAGGCGGCCGAGCGGCACGAGTTCTCCCGCATCATCGTCGAGCAGACCAATCACATGCGCGGGCTGATCGGCGACATGCTCGACGCGGGGCGCATCGGGGAGGGCACTCTGACCGTCGCGCCGGAAGCGGTGGAGGTGGTCGAATTGATCGAGCCGGCGCGCAGCGCGTTCCTAAGCGGCGGCGGACGGCACGGCATCCAGGTCGACCTTCCGGCCGGACTGCCGCGCGTGATGGCGGAGCGCCGACGCATCGTGCAGGTCCTGAGCAACCTGATCGCCAACGCGGCGCGGCACGCTCCGGAGTCGTCGCCGATCCGGATCGCGGCGGAGCGCGACCAGGCGCATGTCGCAGTCTCGGTCACCGACGAGGGGCCCGGCGTGGCGCCGGGACAGCTGCCGCACCTGTTCAGCCGGCACATCGCGTCCAAGGAAGGGGTTCCGGCCGGTCGCGGCCTAGGGCTGCTGATCTGCAAAGGCCTAGTGGAGGCGCACGGCGGGCGCATCCGGGCCGACAGCGCGGGCCCAGGTCGGGGCACGACGCTCACCTTCACGATCCCGGCGGCCGCCGAGCCCAGCGGCGCGGCACCCGGCCCCTCCGACGGCCCTCCGCTGGAAGCCGCGGGTCACGACGAGCCGCCACGCATCCTCGTGGTGGACGACGACCCGCAGACTCTGCGCTTTGTCCGGGACGGGCTCTCGCGGGCCGGATACGCACCGCTTGTGACGGGCACCCCGGAGGAGATCCCACACCTCATCCAGAGCGAGGCGCCGCAGCTGGTCCTGCTCGACCTGCTGCTGCCCGGCGTCGACGGCATCGAGCTGCTGGGTCGGATTCCCGAGCTCTCCGGCCAACCGGTCATCTTCATCTCCGCCTACGGCCGCGACGAGACCGTCGCGCGGGCGCTCGAGTCCGGCGCGACCGACTATATCGTCAAGCCCTTCTCGCCGAGGGAACTGGTCGCGCGGGTGCGGGCAGCGCTGGGCCGGCACGTAGAGCCGCCGCCGTTCCTGGTCGGGGATCTTGCCATCGACTACCAGCGGCGCCGGGTGACAATGAGGGGCGCCGCCGTCGATCTCACGGCCACCGAGTACGAGCTGCTGCGCCTGCTCTCGCTCCAGGCTGGGACGGTGGTGACGCACCAGACCCTGTTGCGGCGAGTCTGGGCCAGACACGACCAACCCAAGGCCAACTTGGTGCGCATCTTCGTCCGGAATCTCCGCCGCAAGCTCGGCGACAGCGCGAGCCGGCCGACCTACGTCGTCAACGAGCGCGGAGTGGGCTATCGCATGCCCGCACAAGGCGACTTGTAGGTCCTCTCCGCCGGGTGGGCGAAGCCAGCCCCACGCGGCGGATCTCCGCAGGCGCCGACTCGCGGCCGTCGCCGAATTGACCGACGAATCGCACGGGCCTGGCGGAAGCGCGCAATCGGTCACGGATTCGCGCGCAGACACGAACCTGAATCCCGGCCGCATCGCGGACTACTCATACGAATCGTCGGAGGCAAGCCCCTCTCATCCCGGTGTGTTACAAGAGATGCTCGCCCAGACAGTGCGCTCTTGCCAGCTCAGAGCCCAGGACACCGTTGCCGTGTCGCTGTTCGAGCCTGGAGGCTGGCAGCCGCCATCCGATTGGACCTTGCAGCAATGACAACAACCCGCATCTGCGCCGCAGCGGCGACGCTCACCGTGCTCGCCAGCTGCTCCATCCCAAACCAAGTCGACCAGTCGGCCCTCGCAGCCAAGCCCAACATCCTGCTGATCGTCTCCGAAGACAACGGACCGGAAATCGGCGCCTACGGCGCGCCGTACGTGTCGACGCCGAATCTGGACGCGCTGGCAGCCGGCGGCGTGCTCTTCCAGAACGCCTACGTGCCGCAGGCGGGCTGCAGCCAGTCGCGGGCAGCCTTTCTGACCGGACTGTATCCCCACCAGAACGGCCAGATCGGCCTGGCCACGTGGAAGTTCGGCCTGTACCGCGGCGACACGCCCAACATTGTGCGCAGCCTGAAGGAGGCCGGTTACCGCACTGGCATCATCGGCAAGCTCCATATCAATCCTCCCGAGGCGTTTCCCTTCGACTTCGCCAAGATCCCTTCAGCCAATTTCCAGCGAGAGGGCATGGGTCGCTACGCCGCGTTCGCGGCCGAGTTCATGGGGCAGGCGGAGCAGCCTTTCTTCCTGTCGGTCAACTACCCGGAGGCTCACCGGCCGTTCTTGACGCAGGTCGACGGCATTCCAGAACGGCCGCTACAAGCAGAGGACGTCGAGCCCTTGGACTACATGGGACTCGACTCACCCGAGCTGCGCAAACAAACAGCCGACTACTACAATTCCATCAACAGACTGGACACGTACGTCGGGGACCTGCTGCAGGCTTTGATCGATTCGGGCAAACACGACAAAACCCTCGTCGTCTATCTCGGCGATCACGGGGCGGACCTGCTGCGAGGCAAGAGGACCTCGTACGAGGGCGGAGTGCGCGTCCCGCTGATCGTCCGATGGCCGGGCCTGCAGCAGGCCGGCCAGGTCCGCCAAGAGCTGGTCTCGACGCTCGACCTCATGCCAACGTTCTTGGAGGCGTCAGGCGGCGGAGAGGTTATGGGGTTGGCAGGTCTCTCGCTGAACCCGCTGCTGGCTGGCAGCGCTCCTCCGTGGCGGGAGTATCTCTACACAGAATTCCACCTGCACTCGAACCACAACTACTTCCCGCAGCGCACCGTCCGCGACCGACGCTACAAGTTGATCCG
Organism: Bryobacterales bacterium; assembly: GCA_022823865.1. Lineage (GTDB taxonomy): Bacteria > Acidobacteriota > Terriglobia > Bryobacterales > UBA6623 > VXMF01. The sequence goes on from JAJEHF010000128.1 coordinate 20,622, forward strand.
CAACCTCATGCCGAACACGGTCAACCCCGGCCATGCCTTCACCCTCGGCAGATTCTTCGGCGAGGCGGAACTTCACCAAGTGGCCAGCGGTGCCCCGCAGCGAGTGCGCGCGGCATACCAGACCATGGCTAGACCGCCGGAGTACGAATTGTACGACCTGACGGCCGACCCGCATGAGTTCGTCAACCTCGCATCGGCCCCCGCGCACGACGACGCTTTCGAGCGCCTGAAGGCCAGGCTCCAGCAATGGCGCGTGGAGACCGAGGATCCCTTTCTCGATCCGGCCAACACCGCTCGCCTGAAGGCTGACATCGAGTCCACGCGCGAAAACGGCGAGTACGTTCGGCCCGAGGGCTGGAACTACACCGAATACCTCGCGCCAAGCAAGCCGGCCTCGGCCGCGAACGTGGAACATTGACTGCAACCTTGAGTACACTCACGATGCGGCCGAGGTTAGCGCGCCTAGGTCACAGACTGGGAGTCATGCCGAGATCTCAGACCGCCGTTCTTGGACTTGTCTTGGCCTTAGCGGCATGCTCCGAGCCGCCCTCCGCACCACCCAATGTGCTCTTCCTAAGCGTCGATGACATGAACGATTGGGTCGGCGCTCTCGGGCACGACGCGGCCAGGACGCCCCACATCGACCGGCTCAGCGAGCGGGGGACGCTTTTCACGAACGCGCACGCCCCGGCGCCGAAATGCAACCCGTCCCGCACCGCGATCCTGTCAGGCTTGCGGCCGTCTACGACGGGGGTCTACGTCAACAGCGAGTGGTGGAAGCCGAATCTGCCCGACGTAGTGATGCTGCCGCGCTACTTCAAGGACAACGGCTACTACGCAGCTGGGGGCGGCAAGGTCTTCCACCACACGCCCGGCTTCAACCCGCCCGACTCTTGGGATGAGTACTTCGACCTTGTCAGCGATCTGAAGACCGATGGCTTCCTAGTCCCCTATCGCCTCCCCCGCCACATCAGCAGCTTCGACTGGGGGCCGCTGGACAAGACCGACATGGAGATGGGGGACGGCGCCACGGTTCGCTGGGCCGAGGAGTTCCTGGCTCGGGATCACGACCGTCCATTCTTCCTGGCGGTCGGACTGTTTCAGCCACACCTGCCGTTCTACGCTCCGCGAGCGTGGTACGAGTCGGTGGGGCCGGACGACGCGCCGGTCCCGCTCGACAAGCCGGCGGATCTGGATGACGTGCCCGAGGCCGGCAGCGAGTTGGCCGCATCCCGCGTGGCCGATCTGGAGCTGATCGTGGAGCACGGTGACCTGGGCGAAGTCGTGCGCAGCTACACCGCTGCCATCCGACACGCCGACGCGCTGGTCGGCCGCGTGCTCGACGCGCTCGATGCGAGTGCTTACTCTCGGAACACGATCGTCATGTTCTGGTCCGACCACGGCTATCACTTCGGCGAGAAGCACCACTTTGCGAAGGACACGCTCTGGGAGCGTTCATCGCGCGTGCCGCTGGCGATCATCGCCCCGGGCGTGAGCACGCAGGGCGGGCGGAGCAGCCGGCCCGTGAGCCTGATCAACCTGTATCCGACCCTGCTGGATCTGTGCGGCCTGCCGGCGCGGGACGACCTTGAAGGAGTGAGCCTGCGACCTCTGCTCGAGGACCCGGACGCGGACTGGGAACGCCCCGCAGTCATGACGTTCCGTCGCAACAACCACGCGGTGCGCTCGGAACGCTACCGCTATATCCGCTACGCTTCCGGCGGTGAGGAACTCTATGACCATCGAACGGACCCCGAAGAGTGGACCAATCTGGCAGGCGACCCAGCCAGCGCGGCCGTGATCGCGCAGCATGCGCAGTGGCTGCCCAAGATCAACGTTCCGCAGGCTGCCACCAAGGGGGCCTTCATCTTCGATCCCAAGGCATATACGTGGCAGCGCCGCGCGGAGGAGACATCCCAGTGATCGATCGTCGCGACTTCCTTGCGGCCGCTTTCGCCTCGCCCGGCCTAGGCGGACAATCCGCCAAGGCCGCCGGCAACGGCCTCAATGTGCTGTTCCTGGCGGTGGACGACCTGCGGCCCGAGCTGGGCTGCTACGGCAACGACCTCGTCCAGGCGCCGAACTTGGACCGACTGGCCTCCAGCAGCCTAGTGTTCCAGCGCGCCTACTGCCAATCGGCAGTCTGCGGTCCGTCGAGAGCGTCCTTGCTCACGGGACTCAGGCCGGACACCACCAAGGTCTGGGGCAACCGCACGCACTTCCGCGAGACGATGCCCGATCTGGTCACGCTGCCGCAGCGCTTCAAGCAGTCGGGGTACTACACCCAAGCCATCGGCAAGGTGCTGCACGGTAATAAGGCCGACCGACCGTCATGGAGCGTACCGGCCTGGCCGGCGGGCGGGCGACAGGCGGGCATGCAGTACGTCGACGAAGAGCGCTTCGCCGCGATGCGGAGGACGAGCCCCGACCGCACGTGGTCCGGCGCCGATATCCCGACCTTGAAATGGAAGAAGAAAACTTCATGGCAGGCGCCCCAAGTGCCCGACAATGCCCTGCAAGACGGCCAGGTGGCACATCGGGCGGTAGGAGCGCTGCGCCGCCTGCGGGACGACCGATTCTTCCTGGCTGCCGGGTTTCAGAAGCCGCACCTGCCCTTCACGGCGCCCAAGAAATACTTCGACTTGTACGATCCGGCCGCGCTGCCGGTGCCTGAAGATGCCCAGCGCCCGGCCGGCACGTCGGAAGTGGCCTTCACCCGCTCGCAAGAGTTGCGCGGCTACACGGACATCCCCGACGAGGGGCCTGTTCCGCCGGCCAAAGTCCGCGAACTGATCCACGGGTATTACGCCGCCACTAGCTATATGGACGCACAGGTTGGCCGAGTGTTGCGGGAACTCGCCAGCCTGGGCCTGTCCGAGAGGACCGTGGTGATACTATTCGGCGACCACGGCTGGCACTTGGGGGAGCAAGCGCTGTGGGCCAAGACCACGAATTTCGAGCTCGCCGTCCGCGCCCCGATGATGCTGAGAGTCCCGGGCATGTCCTCGGGCGGGCGGGATTGTGGCGCGCTGGTCGAGTTCGTCGACATGTACCCGACGCTGTGCGCAGCTTGCGGCATCGACGCTCCCGAAGACTTGGAGGGGGCCTCGATGCTGCCGCTGTTGGAAGACCCCGAGCGGCCGTGGAAGAAGGCCGCCTTCAGTCAGATTCCGCGCCCCTATTTGGCGAACCAGGACTGGGCACACATGGGCTACAGCATGCGCACGCAGAGATTTCGCTACACCGAGTGGGTGGACCGCGACCGAACAGCCGTCGCGCGCGGGCTTTACGACCTTGAGGAGTCTGCATCCGAAACGGTGAATATCGCCGGCCGGCCGGAGAACGCGGCGCTGGTCGAGACGCTGGCGGCTCAGCTTCGGGGCGGATGGCGCAAGGCCCTTCCGTAGGAGTCGCCGGGGCAAGGTCGGCCGCGATGCAGCACCGGGCACTTGTTACCAAGTGTCCACGTACGGTCGCTTTTTTGCCGCTCGGGGCGCCGGAGCAGGCGCGGACATGAGGGCTCCCATGATGCACCGCCGGGTATCGGCCGGATCAATCACGTCGTCAAACGCAAAGGCCACGCCCGCATTGAGGGCCTTGCCCCGCTCGTAGGCAGCCGCCACCAGCTCGGCATATCTCGCAGCCCGCTCCTCGGGATCCTCGATCGCCGCCAGCTCGTTGCGAAATCCGAGCTTCATCTGCCCCTCCAGACCCATGCCGCCATGCTCGGCAGTTGGCCACGCCACGGTCAGCATGGGCCGTTTGGTGTGCCCGCCCGCCATGGCTTGCGCTCCGAGCCCGTACGCCTTGCGCAGAATGATCGTGACCAGCGGCACGCTGAGATTGGCCCCGGTAACGAACATGCGGCTGCAATGCCGCACCAAGGCTGTGCGCTCGATCTCCGGTCCGACCATCATGCCGGGGGTGTCGCAGAGCACGATCACCGGCACGTCGAAACAGTCGCACAGCTGCATGAACCGGGCGGCCTTGTCCGAGCCATCGCTGTCAATCGCGCCAGACAGGAACTGTGGATTGTTGGCAAGAATTCCGACGGGCCGGCCCTCGATCCGGGCCAAGGCGGTGATCATGCCGGGGCCGAAGGCAGGCCTCAACTCCAACACCGAGCCCGTATCCGCCAAGATCCCGATCAGCTCGCGGACACTGTAGACTCGCAGGCGGTTCTCTGGGATGACCCTGCGCAGGAGCCGCTGGTCCTTGCAGGTCCAGTCCGCTAGGAATCCTTGGAAATAGCTCAGGTAGCGCTTGGCAACCGCGACCGCTTCCGCCTCGTCCTTGACCGCCAAGTCGACGACCCCGTTGGGCACTTGGACGTCCATCGGCCCGACCTCTTCCGGCCGAAACACGCCCAAGCCGCCGCCTTCGATCAGGGCCGGCCCTCCCATCCCGATGCTGGAGTTCTCCGTCGCGATGATCACATCGCAGCAGCCCAGCAGCGACGCGTTGCCGGCGAAGCAGAAGCGCGAAGTGATCCCAACCAACGGCACCAGCCCGCTGAGGCTGCCCATCGTGGCGAACGATGGCGTGTCGAGAGGACGGTACATGTCATCTGAGCGCCCCTGGCCTGCCGCGGTCGTCGCGGCACCTCCCTTGCGCTTGCCACCCGTGCCGGCCCTGCCACCGCCACCCTCCGCGAACAGCACCACCGGCCGCCGCCACCTGGCCGCTAGCTCGAGCATGCGATCCGTCTTGACGTGGTTGAGAACGCCTTGCGTGCCCGCCAGCACAGTGTAGTCGTAGGCCAGCACCACGCACCTTGAGCCTTGCCCTGGGAAATCGGCGCCGTTCACGCTGCCGATGCCCGTGATCATGCCGTCCGTTGGGAACTTGCGGACGATCTCGTCCCTGGGCAGGCCAGTTCCGGGAGTCAGCACCAGCTGCCCGTACTCGACGAATGTGCCCTCGTCGCACAGCTCGCCTACGTTTTCTCGGGCAGTTCGCTGGCCGGTCTTGCGGCGCTTCTCCACCGCGTTTGGACGGGCCGCGTCCAGCGTCGCGTCATGACGGGCGTGAACCTCAGCCAGGTCAGGCCGGATGGAATCTAGATCCAGTTCTGACGCGTCTTGACCGACGGCATCATCGACCTCGCACTCTTCGATCAGCGCCAAGGGATGGCCTTCATAGACCGTATCTCCCGCTGAAACAGTGATTTCCCGCAATATCCCGCTCTCGCCGGCCCGGATCTCGTGCTCCATCTTCATCGACTCCATGACCAGCACGATGTCGTCAGCCCGGACGGGAGAACCGACCTCGGCGTCGACGCTGACGATGGTGCCCTGCATCGCAGCGCGGAGCCGCTTGGCGCCGTTCGGCACCGCGTCCGAGCTGGGTGTGTCTCGCGTCGCAGTCGCCGCGCGTTTGCCGTACGAGAGCACTGCCAAAGGGTCGTTCGGATCGACTTTCGCGCCTGCCATGCCGCTCTGCGGGGCAGCGCCTGACTGGACCGGGAAGAAGCGTCCTTCCCCGCCCTGTCCGGCTACGAGTTCCTCGATGCGCTCGTCGACGAAGCGCGTGTGGACGTTCCAAGCGCGAACATCCGGGTGGGCAAGCAGTGCTTTGAGGAACGGGATATTGGTTTCGATTCCACCGATTCTGAAGTCGCTCAGCGCCCGGGCGGTGCGCTGCATCGCAGCCGCCAGGCCGCCCTCGGAGACATGGCCGACAACCTTTGCCAACAACGGGTCAAAGTTCGAACTCGGGCGGAATCCGGCATATCCGAAAGTGTCAACGCGAACGCCCTTCCCCGAAGGCAGGTCGAAGGCTTCTAGAGTGCCGCCGCTGGGCTTGGCCGAGCCGTCGGCTTGCATGGTCTCCATGTTCACGCGCGCCTGCACGGCTGCGTTCTGCGCGGAGCCGGGATCGGTCTGCCGGACTCCCGCCGACTGGATGGATTGCCCTTCGGCCAGCCGCAACTGGATCTGCACTAGATCGAGGCCGCTGGTCTCCTCCGTGACGGTGTGCTCGACCTGGAGCCGGGCGTTGGCCTCGATGAAGAAGTACTCGTCGCCATCGACCAAGAACTCGAACGTGCCAAGGTTGCGATAGCCAGCCGCCTTGGCCAGCAGCGCTGAAGCGTCGGCGATCCCACTCCGGACGGCCTTCGGCAGTCCGGGAGCCGGCGCTACCTCGACGAGCTTCTGGTGGCGTCGCTGCAGCGAGCAGTCTCGATCGCCGATGCAAGCGAACCGGCCATCCCGGTCAACGGCTATCTGGGTCTCAACGTGTCGCGCACCCGCCACGAACCGCTCCACAAACACGTCCGGCACGCCGAATGCCGCGCGAGCCTCCGACTGGGCCCTCGCCATGGCGTTCTCGATCTCTGCCGCCTCGCTGACGAGCCGTATGCCCCGCCCGCCGCCGCCGGCCACTGCTTTGATGAGCATGGTTGCGCCGCCGGGCAGCGATTCGAAGAACGCCGCCGCCTGCTCGAGCGTGGTCGGCCCGGAAACGCCCGGGACCACGGGCACTCCCAGTTCTTCAGCTAGGGCTCGAGCCCGGGCCTTGTCGCCGAACAGGGCCAACGCATTCGGCGGCGGGCCCACGAACGTCAGGCCCGCCGCCAAGCACTCGCTGGCGAACTCGGCGCTTTCGCTGAGGAAGCCGTACCCCGGATGCACCGCGTCACACCCGCTGTCGGCTGCGAGTCGGATGAGTTGCGCCGCGTCCAGGTAGGCGCCCGCACCGGGTCCGGCCAGAGCGACTGCACGGTCTGCCTTGCGGATGTGTAGCGCCCTATCGTCGTCTTCGGAGTAAACAGCGACCGATTCGACGCCAAGGTCGGCGGCAGCCAGCGCGATGCGGATCGCGATCTCCCCGCGATTGGCAATCAGCAGCTTCATCCACCAACGGCTCCGGGCAAGCGCGGACGATTGCCAATGATAGCGTCCCGCTCGAGGTCGGCCAGCTCTGCATCCGACAGCCCCAGCAAGCCCCCTAGGATCTCGCGGTTGTGCTGGCCGAGGGTCGGGGCGGGCCATTCAATCTCAAGCGGACCGTCTTGGAGCCGGTACGGCGCGACACCGTTTGGATGCTTGCCGATGTATGCCCGGTCCAAGATCTTCCAGAAGCGGCGGGCCTGCAAGTGCGGGTCTGCCGTGAGCTCCTTCGAAGCGGCCACCGCCGCGGCAGGCACGCCAGCGGCTTGCAGCGAGTCCGTGGCGTCGGCCGCGGGCCGGCGAGCGCACCATTCGGAGACCGCCGCGTCGAGCTCGTCGGACCGCTCCAAGCGATCGGCCAGGTCGCCGAAACCTGCGAGATTGCCTCCAACGGCGCTGCACAGAGCCCGCCACTGCTCCTCTCTCTGCACTTGGATCACTAGCCAGCGACCGTCGCCGCACGGATAGATGCCGTGCGGTGCGCAATGTCGGGAACGATTGCCCAGCCTCGGAGGGGGCTCGCCCGTCAAGGACTGCTCGGCTATGCCGTGCGCCGCGAGAGGCAGGAGGCATTCCGAATGCGACAGGTCGACGAACTGCCCCTCGCCAGTGCGCTTGAGGTGGCGGAGCGCCACCAGCATGGCGGAGGCACCGTTCAAGCCCGCAACGGCATCGCCCAGTGCGATATGCACCATCGTCGGAGGGTGCTCGGGATGGCCGGTCAGATGCGGCAGGCCGGCCGCCTGTTCGGTCGTCGAGCCGTAGGCCCGATACTCCCTCCACGGCCCGGTGCTGCCAAAACCCGGCATCGAGACCACGACAATTTCCGGCTTGACGGCCTTGAATACCTCGAAGCCTAGGTTGAGCTTCGGCAGCACTTCGCCGGCAAAGTTCTCGATGACGGCGTCTGAGACTGCGACCAAGCGTAGCAACAGGTCGCGGCCGCGCTGCTTGGAGAGATCGAGCGTGACGTCGAACTTGTTGCGGTTCAATGCGTTGAACGGCTCGTGCTTCTCCGCTTCGTTGTCATCGATCCAGCGCTGGCTGGACTCCCAGCCCCGAAACCAGTCGAACCGCACACAGGACTCGACCTTGATGATCTCCGCGCCCATGTCAGCCAAGTGCCGGGTTGCCAGGGGTCCGGCCCATCCCATCGAGAGGTCGACGATGCGAAAGCCCCGCAAGAACATCGGCCGACTCATGATGCGCACCCCGCTTGCCGCAATGCGGCTTCGGTATCGGCACCTAGCCGAGCGACAGCGCCACCCTGGGCAGCCGGCATCGCATACAGGCGGAACGGACTTGCGGGCAGGCGCAGGGTGCCCAAGTCCGGGTGAGTGACATCGGCAAACGCCCCGCGCTCAACAAACTGGTCGACGTCGAAGATTTGATCCATGGTCGGGACGATCGTCAGCGGTACCCGCAATGCTTGCCCGCGCTTTGCCAGGTCGGCGGCCGATTCCCGAGAGACCCGGACTTGGATGCGCACATCCAACTCATCCGCGTCTTGGAGACGCTCCAAGCTCTGCTGGTAGCGCTCGACCCCGGCGAGGTCGTCAAAGCCGAGTAGCTCGCAGAACGCGTTCCACTGCGATGGCGTCAGCACGGTCACACCGAGCCAGCCATCGCGACAGGGGTAGATACCAAGCGGATACGTCGCGCGGAATCGGTTCACTCCCAAGCGCTCGCGCGTCGGCTTGCCGGCAAAGCCCCGCAGGGCTTCGATCTCCGAAAAGCACAGATTCGACTCGAGGACCGAGACGTCTAAGTGCCCAGGACCGGAGACATTGCCCAGCTCGCGCGCCAGAATCTGTCCCATCGACCCGACGAAAGCCGTCATGCCCGCGATTATCTGGGCTTGGTATCCGCCGGGAATCACTGGCGGGCCATCCGGTTCTCCCAGCCAATCGATCTGACTGGTAAGGGCCTGACACACGCCGTCGCTTCCGGCATAGTCGCGGTACGGTCCCGTCTGCCCGAACCAGGTGATCGAGAGCAGCACGCCATCCGCCGAACAGCTCTCCAACTCGCCCAAGGTCAGCGGGCGGTCACGGCCCGGGCGGTCATCGATGACCAGCGCGGCGCCCTCGGCGAGCGCCATCAAGGCGGCATGGTCAGGGCAAACCACGCTGCGCTTGTTGGCGCTCAAGTAAGCGTGCATCCCGCTCGCTTCAGGAGCGGGGACGCCGGTTGCAAACGGTGGCAGCCGACGCGTGGGACACCCCTCCGGGGGTTCGACTAACAGCACATCGGCGCCCTGATCGGCAAAAAGCTTGCCGCAGTAGCCCGTAGCGACCGTCCCGGCCAGATCGATGACCTTGATGCCGTGCAGCGCGCCGGGTCCATCTTTGCGCGGGCTCAAGCTACGTAGTCTGACTGCCCGGGGCCGGGAATTTCAACTATGATGAATTGCCTTTCGGCGGGTGGCTGCCGCCGCGCCTGCCCCTCAATGCCTCCGGCCCCGCCCCCAAGTACCGGTGCATCCCGCCCGCGCACCCCATGGACGCTGCTCGCGATCCTGCTAGCCATCACCACGACCAGCTACATCGACCGGATCGCGATCTCCGTGCTCGCCCCGACCCTGCGGGACGAATTCGGCATGACCAACAGCGAGTACGCCTTGGTGGTGAACTGCTTCATGGTCACCTACATGATCATGTACAGCGTGGGCGGTCGGCTGGCCGACCTGCTGGGCTTCCGCAAGGCGCTGTCGCTTTACATCATTTGGTGGTCCTTCGCCGGAGCGCTGCACGGGGCGGCAGCTGGCTTCCGCTCACTGGCGCTCTGCCGGTTTCTGCTAGCGGTTGGCCAAGGCGGGGTTTGGCCTGCCGGGATGAAGACCGTTGCGCACGAAGTGCTCGGCCCGCTGCGTTCTCTGGGAGTGGGGATCGTTAACTTCGGAAGCAGCCTTGGTTCGGCGCTGGCGGTGCCCATCGTGGGCTGGCTAGCCGTTACGTGGGGTTGGCGGGCAGCCTTCATCGTCACCGGTCTAATGGGCTTCGGCCTGCTACCCCTCTGGCTCACGGCAACCCGCAAGTCCACCAAGCGCACCGCGGCCGCCAAGATCAACAAGGTCCGGCAAGTCTCGTGGCTACGCGTGATCCGCTACCGCCAAGCATGGGCCGGCTTCCTGGGTCGTTTCGTCAGTGCCGGCGCTTGGGGCTTCTATTCGTACTGGATACCTGAGTACCTAGCCCGCGAGCGGGGCTTGGACCTCGCCGGAATCGGGCTCGTGGCTTGGCTGCCGTTCGTAGCCTCCGGTTTCGGCGACTTGAGCGGCTCGGGCATCACAGCGTGGCTGATCGCACGCGGTTGGTCGGTCAACCGGGCGCGCAAGACCGTCCTGAGCATCGCGGGGATCGCCGCGACTGCAGGCCTAGGGGCGGCCTACGCGCCCAACATTTCCCTGGCAATGGTCAGCATCTGCATTGGCGCGCTCGGCTTCAAAATCGCGTCAGTCAACTTTCTCAGCCTCCCAAGTGACTTCTTCCCGGCAACGCACGTCGGCACCGCGTTCGGATTCTCCGGCACGGGGGGCAGCGCCGGAATCGTGCTGACGAATGCGGCGATCGGGTTGGTCCTCGATGCAACCGGCAGCTACGCTACCGTGCTGCTGGGCGTGGCCCTGCTCACGCCCGCCGCGGTCGCGGTGACATTCTTGGTGGCCGGTCGCATCGAGCCAGTGAGGGAATTGGTCGAACTGGAAGAGTCTGCGACACAAAGTCAGACGGACGTGGCCTGAGCAATCGTGCCGTTCGATGAGAAGTGACTGCAGACAAGGGAGAATCGCAGTCAGGGCACGGCCTGAGTGGATGGCGAATACTGGTAATCGAATAAACTAGCCTGCTCGGCTGGTTCATGAGAAAGTTCAAGTATGGACACCGTAGGGGCGTACGAAGCCAAGACCCATCTGGCCCGCCTTCTTGACAGGGTCGCAGGTGGAGAGACTGTGACCATCACCCGCCGAGGCCGCCCCGTAGCCCGATTGGTGCCTGTGGAGGACGACGCAGCAAGTCGCAGTCGGGAGGCGGCACAACGTATATTCGAGCGGCGCAAGCACTTGGATCGGGCACCGTTGTCTGAATTGCTCGAAACGGTGCACGAGGGGCATCGATATTGAGCGCCATCCCGGCGGCATCCCTCGATCGGTGCTGGACAAGCCGTGCATCGCCTGAACCGATACGGATCGGTCGTTGCGGGCATTTGGTGGTACGAATTGCGGACCGCCTCGGTGATGAACGAGCGCCGTGGACGACTGAGTGCTACTGATTCGGCGGCGACTCTCGCGGACCTCTACCAAATGTGAGTTTCCGGCGACCAAGCGCACAATTGCGCTAGACGCACAGCATCGGCACTCAAGGCGACCTAGGTGCGGTATGCACGTTCAGGCTGTCCGGGCGGTGCGGTGGTCCCTTGGAAATCTGGATGGGAATGATCTCCTCGTCCATCAACTGCCCTTCGGTCGTCTCTCCGGGCGTACCTCGTATTTCCTTAGATCGAACGAGGCCCAACCGCTCCAGCTCTGTCGCCATGCCAGGGATTTTCAATGTTGGGTGCTGAGGGCTAGTCGGCAAAGAGGTTCGGCAAGGGACTGGACAAATAGGACTGCTGTATGCGATAACGCAGGAAGTGAGGACTGACGCGATTCGATTGCGCGAGGTGCAGGTGCGCACGG
>JAJEHF010000049.1 GCA_022823865.1 Bryobacterales bacterium
GCGTGCGAGCCATCCGCCGAGTCCGCAAGGCCGCCGCTGGCCAGTCCGGGCGGGTCCCACTCCGCGTTGGATTCTTGCCAAGAAAAACCCTTTGATGTCAGGCGAAAAAGTACATAGTCAAGACAGGGCCCGAGTAGTTACCTGTGATTTTCTGCATGGTGGGGGCTGCTGCGCTGGCACAGCAAGATCGCGACGACCACGCCGAGCGCATGGCCGAAGGCTTGGAAGTCTTCCGGGCCGAGGTCCAGCCACTGTTCGTCAGCAATTGCCTTCAGTGCCACGGGGATGAGCAGGTGATGGGCGGACTCGATCTGACATCTCGGGGTTCCTTGATGGCGAGCGGCAAGATCGGCGAGTCGGCTGAGTCGAGCGCACTTGTCGCCGTCTTGCGGCACGAGCGGGAGCCCTTCATGCCGTTTGGCCAAGACAAGCTTCCCGACGCCAAGGTAGGCGCAGTCGCGCGCTGGATCGATCTGGGTGCCCCGTACGATGAACCGCTTGTCAGTTCGGGCAAACAGGTGTCTGAGCCGGGCGTCGACACCCGGTTTTGGTCGTTCCGCCCTTTAGCGGCTACTGCGCCGCCGCCGGCTGCCGACAGCACGTGGCCAAGGACTCCGCTAGACCGCTTCGTGCTGGCGAGACTTGAGGCCGCCGGAATCGAGCCGAATCCCGAGGCCGACCGGCGCACGCTGATCCGGCGTGCCTCGCTTGACTTGCTGGGACTGCCGCCGAGCCTCGAGCGTGTGGAGGAATTCGCGAAAGACCCGGCACCCGACGCTTACGAACGGCTCGTGGACGAGCTGCTCGAGTCGCCGCACTACGGGGAGAGGTGGGCGCGCCACTGGATGGATATCGCGCGATTTGCCGAGAGCTACGGCTTCGAGGAAGACTACGACCGGCCGTTCGCCTACCACTACAGGGACTTTCTGATCAAGGCATTCAACCGCGACATGCCTTACGACCGTTTCGTCAGGATGCAGATTGCTGGGGACGAGCTGGAGCCCGAGAATGCCCTCGCCCTGATGGCAACCGGGTTCATGGGAGGCGGTCCCTTCCCGACGCAAATCACGGACTCCGAGTTCGAGATTTCGCGTTACGACGAACTCGACGACATGATCGGCACCCTCGGCACGGCAATGCTCGGACTCACCGTAGGCTGCGCCCGCTGTCACGATCACAAGCATGATCCGATATCAGCTCGTGACTACTACGGGATGGCAGCGATCTTCGGCCGCACGACGCGAACCGTAATCGAGTACGATCCGAATCCCGGCAAATCCAGGACCGAAAGGGCCAATTGGGAAGTCCGGCTCAGGGAGCTCCGGGAGACACGCGAGGAAATCGAGCGCGAGCTGGGCGGCGAGGCATTCGAGCAATGGCTCCGGGCCGGGGCTCCCGGTTTCAGCGCTAGCGAATGGCAGGTCCTCGACGTCGTCGACATCAACACCGCCAGCCAGGCCAAGGCGGACAATCTCGAGGACGGGTCGATCCTGTTCAGCGGGGACAACGTCGACTTCGACACCTACACCTTCGTTGCCGACGTCTCAGCCAAGGATTTGCGAGCCCTCCGGATCGAGGCCCTGACTCACCCGTCATTGCCGTTCAACGGCCCTGGCCGGTCGCATGACGGGGCGTTCCTCCTTGGCCGTGTGTCGGTGGAGGTCCGGCCATTGTCGGAACCAGACGCCGAGCCCGTGAAGGTCAAGTTGCGGAATGCGCGGGCGACGGATCAGCTGGAAGTGGGCTACGCGTCCGCCTCCTTGGCTATCGAAGACAACAGCGACCGAAGCGGCTGGGCGCTCACGCCCGCGGGAATCGGCTCGGACCATGCGGCCATCTTTGATTTTGAAGAGCCCGTGAATTTCGAGGGCGGCTTCCGGCTGGCGATCAAGCTGGTATTCGGCTACAACTCGCACTTCAGCCTCGGGCGCATTCGTCTGGCCGTGACAGACTCGTCCGAACCCGGCTTCGCCGTTGGGGAGGGCGTGTCGCAAGGCGTCGTCGAGGCCGCGGCGGCACTCCAGACGGGAGGGGCTGGGGCTCTGACCGACGACCAGAAGGCTTTGCTGCTCAGGCGTTTCGCCCGAAAGCACCCGAGGTGGATGGAGGCAAGTGCAGCGATCCGTGACCATGAATCCCGCATACCAAAGCCTTCCTTCACGAAGATCCAGGCGACGGCCGAAGGATTCTCCAAAGTCCGCCACAATGCTAATGGGAGAGGCTTTCCGCACTTCTACGAGCCAACGTTCGTTCTTCGGCGCGGCGATGTGAATCTGAAGCTGGAGCCAGCCGAACCGCATGTATTGCCGGTCCTTACCCGTCCGGGAGCGGAGCCGGGGCACTGGCTCGAGAAGCCGCCCCCGGAATGGGAGCGAAGCGGATTTCATCGAGCTTCCCTAGCCAAGTGGCTGACCGATTCCGAATCCGGTGCGGGCGCGCTGCTGGCGCGCGTCATCGTCAATCGTGTTTGGCACCACCATTTCGGCACAGGAATCGTGGCCACTCCAAGCAATTTCGGGATGATGGGCGCGCGTCCAACCCACCCGGCACTGCTTGACTGGCTGGCTCGGGACCTGATTCAGAACGGCTGGCAGTTGAAGCGCCTGCACCGCATGATCATGGTCAGCAGCGCCTACAGGGTCGACTCGTCCGCCGAGAGCTCCAGGGCCGCCATTGACTCGTCGAACCGTCTCCGCTGGCGCTGGACGCCGAAGAGGCTCGAAGCCGAGGCCATTCGGGACTCGATGCTGGCGGTGTCCGGGACGCTCGACCCTACCCTGTACGGTCCCGGGGTACAGAACGAGAGCATGTCCCGACGCAGCGTCTACTTCTTTGTGAAGCGGAGCGAGCTGATCCCGTCGATGATGCTGTTTGACTGGCCGGAGCACCTAGTCGGTATCGGCCGCCGACCGTCCACCACGATCGCGCCGCAAGCGCTGCTCTTCCTCAACAGCCCGTTCACCCGCCGCTACGCAAAGGGCTTCTCCGCGCGGTTGGCTGGTCTGGAACCGAAGGCGGCGGTCGACAAGGCCTATCGCACCGCATTCGCCCGCCCCGCTGGGCCGTCGGAAACCGCCCAGGGGGTGGCGTTCTTGGAGCGCCAGGAGGACCTCTACCGCAAGGATGGCAGGCCCGAGCCGGATCGGCTCGCGCTGGTCGACTACTGCCAGTCCTTGATGAGCCTGAACGAATTCCTGTATATCCGGTGAGAAACATGAGAAACGCAGAAACCACCCAACTGCCGGCGCTATCGCGTCGCGAACTGCTGGAACGTTGCGGGATGGGCATCGGGATGCTCGGACTTGCCGGCATCCTCGCCGACGAGGGACGCCTTCAGGCCGCTTCCGTTCCCGACCGGGCGCTCAATCCAATGGCGCCACGCCCGACGCACTTCGCCCCGAAGGCCAAGCGCGTCGTCTGGCTCTTCATCAACGGCGGACCGAGCCACGTGGACACATGGGACTACAAGCCTGAGCTCACTAAGCGCCACGGTCAGGAACTCGAGGGCTTCGACAAGTTCACGGGCTTCTTCTCGCGGGAGGTCGGTGCGCTACTGAAGTCTCCCTTCAAGTTCACACCGAGGGGGCAGAGCGGCAAGCTTGTGTCCGAGATCTTCCCCCACTTGGGAGAACATGTCGACCGGATGGCATTCATCCATTCGGGCCTGCCGGGCTCGAATAACCATTCCCCTGCTCTGTTCATGATCAACAGCGGTCAGACTCGGATGGGCTTTCCGAGTCTGGGATCCTGGGTAACCTACGGACTGGGAAGCGAGAGCAGCGATCTGCCGGGGTTCGTGGTGATGTCGGATCCCAAGGACCGCGGCCTGCCGAAGGGCAGCGCTACCAACTGGAGCGCCGGCTTCCTGCCAGGGGCATACCAGGGCACTTGGCTGCGCCCGAAGGGCGTTCCCATCCAGAACCTGACACCTCCTTCGGAGATGTCGGAGGCTCACCAGCGGTCGCAACTGGACCTGATCGCAAGCCTGAACTCCCGGGACTTGGAACGCAATCCTCTCGAGCGGGAACTCGCGGCACGGATCGAGAGCTTTGAACTCGCCTATCGGATGCAGCTGGCGGCACCGGAGGCCTTGGACGTCGACAGCGAACCGGCGCGCATCCAGGAACTATACGGCCTGCATAGCGAGCGCTGCGGGCATATGGCCCGCCAATGCATCATGGCGCGGCGGCTTCTGGAGCGAGGTGTCCGGTTCGTCCAGATCTACTCTGGCGGAACGGAAAACCAGCGCGCCTGGGACGGCCATATCGATATCCTCGGAAACCACTCGCAGTTCGCCGGCGAAACCGATCAGCCGTTCGCGGCACTTCTCACTGACCTGGAACAGCGCGGCATGCTGGACGACACGCTGGTGATTTGGGGCGGGGAGTTCGGGCGAAATCCGGTCGCCCAGATCGGCACTTCAAAGCCCGGACGCGATCACAATCCGCACTGCTTCACTGCCTGGATGGCTGGTGGCGGCATCAAGGGAGGGGTGTCTTACGGCGAGTCCGACGAACTCGGCTTCAAGGCGGCGGTCGACCCGGTTTCCGCGCACGACTTCCATGCCACGATCCTCCACTTGCTCGGCCTGGACCATGAGCGCCTCACCTACACCTACAACGGCCGGAGTTATCGCCTCACCGACGTAGAAGGAGAGGTGCTGCACAAGATTCTTGCTTGACCTTGTGCTCGGGGAGCGACGGCTTCCGGGTGTCCTTTGGCGCACAACGGTCGAGCCGATCCAGACGGGTGCACTGTCATGTTGACTCCCGCGCCAGGGTGTCCCGCCGAACCGTCACGATTCTGGGGCCGACCCTGCGCATTGCGGAATCCTTCCACGGAGGCTTCGATGCGCGCCGGGTTCGGGCCGACGGCTCCGCGCGAGCCTGTCGGCACGATTCGATTGCGAGCAAGAGCAGCCGGACCTTCTACAGTGCGTGGCTCTCGATCACCAATTGGCGCCGGAGTGCCCGTAGCGCTTGCTCCACACGGTGAATATGGGAGCGGTGCCTCAGGCCCGTAAGCCTCTTGACGGCCGAGCCGGTACAGCCCGATTGGGCAGCTAGCGCGAGCGCCGCAAGGGAGATATTGTCATGTGCAGAAGGCTGCCGCGGTGGCGGGGCTAGCCTTTGCTGCCGCTGCTGCCCCCGGACTCCTCGACGATCTTGGCGGCGACCATCTCGTCAATCTGCTTCGCGGGATACTTGAGAGACCTCAGGATCTGGCGCGTGTGCTGGCCGCGTAGAGGGGCATCGCCTGCGATGTACCCAGGGGCGTCGGATAGCTTTGGAAACACCCCCAGCTGCTCGTAGACCTCTCCATCCTTGCCGCGGATGGGCGTGATCAAGCCGCGCTGGGCCACATGGTCGTCTTGGACAGACCTGGAGATTTCCCGCACTTCTGTGACGCAGGCGTCAACTTCCGCGAAGATCTCCATCCATTCGTCCACCTGCTTCTTCTGGAAGATTCGCGTCAGCTCGGCGATCAAGATGTCCTGCGCATGACCTTCGACGTACTGGTCCTGTATCAGGTCCTCACGGTCGATCGCGTTGCACAGCCCGGCCCAGAACTTGGGTTCCAGGGCCGCCACCACCATGAAGCGTCCGTTGCGGACGGGATAGATGTTGTAACAGGCGTAACGCCCGAACAGACGCTCCTGTCCGCGCCTCGGCCGCCGCTTGGTCGCCGTGTAGTTTGCAATCTGCACCGGCATCAGGCCGAGCAACGAGTCGAACATCGAGACATCGACCATTTGCCCGGCCTTGCTCTTGTTGCGGTGTTGGAGGGCGAGCAGGATCCCGATCACAGTGGGCAGCGCTCCGGCTGCCACGTCGGCGATCTGGATGCCGGGCACCAACGGCACGCCTTCCGCGTCCCCGAGCAGGTCCAGCATGCCGGACAGCGCCAGGTAGTTCAGGTCATGGCCGGCCTGCTGGGCATTCGGACCGGTCTGGCCGTATCCTGTCAGCGCTGCATAGATGATCTTAGGATTGATTTCGCTAAGGGCTTGGTAGCCCAGCCCCAGCTTGTCCATCACCCCGGGGCGAAATCCATCCAGGACTATGTCGGAACGCTCCACCAAGGCACGGAAGACCTCCTGGCCCGCTGGCTTGCGCAAGTCGAGCGAGATGCTGCGCTTCCCTCGGTTGATCGTCAGGAATGTCGCGTTGAAGCCTTGAGTCTGGGGGAGGTACTCGCGCATGTAGTCCCCCTCGCCCGGCTTCTCGACCTTGATCACGTCCGCTCCGAAGCTGGCCAAGATGTGGCTGGCATACGGGCCTGGCAGGAGTCGGCTCAGGTCAAGGACCCGGATTCCGTCCAACGGCCGCCGGCCGTCCTCAACTTCCTTCTGCTCAGCAGACTCGAGTTTCTCGTGAGTGGTCGTCTTCTCGATGGACTTCTTGGGCGCCCGCTTGATTTCCGGCCCCGGCAAGGGGGCTCGCTTGGTGGATTTCTGCGCCTTCTGGGCCGCGGCCTGCTTCCGCTCGGCCCCCTTGGCCGCGCCGGGCTTGTCAGTCGCGGCGGGCTCCTTTGCTGCCTTTTTGGGCGCCGGCTTGGCCCTCGTGTCGGCCGGAGCCTCCGCCGTCGCCTCGCTGCTGCCAGCCGCAGCAGCCTTGGTGGAGGTCTTGGTATCCGGAGACGCTTTCTTGCGCGCTGCAGCGGTCTTCTTTCCGGTAGATTCTTCCTTGGCCGGCGCTGTGGCGGCTTTGCTGGAGGACCGCGGAGAAGCTGCCCGTTTCTTGGCAGCTGCCTTCGGAGCGCTTGTCGACGGCCGCTTGGCGGCAGTCTTGCCAGCGGCGGCGTCCTGTTTGCTGCTGGCGGACTTCCGGGCCGAGGGCTTCTTCGCGACGGCCTTTTTGGCGGAGCCTTTCGCTGCGCTCTCGCCAAGCCCTGTCCCGGCTGCGCCCGAATCGGCCTTGGAGCGCGGTCTCTCGGCGCCCTCAGTGCCGTCCTTTCCTGATTCGCTTGCCATCGGAGGTTTGGTGGACGCCTGCGGCTGAGTCAAGAACTCGACCTCATCCGGCAATACTCCGTCGTGGTAGGCGCGGATGTTTGTAAAGCACCGCGCAAGCGGGGATGCGATGAGCGGTTCTTGTACCAGCAAGATTCCGGCAGTCTGCAATGAGTCTGCCTGCGAATCCACAAGGGTTTAAGGAAATCAATTGTACCAAAAAAGCCAGCCCCTGTCAGCACCTTCCGCTGGGCCGCCCCACTCGCTTCGCCGACTACCGGGAATACCGTGCGGCAGCGCAGGTTTCGCAGCATCGTCACGGACTGCCCAGGGCCGCCCGACCAGCAGACCGCGCCCGGGCCGTCCGCAACCCGACGCCGCGCCGCAACGAACACCGCAGGAACAATTCCCCGCCCCTCGGTGTCTGGTCAGACGAGGGCTGTCGCGAGATGGCTCGATGCGAGATCACCTGCTAGCCTAAATCGGCGCGCCCACTACCGTGTCCCCCAAGACGATACTTCCGTGCGCCCTCGCCGAGTCCGACCTCGACGCGGACTTGGTCTGCGGCCTCAAGGCGCGAGAGCCCCGAAGCTACGAGCTGCTGTTGCGCCGCTACCAGCGCCCGGTTTACAGCTACGTCTGCAGGTTGATCGACAATCAGGCCGACGCCGAGGATGTGACCCAGGAGGTCTTCGTCAAGGTCTTCCGCAGGGTCGACGGCTTTCGCGGCTCGTCCACGTTCAAGACTTGGCTCTACCGCATCGCGACCAACGAAGCTTCTAACAAGCGGCGCTGGTTCTCGCGGCATCGTGTCTGGGAGGTCAGCGAGTCGTCGGTGCATGGCCAAGCGCACGAATTCTCGGACTCGTTCCGCTCCGAGTCAGCGACTCCTTTCGAGCACACAACTGACCGGGAGCGTCGCGACATTCTCAACGGCGCCCTGCAAGCCCTCGATCCGCGCTTCCGCGAGGCCGTCGTGCTGCGCGATGTCGAGGGTTTCAGCTACGGCGAAATCGCGGACACGCTGGGGGTTCCGTTAGGGACGGTGAAGTCAAGGATCCTGCGCGGCCGGGAGGCGTTGAAGCGCCACCTGCTGCGCTATGCCCCATCGATCGCGCCGCGGAGCGCAAGATGGCAGTTGGAGTAGAACAATGACATGTGGTTGGATTTCACGCCGACTTGATCGGTATCGGGAATGCGCTCTCGGGCTGACCGAGACACTGTTGGTCCGGTGGCACTTGGCTCGCTGCGCGAAGTGCCACGCGCAGAACGAGCACGAGGAAACGGTCGGCAGCCTGCTGGCCGCGCTTCCAGTCGCGGCACCGCCTAAAAGCTTGGAAGTTCGCATCCTCAGCGCGCTGTCGGTCGAGGCGCTCATGCGCGATCGGCCGCTAATGTCTTGGAAACGGCGACAGGTCCGGTTCGGCAACTGGCTGCGGCCGATCACCGTGCCCGTCCTGGGCGGCCTGCTGATGGCTCTGATCTTGGTGCCGATGCTGCTGTCGGCGGTCTGGATGGAGCCGGTGGCCCATGCCGACGACGTGCCGCTGCGTTTCTTGGCCAGCCCGGTCGTGAGTGCCCCGATGATGACGCTGCCCTCGCCGTATCCGGTGGCCGACGAGATCGCGGTGGTGGCCTACATCGACGCCCACGGCGGAGTGTATGACTACATGATCGTCACGCAGGGGCCACTAGAGGGCCGCGCCCACCGACAATTGGCCAACACGCTGCTGACCAGCAAGTTCCGGCCCGCGACGCTGTTCGGCCAGCCGATTCCCAGCAGCAGGGTGATACTGTTCCAAAGCGTGGACAGCGCCGCGTAGGCCTCAGCCCGCAATCGCTCGCGGGCCGATCTGGCATCGTCGGGCGGCCGCTGGGGGGCGCGGCTGTGAAGCTGCCCCTGCCGCAGGGCGATTTCGCAGGTGAGCCCCATAGCGATAAACTCAATTTCTTGCATCCAATCTGCAACCTGCTGCGCCGGTCGTGCGTCCAACAAACTCACATGGCTGGAACGACAGGTTTGCTTGCAGGGCAGCGCAGTCCGGTGACTTGCCTCGGTGGAGTGCGCTCAGATCGCTTCGTGCCGTACGAGACCGCTTCAGAAGCCGAAGTCGTGCGCCGCGCCAAGGGTGGTGACGAGGAAGCGTTCGCTCTCATCGTCCAACAGCACCAGAACATGGTATACAGCCTCGCCTTGAGGATGGTGCGACGGAGCATCGACGCCGAGGATGTAGCGCAACAGGTGTTCACCAAAGTCTTCTTCGCGCTGAAGAAGTTCGACATGCGATCGTCGCTGTCCACGTGGATCTACAAGATCGCGATGAACGAGACCTACGACTACCTGCGCAGGCTCAAGAGTCGCCGGGTGGTCTTCGAGGGCGACTTGGGCGAAGACGTCGACGAGATCGTCGAGAGTTCGGCCCGCGCGGCCGACACCGCACCGAGCGCCGAGGAGCAGACGTCGCGGCGCGACTACTTGCTCAAGCTGCTCGAGCACGTCTCGGAAGAGGAGCGCATGTTGCTGTTTCAAAAGGAAGTCGAAGGACTGACCGTGGACGAGCTGGCGGTGAAGACGGGGATCAACGAGAACACCATCAAGGTGAAGCTTTTCCGAGCTCGCAAGAAACTTGTCAAGGCGGCTGAGCAACTCCGCGCGGACGAGCCCGGCGAGGTTTTGTAAAATGCGCGGCAGGAACGAGCCGAGGGGGACATGGGGATGGACAAGTACCTAGAGGAGAACCTAGAGGCGTACCTGGCCGGCCAGCTCGGAGATCAGGGCCGCAGCGAGTACGAGGAGCGCTTGGCGCGAAACCCAAGCGATCGCCGAGTGATCGAGGAGATGGCGGGAATTTCCGGGCTGTTTGGTAGCTTCGACATGCCGTCCGACAGCAGCCTCGGGCCGGCGCCTGGCTTCCACCGCAAGATTCTGCGCGACATTCAATCCCGGCGCCAGCCCCCGTTCTGGGACATCTTCTTCCAGCCGCTCGTCGCCCGCCGCCTCGTTCTCGCCTGCTCCGCTTGGCTGTTTGTGCTCTTCGGGGCCACCGCTTACCAAGCCTCGGCCGAACCCCAAGTGGAGAACATCGCCCAGAGCGTCCTGGCCGAGCCTCCGGAGAGCGCGGACTACTGCAATGTCCGGCTCGGTTGCGACATTGACCTGAACCGCAGCACGATGCTGGCGGTCGTGATGCACTCAGGGGGCGCGGGACGGTAGTGCAGGGCTTCTCGGCAGGCTCGGTTGGCAAGGCAGCTGGCGTCCTCGCCGTGATTTTCTTCAGCGGCTTCGCGACCGGCCTGCTCAGTTCGAACCTGATGGAGGCGTTCGAGGAAGAGCGGAGCACGGAGTTCCGCATCGAAGCGACTCTGCAGGACTTGGCCGAGGAACTCTCGCTCAATCCGAGCCAGATGGAGCAGATCCGGGCCATCCTCGACGACGTGATCATGCAAGAGGCCGAACTGCTGGGCGAATTGAAGTGGAACCAGCTCGAGGCGCACCAGCGCATCGTCCAATACCTCACGCCCGAGCAGAACCAGCTCTTCAACCAGCTCATCCAAGTGGCGAACGAAGGCCGATGATCGTCCGCCGGATCGCCGAGCGGGCGGTCTTTTCTGGCCTCAAGATGGCCAAGGCAGACCTGCTCTCGGGCGAGCAGGTCTTCTCCGGGCTGAACTGCTTCCTGCCGGGGCAGGCCCACCAGCTGCACTCCCATGCCGGGCAGGACAAGCTCTACTTGGTGCTTGAGGGCTGCGGCGACGTGACCGTCGGCGAGCGGACCGAGCGCATAGAGAGTGGAGACCTCGTGTTGGCTCGCGAGGGCGAGCCGCACTCGCTCGCGAACCCGGGCCCGGCGAACCTTGTCGTGCTGACGATCATGGCGCCGCCGCCGGGATCGAAGCCGAAGCAGTCGAATCCGGGCTAGCGACCTGGCTCCCGCAGCGAGCTAGTCGCCCCGGCTCGGGGCGCCAACCGATGTCAATTCGACACCTTCCTGCCCCATTTGCTCGATCTCCGCGAAATGGACCTTGCGCTGCTCGTCCATGGCCAGGTTCGCCAGCATGACCGCCACCGAGTCTTGCAGGCCGACATCGATGTCTGCCCTCGGCCGCGCGCCCGTCGCAACATCCTTGAGGAAGCTGGAGAGCTCGGCGTACTCGGGATCGACGTCCTCCTCGGGGCGCAGAATCCCCTTGTGGTAGGCCCACGTCTTGGCGAAGAAGATCTCCTTCTCGATGAAGCTGACCTGGCTCGGGTCGACGGCTTCGGGGTCGATCGGGAATCCGTCGCCCTGCTCCGCGGTGTCCATGCCCACGGTGGCGCCGGCCACCCAGTTCTCGCCCTCATCCTTCTGCTTGGCCTGGTCTTCCATCTTGACCTTCATCACGTCCGGGTACAGCATGCCGTCGCCGTAGGGAATCAGCGTGAGCTCGATCGCGCCGTCGGTCCCTAGGATCGTCTCGCGGCAGCCATCGCCCGGAACGCGCCGGCCGGCGATGTGGCGGTTGGTCATGATCGAGCTGTATTGCAGCTTCTGGCCGCCCGGGTACTCGAAAACGAGCTGGATGTTGTCGTAGATGTCGCGCCCGTCCTTCCAGTAGTCGAGACCGCCCACGCCCATCACCGACTTGGGATGCTGGTCCAGAATCCAGTCGGCCACGTCGACCTGGTGGGACATCAGTTCCGCGCACAGCCCGCCAGAGTACTTGCGATACAGGCGCCAGTTGAACTGGTCCTCGAACTCGGCCGCGGCCTTGCGGCGCCAGTTCGTGTTGCGGTGCCACTGGGCCTGGATGTGCGTCACCTCCCCGATCGCTCCGCTATCGATGAGATCCTTGGCGCGCTGATACAGCTTGCTGTAGCGCCGCTGCAGGCCGACCTGGATGATCTGATCCGGGTGGGCCTCGTGCAGAGCCCTCAGGCCGTGGACTTCCTCGGGCGTGAAGACCAGAGACTTCTCGCAGAAAACGTGCTTGCCGGCCTCCAGCGCGGCCTTCATGACCGGGTAGTGCAGGAATAGCGGAACCGTGATGAAGACGGCCTCGATGGAGTCGTCCTGGAGCAACTCGTTGTAGTCGGTGTAAGCTGCCGGCTTGCCGTCGAAGACCTTCAGTGCCCGGTCTAGGTTCTTTTGGTAAATGTCACACAGCGCGACACACTCGCCGTGCTCCATGTGCACCAAGTGGCGCTCGAGCAGCCGCCGCCCCCGGCTGCCGGGCCCGATCATCGCGTACTTGATGACCTGATCGGCCCCCTTCGCCTTGCGCACCAACGGACCGCTGCTCACCGCGGCCGCGGCCATGCCCAATGCGGCCGCACCCTTCGTGAAATCGCGCCGATCCATCTGTGCTTGCTTGGTTTCGCTTTCTGCCATGCGTCTCTCCGGGAGGCTTGCTCCTAAGCCGAGTGTATCGGGAATGGACACGGACCGCAACTGTCCTCCCGCGGCCTTTTCGACCCCCGCCCGGTGCGTCGGGCGCGCGGCTCGCTACCGAGCGCCTGGCTCTTCGATCGCGCTCCGGTAGGCGTTCACTTGGCTGTCAAGCACTGTCCCGCGCCCCGCCGACGAGCCCTGCTCGGAAACGCCGTGCGCGACCGGACGGTGATCCGCTTCTAGCACCCAGCGAACGATTCCAGGCCCGGCGTAAACGAAGCGCGCCGCATCCGGTGCATCAACGGGCACGCGCTCGCACCGATCGCGGGCGTAGCCCATGTTGCAGCCGGTCACCAGCAGTTGCCCAGTCGGCCGGTACGGGCGCGCGGCGTCGGCGCGGCAGACGCCCTCGCGAGGGGCACCCAGCGGCGGGCGGAACTTCCCCGGCCACGCGGACCACGGCAACCTAGCGGTGGGTTCGAAGCAGGGGCACGCCAAGCCACCCCAGTGTACGCCGGCGAGCGCCAGCCGCGTTGCTATGCTGGATGGCATCAGCCATGGATCGCATCGACGCTCTCCGAGCCATGCTCGAGGTGGACCCATCGAACCAGTTCGCGCGCTATGGCTTGGCGCATGAGTTCGTCAAGCGCGGGGAAGACAGCAAGGCCCTCGAGGAATTCGGGCGCCTACTTGAAGAAGACCCTGACTATCAGGCTGCTTACTATCACGCTGGCAAGGCTTTAGAGCGTCTGCAGTCTCCTGACAGGGCCCGCGAAACCTACGCGCGCGGCATTGCGGCGTCGCATCGCACCGGCGACGCGCACGCGCGCTCCGAACTCGAGGAAGCCCTCGCTCGTCTCGGCGACTGAGGCGCAGGGCCGTGGCGGAACGCATCCGAGCATTCGCTGGTCGGGAGGGCGCGCTCCCCCGCCCCGCAGCGCTGGTCCAGTCGAAATGTCGCTGGGCCAGATTCGGGCGCCTCCTGCGGCCCCCCAGCCTAGCCCCGCGCTTTATCCTTGCCAGCGCGCTTGCCGCGGCCCAGGCTCCAGCATCGGACCTGCTCGAGCTGGCGGGCCTCGACGCGGCATCGGGTGACGAGAGCAGGGTCATCGAGTTCATTGCGAGCCGACTCGGCGGAACCCATCGGAGAGGCAGCAACGGAACGCTCGTGGCCTATTTGGGCCAAGGTGCGCCACGCACGCTCTTGGCCGCGGGCGTTGACGAGCCCGGCTACGCTGTGTCGGCGATCCAATCGGACGGGTACCTCCGACTGCAGCCCCTTGCGGACGCCCCATTCGGGGTAGGGCTTGGCGAGTACTTCCTCGGCCAGCATGTGCGGGTATCGACTGTGACGGGAAGCGTCCTGCCGGGGGTGGTCGCGGCCCCGTCGGTTCACTTCGGATCCCGGGGGGCCTATCGGCGAACCGAGACAGACGATCTGTATGTTGACGTGGGCGCGTCTAGCGCGCGCCAAGCCCGGGCCGCTGGCTTGGATGTCCTCGACCGCGTCACGCTCGAAAAGCGCGTCGCGCAGGTTGGGAGCGGGTGGATCGCGGCGCCATGGATCTCAAGCCGGAGCGGCGCCGCCGTCCTGCTGGAGGTCGCCCGCCGCTTGGCAGGAGCGGAGTCGGAAGGCACGGTCGCGGTGGCATTCGTCACGCAGCGCTACCCGCACAACGCAGGCCTAGCCAGGCTGCTGCGGTCGCTGGACTTCGAGCGGGTCGTGCTCCTGCGTCCGAACGGCGGCGCAAGCGCCGGCATCGCCGCGGTACGCGGCCAGTCGGACGCACTGGTGCAAGAGATCGCCGATCTTGCCGACCTCGAAGGGATCGAGATCGAGCGCAGGCCACCGTACGGCTTCTCCTTCGGACCGTTCGGCGACCCGGTCCCGTGGCGGGAAGAGCAAGCTTACGCCGTCGTGCTGCCTCCGGCGCAGAACAGCGCCACGCCTTCGGCGGCAGTTCGCGAGAGCGACCTGTCTGAGATCGCGAGACTGCTCTGTCGCTTGCTTGGCGCGCGTTCGGAACCGCACACGGAGCAACGCCCCGCCACCCCGGCCCGTGCCGCGGCAACCGCGCGCCAGAACGGGTCGTTGGCACACATGATCGAACGGCTCGTGGAGGTGCCGGGCGTGAGCGGGAAGGAAGAGCCCGTGAGGATGCTGCTGCAGAGCCTCTTGCCTCCCTACGCACGGCAAGCCATGAGAATCGACGATGGGGGCAACCTGATCGTCAGGCTCGGCGGCGGCGAGCAGCCAGACGCCGCATTCATCGCTCACCTAGATGAGATCGGGTTCGGCCTAGGCACGATCTCATCCGACGGCAGCGTGGCGCTGTCTCCGAAGGGAGGGGGTGATCTGCGTCTGTTTTCGTGGCAGCCCATGATGGTCCACGGAAGCCGCGGCAGCCTCAATGGCGTGATGACCGGCCGGCGCAGCCTGGATCTCGGCTTGTCCTCTCGCGAGGCCGTGGCGAGAGCGGGAGTCAGCGAGGCAGATACGGCAACCGTGTTCAAGCGGTACCGAAGGCTTCTCGGCGACCGTGTCAGCGCCCGGTCGTTGGATGACCGGCTTGGATGCGCCACACTGGTCGAAGCCCTCAAGCGGCTTGCGGGGCCGGCCCGGCGAGCGCGGGGAACGGTGGATTTCGTCTTCAGCGTCGGCGAGGAGATCGGTCGCCTAGGAGCTCAGCACTATTCCAAGAGCGCGTCTCCGGCTCGCGTGTACCCGATTGACACATTCGTCACCTCCGACAGTCCGCTCGAATCGAAGCGGCTGGCCTATGCGCGCCTAGGCGACGGCGCTGTGCTGCGGGCGTTCGATGAGAGTGGACTCACGCCTGCCGCTGAGATTGCCCGCGTCGCCGCCATGGCCCGCCGGCATAAGATCCCGCTCCAGCTGGGCGTCACCGCCGGCGGGAACGACGGTTCGGTCTTCCGCTCGCTGGAGACCGTGAACGTGCCGATCGGCTTTCCCCTCCGCTATGCGCACTCGGCAGTGGAGACGGCCGACTTGCGCGACGCCGAATCCGTGATCGACCTAGTGGAGGTGCTCGCTCTCGAAGCGCTGGGCGCGCGCTGAGGCAGTGCCGCTATTCGAACATGCTCGCGTCGATGCCCGGGATCAGGCGCACGGCGTTCTTCCAGTAGATGTGTCGCAGCGTCTCGTCGGGCAGGCCGAGGCCGTACATGCGCCAGTGGGCGTGGTAGCGGCGGTAGTACTCGAAGTACTCGTCCCGCGTTTCCAGCACGCGCCAATAGTACGGGAATTCGGAGGGAGCGTAGGAATCCTTGCCAAACAGTACCCGATCCTTGTAGCGATTCAGGAACTCCGGCCCGCTGAACGGGATGCGGCCCAACTCGTATAGCACAGCCGCAAGATCAACATGCACCTTCGGGTGTGCATCGAGGAGCTTTCCCAAGCGTTTGAGGTCGTGGCCATGCCATCCCATGTGGGCCAGGATGAAGTTGACGTCCGGGTGGCGCGCCAGCATGCGATCGCGTTCTTCGATCAAGTCCTGAAAGCTGGGCGGCGCTGTGCGCTTGCGCCGCGGGCGCAGCTTCAGTTCCAGCCAGCGTTCATTGCGGCTGTCGTGCTCCGCCCAGAACTCCGCCGGGTCGGCAACATGAATGAGCACTGGGATGTTCAGCCGGGCGCACGCCTGGAACAACGGGACCATGGCTGGATCGTCAACCGGCACCCGCTTGCCGGCTTGGTCGCGAACGCTCATGCCGAAGTTCTTGAAGATCTTCAGCCCTTGCGCGCCAGCCCTGACATCCGCCTCGAGTTGCCGCGCCGCGCGTTGGGGCCAGCCGGGACTGCCGATACCGCTGAAGTCCGGGTTGGCGAACACGGCGAAGCGCTGAGCATGCTTCGAACGAAACGCTCGAACGGTGTCTCGGAGCCGGTCGCCGTACCCGCCGCTGAGGTTCACTAACACCGCCAGGTTGAGCGCATCCATTTCGGCGACGATCTGATCGAGCCGCTCCGGCGAGGTGGAGCGGCCGTGATGGCTATGGACGTCGATGGCGGGGAATTTCGCACGCGGGACCGGATGCTCTTCGACAACGAGCGTCGAGCGTGGATCCCAGTCTTCGACGCGCAGTTCTTGGGCGACAGCCCCCGCACATAGCAGGCTGCCCGCAATGGCGAGAGCTCTTGTCACTGGCACCCTCGATGATCCGGGCGCTGACGCGCGACCGCTCCAACGCAAGCTGCTCTTCGCAAGCGTGCGGGTCGTTCCAGTCCCGCGCGCAAGGGGGCTGCTAAGGGCCGTCGGAGCGCAGCTGCAAGCGAAACCGAAGTCGCCGCTGCCCGGCCTACTCGGGCCTGAAAGCGACGGGCATCTCGGCGCCTTGTTCCGATTCCAGTGGGTCAGACCATGCATCCGCGGTCGCGTCCTGTCCAGCAGGGGCTGCATCCAGGCCATCTGGCAAGGAGCCTAGGGCATCGGCGACAGCACCCTCGCCGCCATCGGCCGCGGGCTGAGGTGGCCACGGCTGGCCCTCGGGGACGATCTCTACGGCCACGGCACCTGTACGGATTTCTTCCATCGCAATCTTCGTGGGCTTGCGCAAGGTGGTGTTGATCAGGGGCCGCTGGCCGCTCTGGAGCTGGCGCGCACGGCGGGCGGCGGCCAGGATAAAGCGGTAGACGCCGCTCTGATCGTCATTCGGGATCGTCCACTTTTGGTCGGGTCCCTTCTCGTAGCCCTCGAAGAGTTTTTGATGCGAGTCGCTCATTCGGGTTCCTCCGGATCGATGCCGAATTCCTTCAAGATCGGCTGGATTCGGCCAGCCATGTGTTCACGCTTGCTGCGCTCGGCAGCGAGAATCGTGCGCAAGGCCTCGACTGTTGATTCGACATCGTCGTTGACGATGACGTACTTGTAGGCCGGGTATCGACCCACTTCCCCCGTTGCTTCACCCAAGCGCCGTTCGATCTCCTGCTTCTGTTCTGAGGACCGCTTCCGCAACCGATCCTCCAAGGCGCGGCGCGAAGGCGGAAGAACGAAGACTGTGGCGGCTTCCGGAAGCTTCTCTATTAATTGTGCCGCACCCTGCACGTCAATGTCCAGCAGAATGTCACGGCCGCTGGCAGCCGCCTCCTCCAGAGCCGCCTTGGGCGTGCCGTAGAGGTTTCCGAACACCATCGCCCATTCGAGGAACGCTCCGTCCTCAACCATGCTGCGAAAGCGCTCCTCGGACACGAACCGGTAAGCGCGGCCCGCAACCTCTCGGTTCCGCGGCGGACGTGAGGTGACCGAGACGGCAAACTCCAGATCGGGCTCGCTAGCTACCAGACGGTTCACCAAGGTGCTCTTGCCTGTCCCGGACGGGGCTGAGATCACCAGTACGATTGGCATGGGCAGCGGAGTGGCCGCACGCACGGCCCAAATTCTGGCGGCATCCGCAGGCCGCCGAGCGAAACCGAGCCAGACAATTAGTTTAGCGCGCTCTAGCGCTTCCGAGGCACGCTCGCGGGCCGGACTGACCGCTGACAGAGGCCGGCCGGTGCGCGGTGAGAGAGGATGTTTGGGCGAAGCCGGCCGTTGAACCCGGCTCGCGGCCTATGCCCCCACGGCCTGCAACTCAACGAGTCGGCGGTACAGCCCGCATGTCTCCAGCAGCGACCCGTGCGTGCCGCGGTCCACGATGCGGCCCCTGTCGATCACGAGAATCTCGTCGGCGGAGCGGATGGTCGACAGGCGGTGCGCGCTCACGATGACAGTCCGCCCGTGGATCAGGTTCGAGAGTGCGCGCTGGACGAGGGTCTCGGCCTCGCTGTCCAAGTGCGAAGTCGCCTCATCAAGCAACAGGATCGGAGCGTCCTTGAGCAGCGCGCGCGCAATTGCAATCCTCTGGCGCTGTCCGCCGCTGAGCCGGTGCCCGCGCTCGCCGAGCCTGGTCTCGTAGCCATCGGGCATTTGCTCGATGAACTCCGCGGCATAGGCGGCCTTGGCCGCAGCGCGGACCCTTTCCGGGTCGATGTCGGCTTGCCCGTAGGCGATGTTGTTGAAGATCGTGTCGTCGAACAGGAACGTTTCCTGCGTGACGATCGCCACCTGCCTGCGGATCGATTCCGCGGTCACCGAGCGCAGGTCGACGCCGTCAATCCGGACGGCGCCAGCGCTCGGATCGAAGAATCTCGGCAGCAGGCTCATTAGGGTTGTCTTCCCTGCCCCGCTGAGCCCGACCAAGGCGACTACGTCCCTGGCACGGACAGTCAGGCTGACGCCATCCAGCGCGGGCTCGTCCGGATGGCCGGGGTAAGAGAAGCGCACGCCGTCGAGCTCGATGCTCTCCCGGATGGGGGGCAAGGGCTTGGCCCCGGGAGCGTCCTTTATGTCGTGCGGATGATCCATATAGGCAAAGGCCCGCTGCACCGCCCCCAGGGCCTGCTGGAAGATGTTGTGGATTCCGATCAGGCGCTTGACCGGCTGCAGGAGCATGACGAGGGCGACGATGAAGCTCACCACTTGGCCGGCGGTCAGCCCGCCCTCCAGGATCCGTCCGCGGACGTAGATCAGCAGACAAAGGATCATGCCCGCCCCGAGCACCTCGATCAAGGGAGAGACGATCGCCTGCTGTTTGACCATCCGCATGCTGGCTGCGAACCACTGGTCGGCACGCTCGCGAAAGCGCCGGACTTCGGAGTTCTCCATGGCGAACGCCTTGACGATGCGATTGCCCGAGATCGTCTCCTGCATGATCTTGACCAATTGCGCCAGGTGCTCCTGGGCCTTGGTGGAGGTCTTTCGCAGTCGGCGGCCAATCTGCGAGGCCGGGAGCAACACCAGTGGCAGGACGACGAGGCAGCCGATCGTCAGGATCGGATCGTGCTGCAGCAAGACGAACAGCAACGCGAGCGTCGTGAAGAGCTGCCGCATCAAGTCGGCCAAGAAGTGCGAGCAGGCCGATTGGATCCTCTCGATGTCGCTGACCAGAGAAGAGATCAACTCCCCGGTGTGCTTGGTCTGGAAGAAGGCCGGAGACTGGCCCAGCACAACCCCGTACATCTCGTTTCGGATGTCGCGCACCGCCGAGTAGCCCGCGTGGTTCACTAGGCAGCTGGCGGCGTAGTCGCACAGCCCCTTGGCCACCGAGACCAACAGGAACACCCAGCAGAACAGTCCGAAAGTGCCGGAAACACTCACCGGCAGGAGGTCGTCCAACATGATCGCCGTGTCGAAGAACGGCAACCTGAACAGTTCGACCGGCGTTGTCACCGGCTCGGGACTCAGGAACCGATCCAGCAGCGGCTCTAGCAGCAGCGCGAACAGGCCGTAGCTGGCCCCGACTACCGCCATCAGCACCACGGCGATGGCAATGTGCGCGGAATAGGGGCGGACGTAGCCGAACAGCCGCGCTAGGTCGCCCACGGGTTCATCATGGCACAGCGCGGGTTCGGGCCGGTCCGTTCCGGCTAGCGCTGTCCAGGCCTCTGGACGGGGAATCGCTCCGTCGGAAGGGTTGGGAGCCGCCGCCTTTTCTTCCCGGGCTGAGCATGCCGGGGGCCCGTGCGGCTCTCCAATCAGTGTCCAGTCCGTGTCCGGCTGGTCATGACAAGCGCCCGTGCCTGCGCACCTCCGCGGTTTCCGAGGCAAGAGCGGCCCCGTACACGCCGATGTCCGTGCTATACGAGATCAGGTTGTAGCCCAGCGCCAGCCAGTCCACGGCCTGTCGCAGAGAGCCGGGCTGAATCCCTGCGAACTTTCCGCGCGAGCGGGCGGCCTGCGCCACGCTCGCCAACGCAGAAAGAAAGTCCGGATGGTCAAACTGGCCGACGATGCCCATCGATTGCGTGAGGTCCATGTGGCCCACCCACAGGCAGTCAACGCCGTCCACGTCCGAGATCTGGTCGAGGTTTTCCAGCGCCTGCGTGCTCTCGATCTGGCAGATCAGCAGGTTCTCGCGGTTCGCCGCGGCCATGTACGCGAGGGCGTCCGGCCGCACGAAGTCGTTATGCGAAGTCCCTAGCCCGAGCCCGCGGTTGCCTTCCGGGGCATAGCGCATCGCGTCATTGAGCAGCCGCGCCTGTTCGACTGTCCGCACGTTGGGCGCCATGATGCCCTGCGCCCCAGCATCCATGACGCGTGCCACGAAGTGGTACTCCGATGCCGGGACTCGCACGAACGGGCTGATCCCGGTGGCCTTGAACCACGCGATCATGCGAGCGACCTCCGGAATGTCGAGCGGACCGTGCTCCATGTCGATGAGCACGAAGTCCAAATCCGCTGCTTCGCAGATCTTTGCGATGCCTGGAGTGGCGAACTCCATCACCATGTGCCCGACGGCGTAGTTTCCGGGCTGGGAGGCCGCCTGGCGGGCTCGGTTGGGCTTCATGACTTCCTCCAGCGCGCCAGCTTGGCTTGCACGCCCTCTTGGTTGACGACTGCCGGGTCTGCCAGGCACGCTGGCACGTTGCCCGAGGCCACGCTGGCGATGTTTCGACAGGCGTCGCGGCTGTTCCCCGCCATGCCCTCCTGAGTCCAAGCCATGCTGTGCGGGGACAAGATGACGTTGTCCATCGCAAGCAGCGGGTTGTCCCCGGCTGGAGGCTCCTTCTCGAACACGTCGAGGCCTGCGCCTGCAATGCGCTGCCCCCGCAGGACTTGTACCAGCGCGGACTCGTCGACGATCGGCCCGCGGGCGGTGTTGATGAAGTACGCGGTTGGCTTCATCAGCGCAAGTTCGGCAGCGCCGATCATGCCGCGTGTCTCGGAGTTCAGAAATGCATTCACAGTCACGAAGTCTGCTTCCGACATGACGGTCTCGAGACTGACCAGATCTACACCGATGTCGCGCGCCAGGGCTTCCGAGCAATAGGGATCGTAGGCCAGCAGCCGACCAAACCCGATCCCGCGCGCCATCTTGAACATTTCCGCGCCGATGCGACCTAGGCCGACCGACGACAGAGTGCGCCCCTTGACGTCAATGCCGTCGATCGGCAGGTCAGTGCGCCAGATGCCCGACCGCGTGCGCCTGTCCATGTCAGGCAGGCACTTCGCCAACGCGAAGATCAGCGCAATCTGCGCCTCAGCGACGGACCGCTTGATCGCTTCGGGCGTGAGCGCGACCATCACATCCGCGGCCCCGGCGGCCGCGATGTCGATCATGTCAAAGCCCACCCCCCAGCGCGAGATGCACGCCAGCCGCTCGACGCCTTCAAAGCTGCGCGCACGAAACGGCATGCCCAAGATCACCAAGCCATCGTATTGATCGACGACCTCGGCACTTGCGGCACCATCGGCCGGAGGCGCCATGATCTCCCACTCGATGTCAGGCCGGGAGTCGAAGACATCCCGCACATGCGAGCCCATCACGGACTCGAAGGTAGCCTTCCAGCCGGGGTCGATGCCAACACGAAACCGATCACTCATTTCAGGAACTGCCAATTGTACTCCCCGGGTAACACGCCGTGGCGTCGGGCCAGTCGGACGGGGAATTCCCTGCTCCGCCGCCGCTCGTGCCCCAAGAGGCGGGACAACGTGCTAGAGTCACGGCGATGCGAATCTTCCGAATTGTCCTCGCTTTGGCCCTCGCAGGTCCCGTTGCCGCCCAGGTCGGCGGATTCGACAAGGGCCAGCTCGCCAAGTACACCCGACTGAATCCGTTCGAGCGCTTCGATGACGGTCGTCCGAAGGTGCCGCAGGCCCTGATCGATTCGCTGGCCACCGCAAGTTCCGAGATGTTTTGGGGGCCGCTGCGGCAGGCCGGCTTTTACCACCAGTGGTCGGGGGGCTGGCAGATCGTCCATCCCGAGAAGAAACTGCTCGGGCGGGCGGTCACCGCCGTGTTCATGCCGGTCCGGCCCGACTTGGACGAGATCATCGAGGAAGACGCGGCAAAGCGCGGGCTAGGTCCCAACGGCAACCAACGAGTGATTGATGCGCTCAGGCCCGGGGATGTGCTCGTCGTCGATCTGTTCGGCAAGATTGAGGGTGGGACATTCGCCGGCGACAATCTTGCGACGGCGATACATGCCGCAACCGGGCAGGGCTTCGTT
The DNA here is from genome assembly GCA_022823865.1 of Bryobacterales bacterium. Lineage (GTDB taxonomy): Bacteria > Acidobacteriota > Terriglobia > Bryobacterales > UBA6623 > VXMF01. Next base: position 22,328 of record JAJEHF010000049.1, read on the forward strand.
ATTGACGGAGCGATCCGCGACCTAGACGGGGTCCATGCATTGAACATTCCGGTCTATGTCCGGGGATTCCACGTCTCGGCGCTCCAAGACGTGATGCTCACGGGCGTCAACGTGCCAGTACGGATCGGCACGACTACCGTCATGCCAGGTGACCTGGTGATAGGCGACCGCGAGGGGCTGACGTTCGTACCGCCGCACCTTGTACAGAGCGCTGTCAGGCAGGCGAAGTTGACGGAGCTGCACGATATCTGGACCAAGGGCAAGCTGGCTACCGGGCGCTACACGGCGAGCGAACTATACCCGAGCCCAAGGGACGAAGCTCTGAAGAAGGAATACGAAGAGTGGCTGGAGGCCCAAAAACGCTCTCTGGGCTTGCAATAGCCTAGCCGCGGGCCAGCAGCCCTACACGCCCGGCTCGGGCCGAGCCGGCGGCGAAAACTCTAGCCGCAGGGCCGGTCCCTTTCCGACGCTAAGCGCCCTACACGAAACGCGCGGCCCGACCGCAGCGGCTGGCAGCTGTGATATGGTACGCCCTTTGTTCAAGCTCTTTGCGACTACAGATGCAGCCTTCCAACCAAGCGCGCGAACTCACCGTTCGGGCAGTCGTAATCGGACTGCTGATCGGCACGGTACTGACGGCGGCGAACACCTATCTCGGGCTGTATGCGGGGATGACCGTTACCGGCAGCATTCCGGCGGCTATCGTTTCGATGGGCATCCTGCGCGGGCTGCTGAGGCGCGGCACCATCCGCGAGAACAACATCGTGCAGACGATCGCCTCGGCCGGCGAGGCCGTGGCGGCGGGAATCATCTTCACCGTGCCCGCCATGTTAATCACCGGAGTCTGGTTGGAGTTCTCCTTTTGGAAGGTCTCTCTGATCGGCTTGCTGGGCGGCCTGCTCGGCGTGCTCTTCATGGTTCCCTTGCGGAGGGTGCTGATCGTCGAGGACGAGGAGCTGATCTACCCGGAAGGTGTTGCCTGCGCCCAAGTGCTCGAGGCGGGAGAGTCGGGGGGAAGCCCCATGCGCACGATCCTCTCCGCTCTTGGCGGTGGATTGCTGTTCAAATCGCTCGTAGGCTTGGTCGCGGTCTTCCGCGGCACGGCAGAGGCCGCGCGGAGGGTGGCGGGCACCGTGCTCTATGGCGGCACGGACGTCTCGGTCGCGCTACTGGGAGTCGGCGTGATCGTCGGTGTCGAGATTGGCATCGCCGCCTTGGCGGGAAGCGTGATCGCCTGGCTGTTCGCGATTCCCATCTTCTATTGGCTAAGCCCGCTGCCCGAGCAGTCCGCCCTGGACGCGGCGTGGAGCCTGTGGAGCAGCCAAATCCGCTACATGGGCGTGGGGGCCATGATCGTGGGCGGGCTGGCCTCGATGTGGAAAATCCGCGGCGGCATAGGGAAGGCAGTGCGACATCTGCTCGGCGGCATCGGTCGAGGCGGCCGATCGGTCGAACGCACCGACCAAGACCTACCCAACTCGTTGGTCGGCGCGGCGTTCGCAGTGGCCGCCATCGGTACGTTTGTGCTGTACCAATCCGTCACTGGTTCCCTGCCCGTTGCGCTGACCGCCGGGGTCGTGATGCTCGTCAGCTCGCTCTTTTTCGTGGCAGTTTCGAGCTACATTTGCGGACTGGTGGGATCGTCCAACAATCCCATTTCCGGCACGACAATCTGCGCGCTGATGTTCTCTTCGGTCATCTTGCTGATCCTGGGCATGACTGGCAGCGCGGGAATCCTCGGCGCACTAGGTGTGGCCAGCATCGTGTGCTGCGCCGCCGCGACTGCCGGCGACACTTCGCAAGACCTCAAGACCGGCCAGTTGGTCGGGGCAACTCCGCGCCTGCAGCAGACCGGCCAGCTCATCGGCATTCTGGTGCCGGTCTTCACGATTGCCCCGGTCTTGACGCTGCTGCACCGGGCCTACGGCATCGGCACGGGCGAGCCCAATGCCCTGCTGGCACCGCAAGCCACCCTTTTCGCCTCGATCGCGGAGGGGTTGTTCGGAGACTCCAACATCCCCTGGAACATGGTCTGGATCGGAGCGCTGATCGCGATCGGCATCGTTTTGTTCGACGGCTTCCTGCAGCGCTCCGGCAGCCGTTTTCGCGCGCACGTGATGCCCGTAGCGGTCGGCATCTACCTGCCGATTTCGCTGATGGTGCCCATTTTCCTCGGCGGCCTGATCTCGCAGCGCCTACAGGAGCGCTCGGAGGGAGCACGTCACAAGGGCCTGCTGATCGCTTCCGGACTGATCGCCGGAGAGGCAATCGCAGGCATACTGATCGCGATTCCCAAAACGCTCTTCACGGGCATTGAGATTCCCGTACCTCTGGCCGACAGCCTGTGGCTGTCAGTGGCGGCCTTAGCAGCGGTCATGTTCCTGATCGACCGTTTCGCTTCAAGAGACTCCGACGCCGCATAGCGCTTGCTCGCCGACTGCCGCCGAGATTTCCACACTGAGTTAGACCTGCGCCGGAAACATCTCCAGATGCAGGGGTTACGGAGTCTTTTCCAACAAGCGCACACCGGATTTCCACATCACTTCACACGAATCTCACCGGGCATGTGGAAATCTCAGCCCGCAGCTGCCGCGTCTCCAGCGGAGGGGAAGCATTCCATCCACGGCGGAGTGCTGGCACATGCCGGAAACTGCTCGCGCCGGCTCGGATCCGTCGCGGGGAGCGACAGCGGTCGGCCGCTGCACCGCGTATTCGTCGGCATCTGGGAGAGATTTCCACAGCTTGGCCCGAATGGTTCAGAAGTACTGGCGTGACCATGACTTAGACAATGATTTCCAACCTTTGCACGCAGGGTTTCCACAGTAGGAATGCCAGTTTTTCAACACGCTTGTGGAAATCTGTGCCCGGACAGCGGATCTGCCAATGCCGAGCGGGCAACCCGATCGCGCGAGCGACAGCTCATGCGTGGGTGTCGAGAGCGTATTCCTTGCGCTTGGCTCGAAGAGCTAGGTATTCGCGGGCTTCTTTCGCCAGCCGGCGGCGCTCCTTGGTGTCGAACATCGCCTTCCTGACGATGCGCCACGCCGCCCGAGGGCGGAAGTAGTACTCGTCATAGAAGCGCTCGACCCACTGCAGGATCTCTTTCTGGTCCAGATCTGGATAGCGGATGTTGGGCAGTTGGTGGCCCGCTGCGTCAGTCATGGACCCGTCGGTCAGCCAGCCGTTGGCCATGGCTTCGTCGAAGAACGAAGTGCCAGGATAGGGGTGTGCCACAGAGACCTGAATCGTCTCTGTGTCGAGCCTCTTGGCAAACTCCAGCGAGCGTTGGATTGTCTCCCGCGTCTCGCCCGGCAAGCCGACGATAAAATCGCCGTGGATCGTCAGTCCGACCCGGTGGGCATCCCGGGTGAACTTGAGGGCCCGCTCGACAGTGGCTCCCTTCTTGATGTTCTTCAGGATCTGCGGATCGCCGGACTCGTAGCCGACAATCAGCAGTCGGCAACCTGCGTCCTTCATTGCCTTGAGCGTCTCGTAATCGACATTGACCCGGGAAGTGCAGGACCAAGTGAAATCCAGCGGCTTGAGCTTCGCGCAGAGCTCCAGCACGCGGTCCTTGCGAATGTTGAAGGTGTCGTCGTCGAAGAAAATCTCGTTGATATCCGGGAAGTTATCGAGTGTCCAGCGCACCTCGGCAGCCACGTTGTCCGCCGAGCGCGTGCGCCAGCGATGGCCCGAGATGGTCTGCGGCCACAGGCAGAACGTGCACAAGGCGGGACAGCCGCGCTCGGTATAGAACGACACGTACGGATGCTTGAGAAAGGGGACGTTATAGCGCTCGACATCCAAGCAGCGCTTGTAGACCGGAGTCACCCAGGGCAGCGCGTCCAGGTCCTCGATCAGCGGCACGTCCGGATTGTGCACCACCTCGCCTGTATGACTTCGATAGCTGACCCCTCCTAGCTCGCGAAAGGGCTTGCCATTCGCGAAATCAACGACCTGGAAGTCAAACTCCTTGCGAATCACGAAGTCTATAGCCCCGCACGCCCGCAGGCTGTCAGCGGGGCGAGAGCCGACGTGCGGTCCGACAAAACAGATCTCGAGCTCAGAGTTCAGGGCCTTCATCGACTCCGCAAGCGCGCAGTCATTGGCGAACCCGGGAGTCGAGGTGAACAGGACCATGAACTCGTAGGAGTTCGCCAGGGCCGTCACGTCGGCAGGCTTGACCTTGTGCGGAGGCGCGTCGACAACGGTGCTGTCCTCCAACATCCCGGCCGGGTAGCACAGCCAGACCGGATACCAGTACGATTCAATCTCGCGCGTCGCCGGCCAGCGGGAACTGGCGCCGCCATCGAAGTTCTCGTAGGACGGAGGGTTGAGAAAGAGCGTCCGTTTCGGCATTGTTGCGATGAATCCCTGCGCTCGCGGCGGTCGCTCCGGCCGACTGCTGACCACCCACTTTAGCGTGGAACGGGAAACTTGACCCGGCGACTAGGCTTTCGGGTGCGCCGCGTCGTAGACCTTCATCAACTCGTTCATGGAGAGTTGGGTGTACTTTTGCGTGGTTGACAGGCTGGCGTGGCCCAATAGCTCCTGGATTGCGCGCAGGTCCGCTCCTTCGGAGAGCAAGTGGGTGGCGAAGGCGTGCCGCAATGAGTGCGGATGCAGGGACGGGTCGCCGCTCAGCAAGCGTGCGTATTTCTTGACGACCAGTCCGACGCTGCGAGTCGTCAGGCGACGGAGCTTCCCGCCCCAGCGGTGCAAGAACAAAGCCTTCTCCGTGCGTGCGGCCTTGAGCCCCTCCCGCACCTTCAAGTAGCGTTCCAGCGCTTCGTCGGCCCGCGCCCCGTACGGCACCTGGCGCTCCTTGCGGCCCTTGCCCCTGACTTCGATCCAGCGCTCGGCCCTGTCGATGTCATCCAGATTCAAGCCCACCAGTTCGCTGACGCGCAGCCCGGCACCGTAGAGCAGTTCAAAGATCAGGCGGTCCCGGACGACCTTGTCCGGAAAGCGGTCGCGCTCGCTGTCGAACTGCACGGAGTTGACCATTTGATTGGTGTCCTCAGCGCTCATGACCGGCGGCAGCTTCTGGGAAATCTTGGGAGCAGCGAGGCTGCGGGCCGGATTGTTGGGAAACCCCTCCTCAAGGACCAGATAGTCAAAGAAGCCCCTCAGCGCCGCCAAGCGGCGCGCCAGCGTCGCTGGCGACAGCCCTTTCGACCGGCCCTCGGCCATGAACTCGCGAATCATCAGCCGCGTGACCCGCCCCACCGGCGGGGCCGGCTCCTGGCCCGAGCTGAAATGGCTGACGAACAGGCCCAAGTCCCTGCCGTAGCCTGCAATCGTGTTCTTCGATGCGTTGCGCGCCCGCAGGGACGCCAGGAATCTCGTCGCCGCGGCCGAGATGCTGTTGTCAGGCTGCTGCTTGCTGGACATGTAGAAACTCGTCGAGCGCGGCTAGCCCCAGCGCGCACTGCTGCCGGCGCCGCTCCCGCTTCTGTCGTCGAAACTTCCGCTTCAGCTCAGCTGACGGCGGCGGCAACAGGTCGAACGTGATGTTTGCCGGCTGGTAGTTGTCCGGGTCAGCCCCGGAAATGTAGCGGCAGAGCGATCCATGGGCCGTGGCGGGCGGCCATTCCAGGACGGATTGGCCGAGGGACAAGCGGACAGCGTTCCAACCGGCCATCAGGCCCGTCGCTATGGACTCCACATATCCCTCGACGCCAGAGATCTGCCCCGCGAACAGGATGTTGGCGTGCTCCTCCCACTGCAGCGTCGGAAGCAGCAGGGCCGGAGCGTTGATATACGTGTTTCGATGGATTTGCCCGAAGCGCAAGAACTCGGCGCGTTCCAAGCCGGGAATCATGCGCAACAAGCGCTTCTGCTCGCCGTACTTGAGGTGGTTCTGGAAGCCGACGATATTGTACGAGCCGGCCCGGGCGTCCTCTTGGCGAAGCTGCACGACGGCGTAGGCACCCTGCCCTGTTCTCGGGTCGCGCAAGCCAACCGGCTTCATTGGTCCGAAGCGCAGCGTGTCCGTCCCCCGTCTCGCAATCTCTTCAAGCGGCAGGCAGCCCTCGAAGTAGTTGGGATTGTCGAAATCGCTGGATTGGTGCTGCTCGCAGGCCAGCAGGGCAGCCAGGAAGCTCTCGTACTGCTCCTTGGTGAACGGGCAGTTCACGTAGTCAGCGCTGCCATCGATGGAGTGCCCGTAGCGCGAACCGAGATAAGCGACGGACATGTCGATCGTCTCCGCGTCGACGATCGGGCTGATCGCGTCGTAGAAGTACAGCCGGTCGTTCCCCGTGCGCTCGGTGATCGCCTCGGCCAAAGCGTCGCTCGTCAGGGGCCCGGTAGCAATGATCCAGATCTCGTCGCTGTCGATCGCGAGATCGGTAACCTCCCCGCGCTCGATCTCGATCAGCGGCTCGGATTCGACCGCGGCGGTGACACCTCGGGCGAACAAGCTGCGATCGACCGTCAGAGCAGTCCCGCCCGGAATCCGCACCTCGGCCGCGACTCGCATCGACATCGCACCCATCCGGCGCAGCTCCTCCTTCAGAAGCCACGGAGCGCTGCCCTCCGTCTCGGTCTTGAGGGAGTTGCTGCAGACCAACTCGCCAAGGGCGTCGGTCTTGTGAGCCGGGGTCCGCTTGCCCGGGCGCATCTCGTGCAGCACGCACGGCACGCCATGGCGGGCGATCTGGACGGCAGCCTCCGAGCCCGCCAGCCCTGCTCCGACTACATGGATTGGGCGCGGCATCGCGGCACCGGAGTCGCTAGCCAGCAGCGAACCCACGGCCAGCTACGGCCACTCGCCGACACATGGCGCGGTTCACGACCGGCTCGCTATCGAAAACATTTTAGCCTAGGTTGGTTCCAGAATTCACGGCGCTTGGCGCGCCGCGGTGCGGACGAGGGGATGGGGGGACTGCACGGCTACGACGCGAACGCGATTCGCCCGCGGTGTGCGAAGGGTCGAGCTAGCTGTCCTTTGCCGCGCCCGCTTGGCTGGTCCCTTGGCCCTCTTCCTCGCCGGCCTTGAGCGAGGTCTTGAACTCGCGGATGCCCTGCCCCAGCCCTTTCGCAAGCTCAGGGATCTTCTTGCCGCCGAAGATGATCAGAGCGATCATCAGGATGATGAGCAGCTCTTGCATGCCAAGCGGCCCCACGAAGAGAGCCATGGTTGGTTCAAGGTGTGCCATATCGTTGTGCCCCCAGTTTAGCAGACCATCCGGCGCGCCGAGACGTTCCGACTCCCATCCTGCCGGCGCAGTCGAGGCCGTATCCCGACTTTATTGCACTCTTGGTCCGTTGCGCTTGTCCCGGTCTCGCATGTAGACCTCGAACTTCTTGCGCGCCTGCCTGAGCTGCCACTCGCGGTAGCGCGCCTGCGGATTCCACGATGGCAGCGACAGCTCTGGCAGCCCGGCCCGGCGCCGAACGAAGTAGTATCCCAGCGCCATGCCCGCCAAGTGGACAGTGAAGGCCGTGCCGGTCGGATTTCCGCCGTGCGAGAAATCCTGAACCGCACCCAGAAGATTGATCGCGGCGTAAGCCACCGCCACCACCCAGGCCGGCACAGGCAAGATGAATGAGATCAGGATGGGCGTGTTGGGATACCTAACCGCGAATGCAGTGACTACAGCCAGTACTGCACCTGATGCCCCGACCGTCGCCACGCCGCCCGAGCCCGTCACGAGACGGATGATCACGTCTACGAGGGCAGCTCCTGCGCCACAGGCGAAATAGAAGTGCAGAAATCGACGACCACCCCAGTCACGCGCGAGGGTCCCGCCGAACATCCACAGGGCGAACAAGTTGAGGCCCACATGCCAGAGCCCGCCGGGATCGTGCAGGAACATGTAGCTGGCGGGCTGCCAAAGGGCGCCGCGCACGAACATGTCCGGCGTCAGGCTCAGCCACCGAAACAGACCGATGATCGGGCGGATCCCAATCGCGAAGGCAACTGCGAACACGAACCACGCCCCAAAGTTCGCCCACAGCAACTGCTTGATGGCGCGCGGTGTCGGGGGCATCATGCCGAAGCCTGACGACATCCCAGATTGGCGGTACGTGTAGCGCATGTCCGCTCCCTTGAGTCTATGCCAGAACACCCTGGAGCTGGGTTTCGCGATCCGACCTGCAGTGGCGCGGCAACCGCGAGAGGCCGGCGTCGCCGCAAGAGAACGTGCCGGCCCGAACGGAGGGGCGTGCGGCGCTTGGCGCGCCAGCTACGCAGGGTGGGTCTGGGCAGATCGATTCGCAGCAAGCCGCCGGGCAAGACAAGCGGGTGCACGAGCGGTCGGGTCCGCGCGGCCGTAGAGCTACGCAGCAAGCTCGGCGGCCTGGCGCACGAAGCCGCGGTAGCGGTCCCTGAACCGGTTGATGAACTCATAAAGCACTGCATCGGCGGCGGTCGGCGAGACAGAGTCCGAGAGCCGGACCGGGGGGAAGATCTTTGCCGCCAAGCGAGTCCTGGCGATCTGCTTGTCGAAATTGGCCACCGCGATGGGAACCATCAGAGGTTCGGGCTCCGTGGCGCGCACTACCCTGAAGGCACCCGCCCGGAAGGGCATCGGCGACGACTCGGTCTTGGTCGAACCGCCTTCCGGGCAGATCACAAGATTCTGCCCGTCGGCGAGGACTGCCCGGGAATCCTTCAGGAACCGCTCGCGCACCTGCTGCAATTCGTCACGTGTCTGCTCGCCTCTCGCAGACACTGAGCCGGAAGTCACCGTGATGTAGCCCAACCGGTCGAAGTACCTTCTGTGCCCTTCCTCGTCAGGCTCGGACTGTCGCACCACCCGCACTGGAGCCGCGCCGTAGCGCTCGTACAAGATCATGGCGCTGACGAAGTGGGTGTCCAGCGTGAGTTGGAACGCATTGGGCAATGTGTTCTCCGGGTGATTCGACAGGTGGTTCATCACCACCACGAAGCCCGTCTCCGCAGGCAGGTTCTCCCAGCCCTCGACTCGATAGTCGGTGAAGTTGTAGAGCTTTCGGAACTCATCGCAGCAGGTTCGCCGGACCTCTTCGGCAGCGTTGGTGTCCGGCGCTTGCGCAACCGTGTCGTAGATTCTCTGCAACTGCCGAAAGACCTGTGCCTCGCGCTCTGCGCCGGCAGCCAGCCGCCGGCACTCGAGAGCCAGCTCCCGCTCCGCGCCGTCGTCCGCTCGCACCAGGCCGTCCAACATCTCGAAGGCGTCTGCTGCCGTGAGCCGACTCTCCAAGTAGATTGGGATCTTGTAAAGCGGCGAGTTCACGCCAAGCATTCCGCCCCGCTGTGCCAGCAACAGGCGAACTTGGTCGGCTTCCGGCGAGTGCTTCCGCGAGGCTAGCTGCGCCCGACTGCTGCCGAGCCGGTCCCCCAAAGCCCACAGGATACGGCGGATAAAGACAATTCCGAAGCGAGGCCGCTGCTGACACTGGGCTTCGACAAGCTCGCGGTCGAACGCTACTACTCGCGTTACCTCTAGGGCGGTGGCGGTCGCGCGGCAGCGGTAGGGCTCGACCATAGCCGACCAACCGATAAGCGCCCCCGGCTCGTTGATCCGGTGAATCGTAATGCTCTCATGAGACGCGTCAAGGCGAGGATCCATCTCGTCCGGGCTATGCGGCGCGAGCAGCGAGAGTTCGACGGTCCCGGAAACCAAGATATAGAGGCGTTCCGAGGGCTCTCCCTCCTCCACGATGCGATCGCCCTTGCGGAAACTCATCCGCTTCGCTTCGGTGGCGAGCGCCACTAGGTCCTCGTCCTCGAACACGTCGAAGAACGCCGAGTCCCGCAGCAAGTCCAGCGGTGCTTGCATGAGCGCCCTTGCGTCCTTGCCCTAGCGATGGGCGCGCGGCTTGGCAAGGCCGCCGTTGACGCAACCGAATGCTAGCATTGCAAGGGAATTTGGCCTCTCGTTATGGGGCCGATCAAATGAATCTTTGACGATCGTGGCCCGCCAACTGGATTCCCGGGCTAGTCCGTTCGCATGGACACGCAACCACCAGCACGCCCGGCGCTGACCACCCCGCCCGGGTTCGGCGACTTCTGGAGCGAAGCCTTGGATGAGTTGCGGGCGACGCCCACGGACATCGAAGCCGAATCGTTCAGCTATCCGGTCTACCGCCAGCTGCAGGGTCACAAGCTGCGCTTCTCGTCGCTTGGACGGGTGAAGTTGCGGGGCTACTCGATCTCTTGGCGAGACGATTCCGCGCGCCCAATGGTGATCCACGCCCACGGCTACGGCGGACGGGTCGCGGAGCAATGGCTGTGGGCGCTCAGCGGCTTCAACGTCGTGGGCTTCGATGTCAGGGGCTTCGGCGAGTCGCTGGCGGCCCTGCCGAACCGCTCCGATTGGGGCTGGATGCTGACCGGGATCGACGACTCCCGCCAGCACGTGTTGCGCGGAGCCGTCTGCGACTACATCCGGGCCAGCCAGGTCGGCGCGGAGATGTTCGGCGACAGAACCAGGCGGACGATCTTCCACGGCTTCAGCTTCTCGGGCGCCTTGGCGCTGATGTCGCAGGCGGTCACGCGAGCGGCGAACGTCCTGGTCATAGGAGTGCCGACGTTCGGATGGCATGAAGGGCGCCTCAAGCTAGTGGTCCAAGGCAGTGCCGTCGAAGTCCGCCGCTATCTCGAGGCCAGGCCCGATGATCGGGATCGTGTCATGCACACTCTCAGCTACTTCGATTCGATGAACTTCGCACCGCTCATCGAGTGCCCTACGCTGGCCGGATACGGCCGCCGGGACATCGTGGTGCCTCCGGAGACAGTGCTGGCAATCATCTCCCACCTCAGGTGCCCGTGCGAGACGCTATCGCTTCCCGTCAGCCATACCGACGAGCCCGAGGAGGCCGCTTGGAAACACTTCGACGGAGCCTGGATAGACATGGCGACGCACGGTGTGCCTGCAGGCTTTGGACGCGACGCACCGGTGTATCACATCGACGCTGACGGCCGGATGTAGGACGAGCGCAGACGTCCTGCACTGATTGACCGGCACCCGGAGAGCCCCCCCCCGGCGGCGGGCTCGCACCGGCGCAGCAGGGTCGCGGCGTCAGGGTCGGTCAGCCCGCGGCTTGCGCCCCGACTGGATGCTCGTTTCGCGCGACTGACCACGCAATCTCGGCCGTCGACGCCACCTCGCGCCCCAGCTGCAGCGCAGTGGCCGAACTGGCGTTGCCATCCAGGCCTCGCTTGTATACGCCCTGGCCGATCGCTGCCGACCGATACATCGAGAAGGCCAAGTAAAAGTTCCAGTGTTTCTTCGCATCACGCCCGCTAAGCTCGCAATATTGATTTAGTTGCTCCTCGTGGGACGGGATCCCAGTATCGCCAGGCACGTTGTTCTTGAGAGTATTGTGGCGACGACTGGGGAGGTAGTACGTCATCAAGTTGTAGGCTAGGTCCGCGAGCGGATCCCCTAGCGTGGACAGTTCCCAATCCAGCACGGCTAGGATGCGCGGCTCGGTGGGATGCAGGATCATGTTTCCCAGCCTGTAGTCCCCATGGACGATTCGGGTTTCCTCGAAGTCCGGAATGCTCCGCGGCAGCCAGTCCGCCAAGCGGTCCATGGCTGGGATCGTCTCCGTCTCGGAAGCTTGGTACTGGCGTGACCAGCGGCTGATCTGCCTGGCGTAGTAGTTGCCCGGCTTCCCGAAGCGCTCGAGGCCGACATCATCTGGGTGCACCGCGTGCAGGGCGGCCAACACCTCGCAGGAATGCGCGTACACCGCCGATCGATCGCTCGCGGGCAGGCCGGGCAGTGTCGGGTCGTGGAAGACGCGGCCAGGCACGTGCTCCATCACGATGAAAGGTGTCCCGATGATGTCGCTGTCCTCGCAGATCAGCAACATCGAGCAGACCGGAACGGCAGTGTCGGCCAAGGCCTGCATGACGCGGAACTCGCGCTCGACCGCATGAGCGGAGGGCAGCAGCTGTCCGGGCGGCTTCTTCCGCAGGACGAAGCGCCTCTCGCCCGACTCGAGCAAGAAGGTGGGATTGGACTGGCCGCCCTCGAACTGGCGGATGACGCAGGGACGCTCGAAGCCTTCCAAGTGGACGGCCAAATAGTCCTCAAGCGACCGCTCGTCGAAGCGGTGGGCCTCACGGACCGGAGTGGTGGTCGGTTCCGGGCTGATCACAGCGGCTTGCGCGGTTCAGCGATTGTAGCGAACGGGCACATCCCAAGCCATGCTGCCGCCGGCTGGACGGCAGGCGGCCAGCTGCGAGCAGCGAGTTGTCTCCGCGTGATACTGTGTTGAATTCCCAGCAAAGGAGGCTCGCTAGAAAATGAGTTTCAGCCTAGAAGGCAAGGTTGCTTTGGTCACCGGCGGCGGCCGGGGAATCGGCAAGGAGATCGCGCGACGCTTCGTCGAAGCCGGCGCGGACGTGATGATCGCCAGCCGCAAGCTGGAGAATCTCCAACAGACCGCGGACGAGTTCTCGGCACTTCCGGGCCGCATCGACGTGGTTGCCTGCAATATCGGCAAGGTGGACCAGGTCGAAGCCGCAGTCGCGGCCACTGAGAAGCGGTTCGGCACGATCGATGTCATGGTCAACAACGGCGCGACCAACCTGGAACAGGGCCCGTCGCTCAACGTGAGCGACGCCGCTGTGCTCAAGATGGTCGAGATCAATGTCCTGTCGGCGGTGCGCTTCCTGCGCTTGGTAGTGCCCAAGATGATGGAAAAGGGCGGCGGGTCCGTCATCAACGTGGCTTCCATCGCGGGCCTGCGACCCCAGAGGGAGGGACTGCTGTACAGCTTCACGAAGTCGGGCCTGATCATGATGACCCGAACCTGGGCCAACGAATGGGGGCCGCGCGGAGTGCGTGTCAATGCCATCGCGCCGGGCTTGGTGCGTACAGACTTCAGCTCGTTCTTCTGGAAGAACTTGGACGAGGACGCCCCGTATCCGCCGAATCAGCCGATCCAACGGCTGGGAGAGACCAGCGACGTCGGCGGCATCGCGCTGTACTTGGCATCGGACGAGTCAGCATGGGTCACCGGCCAGACGATGGTCATCGATGGCGGAGCGACTGCCCGCTAGACTAATTTCTGGCAATAACTTCGGGGCAAGAGCTCAGGAAACGGGGAATTCACTGTTAAGGCACTTGTAAGTGTGCTGAGCGCGGTCGTATCCGACCCAACGCTCTTTCCGCCTTCCGGGCTCCGGCACCCCCATCCCAGAACACTTCTGGATTTCGGAATAGTCGGCGGCCATGCGAGAATGGCAGCGGCGATGAACCGGCGACAGCTCACTCGCAACGCCTTGACGGCTCTTGCGTTCGGTCCATTCGTCGAACTCACGGCAGCGGCCGGAGCGGATGCTCTCGACGGCCGGGACCGGTTCGGGGGCTGGACAGGCAAGCGGTTCCAAGCCACCGGATTCTTCCGAGTCGAGAAGGATGACCGCTGGTGGCTCGTGACCCCGGAAGGAAACGCGTTCCTCAGCCTCGGAATCAACCACTTGCATCCGAATTGGTGGAACCAGGAATACAACCGAGAGGCATGGAAGGCCCGGCTGGGATTGAGCGACTTGGAGGGCCCCGAGTTTCGAATGGCATTAAGGGGTTGGTTTCTTGAGACGTGCCGGGAGTACGGGTTCAACACCGCTGGAGTCCACACAGGGCTGCCGGTCTTGAACGACCCGAGACCGGCCATCCCGTACCTGCAGCCGATCCCCTTTGTGGAAATCCCTCACTGGAGGGCCGAGATTCCCGACGACAATTTCCTAGACGTTTTCGATGACGATTTTGGCCGCCGTTGTGATCGCCTGGCAAGGGAGGTAGCCGCCCCGGCCAAGGACGATCCATTCCTCCTCGGCTATGCCATGACGGACTGCCCGCTTCTGACAGAAGAGGACTGCCGCGAGCGCCCGGACGTAATCGGCGGCGCGCGGCGGCCCTCTAGGATCGGCTGGCCGCGCCGCCTCCGGAACCTAGGCCCGCAAAGCCCTGGGAAGGCGGCCTACGTGGAGACCGTGAGAGAGCTCTACAGGGGCGAGATCAACGACTTCAACGCGACCTATGGCACGCGATTCGACTCGTTCGGAGCACTAGCCTCCGCCGAGCAATGGCGTCCCCGAACAGACCTATCGAACGCCAATGAGACCCGAGACAACATCGAATTCCTCAAGCGCGTTGTGGCGCGGTACTACCGGACGGCCCGGGACGCGATCATGCGCCACGATCCGAATCACTTGTTCGTAGGCGACAAGATCAACGCCAACACCGATTCGCTAGACACCGTCTTGCCCGTCACGAGCCGCTTCACGGACCTCGTCTTCTACCAGATGTACGCGCGATACGAGGTGCAGAAACCGGGGCTGGACCGCTGGTCGAAGCTGGTCGACAAGCCGCTGATCAATGGCGACTCGGCATTCACCATGATCACCGAGACCATGCCACGGCCATACGGGCCAATCGCCGATAGCCTCAAGGAGCGTGCTGACTGGACGACGGAGTTCTTCCGGAGCGCGTTCGCACGTCCCGACTTTGTCGGCTGGCACTATTGCGGCTTGATCGACGGATCGAATCGCGTAGAGGGCAAGCGGGAGCGGCAGCATTCCGGCCTGCTCGACGGCTACGGCGAACCGTATCCTGCACTGAAGGAAGCGCTTACGATGTGCGCGGACGAAATCTACAGCATCGCTTCGGGCAGGCTCTGAGGAACGCGCCTACGCACCCGCCGTAGGTGCTCATGGCTCGGAGGGAAGTCGCTCCGTCGGTCTCTGCGCTCCGCTCCGGCAGCCGCGGCAGAAAAGCGGCGATCGGACACGCCGGTTGGCTGGGCGGAATCGCTTGAGCCTGACCTCCGGGAGGACGGGTCTATGCTCACTGGCAAGCGTTAGGAGTTGGACGCGGGTTCGTACAGGAGCGCTTAGCACGCCTACCTACGAAACCCCGCCAGTCGTCGATGCCCCGGGGAGAGCGATACTTATTTAACCCAAACAATAGTAAGAATTCTAGCGACTGCTCGCAGGCCAGCACGAGGTCTGCCGGTTGCCGCGAGCCGGAGGGAGACCTCACGGAACGGGCGACTCTGCGATCAAGCGCCGGTACGTACGCCGCGCGTGATCGTATGCGGCCCGCGCCTCTTCCCGTTCGCTGGCGCGTGTGAGCGGCGCTTTCTGAGACCAGCACTGATCGACCGCGGCGAGGCACCATTCGGCGCTACGCCGCGACGCTCGGATCGGCTCGCCATCGACCGAGACGAAGATTGGGTTGGTGTGCGACGACATCGGGATTCGCGCCGCGACCCATGCGCTGCGCGGAAGCTCGAGCGAGAACTCTAGGTCGTGGATCGTCCCGTCGGCAAATATCTCGGCACGCTCGGCCACGCGGCCGTTTACGACGAGTTCCACAGCGACATTGCGGCTTCCGGCCACACGCGCTCGTTCGACATCCCAGTACGGCTTCTCGTCGGCCGCGAGCCCGTCAAAGCGAGGATCCGGATGCCGGCCCAGCATCGCCGCGGCCTTGAGCCGCACGGTAACTGCTTCGTTCGCTCCGACGGCAAGGTCCGGCTCGCCCGACCCTAGGCTCACCCCGCCCACCTCGAAGTCCATCAAGTGGCTCTTGCCATCGCTGACGTAGGCCGCGCCGCGGCGAATGCCTTCGACCCATCCTGCGTAGGAGAGCTCGTCCAGCTTCACGTAGCTGCGTCCGAGGCCAACCCGCTCCTGATAGATGCAGGGAAAGTCGGTCTCTCCGGAGATGCGCGTCCGGAATCCAACGTTGAGAGCGTGGTACCAGATGTTCATTTCCCAGTAGTAGGGGGTGTCCACCGCGGAGAGGAAGTCGATTGTGTTCGGGTGGGTCACGTCGACGATGTACTCGTTCGCGCCGATGCCGTCAAACCCGGGCATCTCGAGCGAGGGAAGCTCCTCGGCGCCGATCTGGAGCCCCCAGCCGGAATGCGAGAAACCGGTCACGGCGCCCTGCGCCTTGGCCCACTGCAAGACCGGCAGGTCCCATGAAGGCCATTCGTCGATTCGCGTTGTGCCGGGATAGTCGTCCTCGCTCAGGCCGAGCAGCACCAAGTGCCCAGCATGGCTCGACGGAAACCCCGAGACCTCGACGTCGTAGTGCATGACGCGCTCGTCGCGTGATAGGGGGTGGTCCGTGCTCGAGAAGAACTGCTTCTGGAAGTACCAGGAGGGCCCCCACGTGAGCACCGCGCCGATGTTCAGGTTCTCGCCGAGAATCTGGCGCAGCATGGCCATCGGCCCGACGCCTTCGGTCGGGTTCTTGTAGTGGGCGCAACCCGAGGCGTGGACATGATGGTCACCCGACCACCAGCCGTACTTCGAAGGGTCGATCCAGCGCTCGAGCTGTACCGAGATCGCCGCCGGACTGTCGCCAGAGACCGGAAACTCCTTGGTGCGGGTGCGGAATTCGGGCCCGCCGCCGTACTCGACGGTGTAGTACCCGTCCGGCAGGCGGATGTCTTCGCCATCGAAGCGATAGACATGCTGCTGGAACGGGAAGTCCGGCTCTAGGCGTTTCGACGGATTGGGGTAAACCCTGCCCTGCCTGTCCTTGAAGAGGAACGATGCCACGCCGGACTCGCCGGACTCGCTGCGCACGCGCAGGGGGATCGAGCGGCTCGGAGCGATGTCGAATGCGATCAGGATGTCGTTGCGAAAGCCGATGTCCTGGCTGCCCTGCCCTACGTCCATCGCGATCTTGGCCGACCGCTGCCCGCGGTCGCGGCTGTAGACCTGCAAGATCTCGTACTCGATCGGCAGTCCCGTCAGCCGTGGCGCCATCGGTGGGTCGGAGTAGATCGAGATCTCGGCCCAGCGGTCGCGCACCTGCTGCTGGCCGAGTTCCATAGCCGGCTCGTGCTCTCCGCGCGAGCGCAGCGAGGTCGGTCCGCTGTTGGGGCTGAACACGCGCAGCGGCGCAGTTACGCCCGCCTGGTTGTGCACCTTGACGAGAAAGAGCCTAGTTCCCTGCTCCACCAATGTCGCCTTAGCGGCACCCTGCCGCACCTTGACCCGGCTCTCCGGGTTGATCTCGACATGGACCAGGACCAGCTCGTCCAAGACCCGCTGGATTTCGCGAACCGCCGCGGACTCGTCCGGCAGTCCGACCGCAGTGCTGATGGCCTTGGCCGCGTTGGACTCAAGCGGCTGGCCCAGATAGACCAACGCTTGCTCGAGCCGACGAGTGTGCTGAGCAAGCGGCTGCAACGCAATCTCCGCCTGCGACCACAGCGCGAGCGGCGCCACAACAGCGAGCGCAATGCCGCAGAGAACTGAGCGAAACATCATGTGCACCCCGGCGCTGACCTAGGATAACCCCCAGCCGTTCCGGAATCATGCTACGAGACCGGATCTGCACAACGCCAGCGGAGCCTCAACAATAGGCCCTCGCGGGGAGTTTTTCAGCCTGTGGAGCGGCCATTCGGCGTGGCGCAGGCAATGCGGGCAGATGGACCAATGTCCGCACTCCGTAAACAGCGAGGAGGTTGCTCGATCCAGTCCGTGCTGGGGTGGGACTCGACGGCAATATCGCCGTCGTGGGGAGCGCACCCGCCGGCGCAACCGGTATGATCGCCGGTCGCAGGCACCTGTGTGTTCGAGAGTCCCGTCTCGACCGCTGTCGTCAGCTGGTCGAGCGGAGATCGGCGGCGATATCCGTGCGAACAAAGTCGCCGCCTTTGTAGAGCAAGGGTTCGTCCAGCACTTTCGCCAGGGCGTAGGCAAAGCAGTCGCCGAGGTTCAGCCGTGCCGGATGGTGTCCCCTGCCGTATTGCATGAATGCCCGACGGGCAACCTGAGCCTGCTCCTCCTCGACCGAAACGATCTCGATGCGGGCCTTGCCGATGAGAAGGTCGAGGTCACGGAGTCCTTCAGGCCCGTAGCGGGAGCCGATGACGATCGAGGTCTCGAGAAACGAGACTGCGGACAGGGCGCGGTGTTCCGCTTGCTCGATTGCAAGAACGAATTCCCTGCGCTCGGGCTCGTCTCGGAGAATGGCAACGAATGCCGCAGTGTCGATCACCATCAGGACGGCAGGCCGATCTAGTCGTATCCGAGGATCTCGTCCGGATCACGGGAATCCAGGACTGGCAGAGATGAGCAATGGTCTGCGATTTCCTCCAGTTCCTGCGCGAGGCTGCGACCGGACCGGTCCCGCCGGAGCCTATTCAGCCGCTCTCGCAACGCCACTGTGAGCGCGCGCGTCTTTGTCTCGCCGGTCAGCCGCGCCAGAGCTTCGGCGAGTTGCTCCGCCTCGGCGTTACGAATATTCAGAGCCATTGCGTATTCAATAGGTCGGGATCAGACTCCACATTGTGTCAATTTGGCTAGCCGCTACGGATTGCTGGGTGAGCGTGGCAGCCCCGAGCTAGCAACGGCCTATACGCTACTCTCGCCCGTGGTGGGTGGTCTAAGCCGCCTGAGTGGGGGAGAGCGCCTCCAAGTCAGCGCCGCGGAGGATCCGGCAAGGCTTGAGATTCCTGAAGATGGATGCTGTCCGTACCACAATCTGCAGACGTGCGGTGGCAACGGCCTAGCCACGTGTCGCAGGCACCCGAAGTTAGCCCAGAATTGCAATGCAGTCGAGGACTTCCCGGAATTGTAAGTCGCCATCGTACGTGCCACAATGAGTGCAGATATCCCGCGCCCCGTCCGCAGCTTGGCGGCGGTCGACCGATTAGAGCGGTTATCCGCCCGATTCGCCTAAGCGGCTGCCCGGTCCATATCGACTCGCCATGGGCAAGCAGCTATACCTCGTCCTAAAAAATTTGCGCCGGAATCGCCGTCGGACGGTGCTGACCGTGCTGAGCACGGCCATCTCAGTCTTCTTGATCGGGTCGCTGATCTCCGTCTACGCCGTCTTCTTCGATAACGAGGTCCGAGAGGAGTCCGCTCTGCGGCTGGTAACCCGCCACCGCGTCTCGCTGACTCAGGCGTTGCCGTATTACTACGGGGCGCGTATCGCCGAAACCGACGGTGTCGCCGGGATCTGTCCGATGAACTGGTTCGGCGGCACGTATATCGACCAGCGGCCGGAGCATATGTTCGCGCGCTTCGCGGTCGATCAAGAAGCCGTCTTTGAGATGTATCCCGAGTTCAAGGCTCCGCCCGAGCAAATCGAGGCGTTCAAGCGCGACCGGCAGGGGCTCGCTGTTGGGAAGACCATCGCGGACAAGCTCGGCTTCGAGATCGGGCAGCGAATCACGATCAAGGGAGACATCTACCCGTTCGATCCGGAATTGACTATTCGGGCCATCTTCGAGGGCCCAGATGACATGCAGGCCTTTTTCCACCTCAAGTATTTGGAAGAGGCCGTCGGGCCCGAGCGCGGATCCGAGGTCGGTGTCTTCGCCATCAAGCTGCGTTCAGCCTCGGACGCCTCGCGAGTGGCGACGGCCATCGACGACATGTTTCGCAATTCGCCCGTTCCGACGAAGACCGAGACTGAGGCTGCCTTCCAGCTCAGCTTCATCAATCAGCTGGGCAACATCAAGCTGTTCCTGCTGTCCATCGCTTGCGCCATCATGTTCAGCATGCTGATGGTCACCGCCAACACGGTGGCAATGTCCGTCAGAGAGCGAACGCGGGAGATCGGCGTTCTCAAGACGCTCGGCTTCCAGCCCGGCTCCGTGCTTGGCATCGTGCTCGGTGAAGCGATGCTGATATCGCTCGCAGGGGGCGTGGTCGGGATCTTGCTTACGGTTTCCGTGAACCAAGCGTTGTCCGAGGTGGCGGTACAGTTCATCACCGGATTCAGACTTCCGGCTTGGGGCGTCCTAGCGTGCTTCGCGACGGCCATTCTCCTCAGCGTGGGCAGTTCGGTGATACCCGCCACGATAGCGGCACGGGCAAATATTGTGGACGCACTGCGTCATACCGGGTAGCTGGTAGGTTGGCCATGCTGATCCCGATCACCTACAACCTCAGGAACCTGCTGGTCCGCAAGACGACGACCATCATGACCGCGCTCGGCGTCGCCTTGACGGTTGCGGTCATGCTGGGTGTCGGAACTTTGGTCGAGGGCCTGCGCACGTCGTTGGTAGCCGGCGGCGATCCGCTGCACCTGATCGTCATGAGGCAGGGCTCGACCGCGGAACTGGTGAGCGTCGTCTCGAAAGAGGACTTTGACGTCATCAAGTTCAGCCCCGGGATCGCCGAGCTAGACGGGGAGCCAATGGCATCCCACGAGGTCATATCGGTCGTGCAACTGCCGCTGCGCGACGATCCGACCTCTCAGGCCAACGTCAGCGTGCGGGGCCTCTCCTCCATGGGCATCAAGCTCAGGCACGATGTCGAATTGATCGATGGGCGCTGGTTCACGCCAGGCAGGCGCGAGATGGTCGTCGGGCGAGGCGTGCACGGCAAGCGGGCCGGCACCGACATTGGCGAAGAGATTCTCTACGGTCGCGGCGATTGGGAGGTGGTAGGGGTCTTTTCAGCGGGCCAGTCAGCATTCAACAGCGAGATATGGGTCGACGCTAACTTGGCTGGCACGGATCTGGGCAGGGGTGGCTCGCTGAGTAGCGTGCTGATCCGCGCCAAGGACAGCGCCGCTGCCGCAGCCCTGCAGAACTTGGTCGGGGACGACCAGCGTCTAGGACTCGAAGCCGAACGCGAGAGCGAGTACTACGCAAAGCAGATGGTGTCTGCCGATCCGGTCCGCTATCTCGGTATGTTCGTGGCGGTGATCATGGCCATTGGAAGCTGCTTCGCCGCCATGAACACGATGTTCGCGGCAGTGGCGAATCGAGCAGCAGAGATCGGAATCCTGCGCCTTTTAGGATTCTCTCGGACGAGCATCCTGACCAGCTTCATGCTGGAATCAGTATTGCTCTCGCTATTGGGCGGCCTGCTGGGCTGCGTGCTGGTTCTGCCCTTGAACGGGCTCGAGGGCCGGATCGGCAATTTCATGACCTTTGCCGAGACGACGTTTCAGTTCCGGCTGACCTTGGACTACCTCGTCGGCGGCCTCATCTTTGCGGCGACGATGGGTGTCATGGGCGGTCTGCTGCCGGCATGGCTCGCCGCCAGAAGGGAGGTCTTGCAGTCGCTGGGCGACCGCTAGCAGCACTCCATGCCTGACCAGCGCTCATTTGACCAGGCCCTCGAAGGCCTCAAGATCGATCGCTCGAATCAAGGCGGGAGGCGGCGGTCAAGGGCTGCTACCGCATGGATCGTAGGCGGCGTGGTCCTCCTCGTCGCGCTCGCCGCCTGGCGCATCGCCGTTGCGCTGTTCGCCGCCCCGGAAATCGAGACTTTCCGCGTACTCGCGCCGCGGGGCGGCGCTTCGGGCGAAGCCATCGTCTTGCAGGCAGCTGGTTACGTGATCCCCCATTACAGGATCGAGGTCGCGTCCAAGGTCGTCGGCCGCGTCCGCTGGATGGGCGTCGAAAAGGGTGACCATGTCAACGCCGGTGAGGCGATCGTCCGACTCGAAGATGACGAATATCAGGCTCGCCTGACGGAATCGGTCGGCACGCTGCAGGCCGCCAAGGCCCGCCTCCAGGAATTGGAAGCCGGCTCTCGCCCTGAAGAGATCGATCGGGCGGAAGCGGATCTGCTGGAAGCCAAAGCTCAGCTCCAGGAGGCCGAGATCGAGTTCAAGCGTGCGACAGAGCTTCACAAGCAGGAGCTGATCGCGAGCGCGGAGTTTGACCAAGCGCAATTCCGCCGCGACGGGCTGGTCAGCCGTGTCGCATCGCTGACGAAGACCTTGGAATTGCTAAGGCTCGGGCCGCGCCAAGAGGACATCGATTCGGCCAAGGCCGAGGTGAAGCGGGCCGAGGGGAGCGTCGCCTACAACCGCACCCTGGTCGATGCCACAGTGATTCGGGCTCCTGTCACGGGCACGGTGCTGGAGCGCAATGTCGAGGTGGGCGAACTGGTCACCACCGGATTCGTGGGCGAGCGCGGAGCGAAGGGGTACGTGGTGGCCATGGCCGACCTGAACGATATCCAGATCGAGCTGGACATCAGCCAGAACGACTTCGCGAGAGTCTTCATGAACCAGCGGGCAGTTGTCGCCACCGACGCCTACAAGGACCGCGACTATTCGGGAGCGGTTGTCGAGATCTCCCCGGAAGCGGATCGACAAAAGGCCACCGTCCAGGTCAAGGTCCAAGTGCTGGAGCCCGACAGGCTGATCCGCCCGGAAATGAATGCGAACGTAGCGTTTCTGGCACCCGCCGAGGGAGAGCGCGAAGGCGGCCAGGGCGTCTCGAGCGCCCGTGTGAGCATCCCGGCCGAGGCTCTGGTGGACGGCAACAGCGTGTTCCTCTATGTGGAAGGCAAGGCTGTGCGCAGGCCGGTACGCGTCATGCGCACAACGGCGGCGGGCGTCGAGATTGAACAAGGTCTCAGCGGAGGGGAGGACGTGATCCTCTCGCCCCCGGACGAGCTTGAGGACGGCGATGACGTCCAGAGGATGAAAGAAGCATGAGCGCCAGCACCGCCGTTTCCCTGAAGGGCGTCCTCAAGGAGTATCAGCGCGCCGATTACTCCGTGCGCGCACTGGACCACATCACGCTGGACATCCCGTCCGGCCAGTTCTTCTGCCTGATGGGGCCGTCAGGTTCGGGCAAGTCTACCCTGCTACACCTAGTCGCCGGAATCGATCGCCCTACGGACGGCACAGTCGAAGTGCTCGGTTCTGCCATCGGCGAGATGGACGACCGCAGCCTGGCGCGCTGGCGAAGCCAGAACATCGGCTATATCTTCCAGAGTTTCAACTTGGTGCCGGTGATGACCGCGGCAGAGAACGTTGAACTGCCGCTGCTGCTCACCCATCTGTCCAAGAAGGAGCGCCGCGAGCGAGCCCGCAGCGCGCTGGAGATCGTTGGCCTCGGGGATCGGATGGGCCATCGCCCGCAGCAACTGTCCGGAGGTCAGGAGCAGCGAGTCGCGATCGCCAGGGCAATCGTGACCGATCCTTCCATCATCCTGGCCGACGAGCCCACCGGCGAGCTGGATGCGCAGTCCGCCACGGACGTGCTGACTATCTTGGAGACCCTGAACGCCAATCATGCGAAGACGATCATCATGGTGACCCACGATCCGCGAGCCCGCCAGTACGCCAAGGAGAGCCGTTATCTGGACAAGGGCAAGATGACGGAAATGCCCGAGATCCAATAGCGGCCTACAGAGTTGAGTGCCGAAAGAGACAGGGATAGCAGCAACGCGAAACATTAGATAGATACACGGCTGTCCCGCTTAAAGTCCAATGGAATCAAGCACTTACGGAGAAGTGTAGGGCAGCTTTTCGATTCCCTGCGTTCGTGATTCCGCAATTGCTTGATTCTAAAGGAGTTATCCTTTGACAAACGCTGGGATGCGACG
>JAJEHF010000074.1 GCA_022823865.1 Bryobacterales bacterium
GCTCACAACGGTTCCCGCTCAGAGACAGGACCCCGCCACGAGCAACCGTTCGAAACCTACCAGGCCCCAACCAGCGCAAGCATTGCTGCGCGTGATCTCAGGCCACAAGACACATAGTCAAAAAAGGGCCTGAGCAGTTACATGATCCTAGGAGTGGACAGCCTCACATCTACGGCCATAACGTTGGCGAAGACGAAGTCGAGGCAGTCTTGGATCGTCCAATGGAAGACCGTCCCGGAGAGGGAGGCGTGAGAATCGCGCTCGGGCAAACGCAAGCAGGCCGTTATTTGCGAGTAGTATATGTCCCAGACCCCGTTCCGAACTCGGTCTTCGTGATCACCGCGTACGAACTCGGACCGAAGGCGAAGCGAGCACTTCGCCGTAGACGCAGGAGGGCACAATGAGGAAGACGTACTTTCCAGCCGGTTGGGACGAAAGTAGAATCCAGCAGGTACTCGATCACTACGAGGCGCAAAGCGACGACGAGGCCGTGGTCGAGGACGAAGCTGCGTATGAGAGCACCACTCACACGGCGGTCGAAGTGCCAATAGATCTCGTTCCAGAAGTTCGTGAGCTGATGGCGAAACACAAGGCCAGCTGATCTACACCCATCCTCAGCAATTGACGGGCCGGCCTGCCCCGTAGTCGAGACGCGTAGCGAAGGAACAATTGATGCGGAGCCACTGGCTCTAGGTCCGCGAATGCCCTCCGAGCGTTACCGCGACCACGACGGCGAGGCTCGAAGTGGCTCCGCCGGGACCAATTTCCCGCAGCGATGGCTCACTGTAAATTGAATGGCGGTCTGAACGTCTGCCGCAGGGTACGGTTACTGGTCCTGAAGTACCGTGACCGATTCGCCTACTTCGATAGCCATCAAGTCATGGCCCGCGACGACCGGGCCGGAGTAGTGGGTCTTCAGGCGAGCTAGGACCTCGTCCTTGGTCTCCGGCGGGATGCCCGGGCCAGAAGTCAGCACGTAGTGTGTCAGGACTCCGAGTCTTGGTCGCGCCTCGGACATTACCGTGCCAACCTCCTCGGGTGTGGTGTGGTGAGCCTCGACCCGCTTCATCGCCGGGTTGACGGCGAAGAGCGCTTCGGGGATTGCGACCACTTCGTGAACGAGCAGATCTACGCCCTTGGCCGCCTCGATCACGTTCTGGTCGAAGCGCGTATCCCCTGAGATCACGACAGATCGTCCGGCGTAATCGACGCGATAGCCGAATGCCGGCTTGATCAGATCCCCGTGGTTGACTTCAAACGAGGTCACCTTTACGCCCTCGTGCTCATAGATAACTCCGCCCTCGCCGTACTCGTTCACATCGAACTTCGCAGCGGAACGTGGCAAAGCCTCGTCCTTGACCCGGATGGCGATGTCGGTAGCGTACGCCTGCTCCATGCCCGCCGTGATCTTCCCCAGTCCCTCCGGTCCCCAGATGCGCAGCGGCACGCGACGGCGACCGTAGTTTGGCGGCAGCCATCCGATCAGCCACAGATCCGCAAGGCCGACCAAGTGGTCCGAGTGGAAGTGCGTAATGAAGACCGCGGTCACCTCGCGCATCGGAATGCCGAGTTGGTTCAGGCGAATCGTGACGCCCCTGCCGGCATCAAACAGGAGCCGCTGCTCACCGGCCTCTACGAGCGTTGCCGGCCCGAACCGGTCAGGATGCGGATTCGGCGTGCCCGTGCCCAGCAGCGTCACACGCATGGACTCGGCCCGGGACTCTGCGGGTGCGAGCAGAGCCATAACGAGCACGCCCAGCAATGCAAGGATTCGTGTAATCCGACGATGTTTCGCAGCCATGCCGCGCCCGTGACGCTCGTCGTCCTGCGAGTACTTCTTCATGCGACTACGCCAAGCACTCAGTTCGGAGGAGCGTCCCGTATGTTCTCGCCACGCTCGACGACCTTGAGGATCACGTAGGTCACGGACTCGCCCTCAGTGAGATCCCATTGATGAGGCGTTTTCACGGGGATGTTGATGAGATCGCCCTTGCGAGCCTCGATGCGGCGCGGATTCTCGAGGCGCGGTGCCCGCCACTCGCCGGGGCGCCCCTCGGCTTGAATCGCGTCCACCATCTTGCCCCCCAGCAGCAGCGTGCCGGATCCCTCGAGCATGATGTAGAAGTCGGCCTTCTGGTCGTGCGACTCCGCCCAGCTGTTGCCCCCGCGATGTAGGATCGACAAATAGTGATTGCGGTCTGACGCTTCTGGCAAGGGAGTCCAGCCGCCCACCCCTCCCGAAACGCCTTGGCGGTAGACTTCGCCGGTCTGGTTCGGATTCTGCTCCAACAGCTTCACGAGTTCGAGGTGATAGTCGGACAGCTCATCGTGTGTAAGGTGCCGGATCTCCGACTTGCCGAACTTGCCGATGAAGAAGTCCTCCGGGGTTGCATAGGCCGATTCCGCACCCGGGTACTGCAGAAAGTTCTCGACACCGAGCGCATCGAGCTTTGCCTTCAGCGCTAGCCCGAAGTTGACGTGGTGGACTTTCCACCCTTGAGCGCGATCTCCTTCGGGAACTGGATCCCCAGGAGCCATTCCATAGCGCATGAACGTCGGAGGATCGTCGGCGGACACCAGCTCGATTGCCGAGATTTTCGCGGCAATATCCGCCTGT
The DNA here is from genome assembly GCA_022823865.1 of Bryobacterales bacterium. Classification (GTDB taxonomy): domain Bacteria; phylum Acidobacteriota; class Terriglobia; order Bryobacterales; family UBA6623; genus VXMF01. The sequence goes on from JAJEHF010000074.1 coordinate 2,618, forward strand.
TTGCCCTTGTCGGATGTGCCGAAGATCTCCGCCGGGTCGCGATGCAGCTCGTCGTAGCCCGGGAGGTTCTCCAGCCACCAGTCGAAGTCGTTCGTGCTCTGGCCGTTGAGCGGTGCAACGTATGCCAGCCGGGTCGACTCGCGCGCGATGGGATCGCTGCTCGATGGATCGGCATGGTCGTCGCTGTAGGCCAGCCACATGCATAGCTGAGCCCCGGCTGATCCTCCGAACGCACCGACTTGATCCTTGTCGATATTCCATTCCGCAGCTTTCGCCCGCAGCGTCTGCACGGCTCGTTGGGCGTCTGCGTGGGCTGCTGGCAGCGGCACTTGGCCAGCGAGCCGATAGTTGATCGCGGCGACCGAGATCCCGGCAGCCAACAGTGCCTTCAGGGTTGCTTGGTTTACGGAACCCTTGTTACCTCGGGTGAAGCCTCCGCCGTGGATATAGAGCACCAACGGTGTGGGGTCAGACGACTCAGCTTGGTAGAAGTCGAACACGTGCCGCACATGGTCGCCATACGAGACGTCAGCGACGGTGGGTTTAACCCGTTCCGCTCTGTCTCCTCCGCCTTGAGCCGATAGGGGCGACACGGCAAGGAAAACGCCGCAGGCGAGTGCGGCCAATTGGACAATGCGGCGGGTCATAGCGCTTAACTCCGAATACAGCCGGTCTTCCCGGCACCGGCAACCCTGCTGCCAGTGGCGGCGGTCGCGAAGTAAGCCACCGAGCCTGAGGGCAAGTTGCCAGATGAGGAAAATGGCCGGTTCAAGTGTAGCCGATGGCAGCATTAGCCCGTAGGGCTACGCACCAGGGCTGCGGCTTGCGGTCGGTTACCGAGCTTGCGCTCTGGCCGATCCGCGATCTGCCATTCCAAGACTCGGGCTTGGTGTCTTACTGGCGCTGTTCCAGAGTGAGCCTGCCATGGTGCGGATCCGATTCCCACGTAGGCGGGTGTCCGAGGGCTCGGGGATCAGACGTTGCCAGGAGGTGTTGGTCTAGCTTTGCTGCCAAGGCGCTCTTGATCTCCGCGTGCGCGGCTTCGTCGGCGACGTTCTTCATCTGCCCGGGATCAAGGCCCAGCTCATAGAGTTCTTCGCCAGGGCGCTTGGAGAACGCCGCCTCGTAGTAGCGCCGGAAGTCTGGGTCGTCCTTGCGCGCCCGCATCAAGTCCTTCGTGGGCGATGGATCTACTTCCCCCAGGATTGGAGGGTCACCCGCGGGCCAGCGGTCGGGCTCGATGTTCCGGATGTAGAGGTATTGATCCGTCCGAATCGCCCGCATCGGGTATCCGACCCTTCCTTCGCGCCACGGAGTGTGGCGCTCGCGGGCCAAGATCACGTGGTCACGAGTGGGGTCGACGCGCCCGTCTTCCCCAGACTTCAGCAAGTCCAGCAGGCTGCGCCCCGTCATATCTTCCGGAATCTCGATACCCGCAGCCTCAAGGATGGTTGGGGCTATGTCGACCAAGCTGGCGAAGTCGGTGACCACTCGTCCCCCGGGGACACTTTCTGGCCACCGCACGGCAAGCGGCACGCGCGCCCCGTAGTCGTATAGATCCGCCTTGGCACGCGGAAACGGCATCCCGTTGTCGCTGGTGACGATGACGATGGTGTTCTCCAGCTGGCCGCGCTCTTCCAAGTACGAGAGGATCTCGCCGAGTTCCCGGTCGAAGCGCTCGATCTCGAAGTAGTAGTCGAGAATGTCGCTGCGAACCTCCGGGTCGTCGGGAAGAAACGGAGGCACCACCACATCCTCGGGGCGCAGTCCGCTGGCAATACCCGAACCCTTCTCGTACGCGCGATGCGGGTCGCTGCTCCCAAACCAAAAACAGAACGGAGCTCCGGGCGGGTTGGCTTCGTAGAAGGTCTGGAAGTCGTCGTACCTCGGGCCTGCGGGATTGCGCGAGCGGCCCCCGGCTTCCAGGCTCCCGGGCGACCAGCCTTTGCGGGTGAAGCCGATTTGGTACCCCGCCGCTTCGAGCAGGTCGGGGTACGTCACGAACTTGGCGGGCAGGGAACTCCACAAGTTGACGCCTTCTTCGAGGCGGTAGCACTCCTGGCCCGTCAGGATGGCTCCCCTGGATGGAGTGCATGACGGCGAGTTGCAGAAGGCGTGTTCGAACCGGACGCCCTCGGCGGAAATGCGGTCAAACGCTGGCGTGCGGACAACCGGGTCGCCGGACGCACCGGTATGAGCGAAGGATTGGTCGTCGGAGATCGCGAATAGGATATTAGGACGAGACCGGCCCTCCGGAGCTGATGCACAACCGGCGAAGGCTGCGGTCGCCGCTAGCGAGAAAAGGTCTCGACGCCGCATTTTCAAGCTGCCGCAGTTGGATCTCACGTTGATTCCTGGGCCAAGCCGAGCTGCGAAGGCCACCGGCTCCGCTGGCAACTGCGCAGCTCGTGCAAATAAGCCACGCGTTGCCTGAGCAGCTGGACCAGCAGCAGGATCCCTACTCGCTGACGATCTCAACTAGCCCGGAGGACTTTGCCTCGGTCATTCGCATGCCCATGTCGGCCGTCCGCCGCGCCAGTTCATCGATCTTCCACTCCTCCGCGCCCTTGACATCGGAGCGAAGGATGTTCGCGATGGGCGCGGTCCACTTCTCGGCGATCGCTCCGGGCCCTAGGATGATCCCCATGACCGGCCCGACGTCGCCGGCGTTCGTATCGGTGTCCCAGCCGGCCATGACAGCGAGCGTGATCGTCTTGTCGAAGTCACCCTCGCCGTACAGCAGGGCTAGGGCGTTGACCGCGTTGTTGGGGAACACGCGGCGCTGCTTTTCGTCACCCTCCGGAGCCCACTTGGCGTCAATCTGCTCATGGGCCATTTCCCAATCATCGGGCCACTGCTGGTGCCAGGACATCACGTCTCGGATGCAGCGGGCGTAGTCGCAATCCTCGGGGATGGTTGCGAGACCGGCCTCGAGCAGCTTCGTGGGATCCGACTCAAAGAAGGCCTCGGCGGTGAGAGCAGCCATGAACATCTCGCCGTAGACGCCGTCGGTATGGAACGAGACTTCGGCATCGATGCGCCCGTACTCTGCAGCCCCTGCGGGATTGCCGGGCAGCATGAAGCCCCAGAACTCGCCCTTCATTTGCCCGCCCATGAACTCGCCAAAGTCGTGCTTCCCCGACTCGGGAGGCTTGACGCCCTCCTTCAGGAGCTTCTCGGCGACCCTGACCGCCCGGCCGCAGTTCTGAGCCTCGAACACGGAGAACGACGCTAGCCATTTGTCGGCGATATCTTGGCTTGTGATGTCAGGGCCCTTCTCCTCGAGCAGCATCAGGTTCGCGATTTGGTATAGGGAGTCGTCGTCTGGTCCGAATCCGGTCGGGCCCCAGTTGTCCGCGGTATACCATTGCTTGCGATTCGGGTCCCTTTGGGGAGGCAGTGTCTTGATGTAATCGGTCAGCGGCCACTGTCCCAACTCCGTGAGGAAAGGCTCAAGGGCGTCCTTGTGCATGCCCTCGACGCTCATGCCCAATGCACCCGCAACCGCTTCGCCGAGCCAAGCGCCATGGATCTTCTCGTAGTACTCGGCCGCGGTGAGCGAACGGACGGCTGGGCCGTCGCCGGTCTCGGCGGACTGGTCGGTTGCGCCGCATGCGGCAAACACTGCCATTACTAGGCATGCGGACAGAATTAAGCGGATCGAGGGCATGTCATTCTCCTGTGGGCAACTGCCGTATAGCGAAGGCAGCCGATTGCACAAATCAACGATGTGGCCCCGAGGGTCCTGGCATCTAGCTACTACGCAAACCGAAACGCGGTCCGGGCAGGCCAGCCAAAGCCATCGGTGACTCGAACCTACGTTACTACAAGACTCGTGCTCGGTAGTGGGTCTGCCGCGGCCGTAGTTCAAGAGAGCGCGAGTCAATCGCGGCAACCGCATCTCAGGCGTGACGCACCCGCGAGTCGCTTCACTGTCGGGGTCGGGGACCCTGTGGCCGCGGACCCCTCGGCCGTCCGCCTTGGCGCGGCGGCCCTGCGCCCCTCCCGCGCCCGCCCGGACCGCCTCGAGCACCGGGCGGAGGCAACTGCGCGGTAACCCCAAGCGCCTCATATAGATCGCGCGCCTCGATACCGAGAGCTCGTGCCGCCGCGGCGTAGTTCATTGGCGCGACGCGACCACCGGTCAAGCGCAACGCGTCTGCGAGGTCGCCTTCCTCGATCGCCAGCTTGGCCGCTGCCCGTTTCACCTGCTCGACCGTCGGTCGGGGGTCGTCCCCTGGCGGGCGTCCCCGGCCGCCGTCGCGACGGCTGATTTGGCGATCTGATTCCCTGCCTGCATCTGCAGAAGGCGTGCCGGAGAAGCATCCCATGATGTACGGCCATGTCGCCGTGGCGTGGTAGTGGTAGGCACCGCCCTGGTCGTCGCCGCTATGCCCGTTGCAGCGGTCCAAGTACTCGGCGCCCTCCTTCGGGACGAAGCGATATGCGTCCCATGCGTCAATCCGCGGCGCGCGCAGTTGCTCCCAACTGCTCTTGAATTCGACGATTTCCGAGCACTCCTCATCGCGGCAGCCGAACGGACCGTACACTGGGAAACCGTCCCACCCGAACGCGAGGATTGGCGATGGCTCGTTCGCCTCCCTCGCGATGTTGAAGCAGGTCTCGATCAGCGCGTGGTAATGGTACTGTCGCGCCGTGTGTCCCATGCACGAATCCATGATTGCGTTGTAGATCGGATCCCCGAAGCCCGGACGGGGTACCGGGCCTTCGTTCGGCCCGAACAGCGGAATACCGTTGATGGCGACGCCGGAGGGCCCAAGCAGGGGCAGCGGACTCGGCTGTTCCGCTAGCTTCGGGTTGAGCGGCATGCGGTAGTCGCGATCGAGTTCGACCAGCGGGTTGGGTGTGATCTGAACAAACTCGTAGTGCGGAATGGCGTTGCTGCTCACGACGAGTTCGTCGCCGTCGCACTCGACTTCTAGCCGCGGACGCGGATAACCCTCGCCCGCTCCCGGCGAATCGCTTACATCCATGAATGCATCGCTGGGACAGGGGTCGTTCGCTGTGGCCGCGGGAACTGCCACCAACAGGCCGGCCAGTCCGACGGCAGCGAACACGAGGGATCTCGCGGGCATCTTGTTCAACCTCCTGAGCCTGGCGGAGCAGATCGCTTGATCGAACACTCTCACCTGGCTAGTTTGCAAGACGATGGTTACGGCGCAGTTGTTTCCGGGCCAGACCCCAATAGCGGTGACGGGGCGCGAACATTGCAAGCTCTTTACCGTTCTCGAGTCGTTGTCGTTCCGGTGTCACGCTAGGGCAGCGCGTTCAACTCACTGCTAACAGGGAACTTGGCGGATCCCGCTTCCTCTGGCGCCTTGCTGGCAACTGCCCCGCGAGAGCTTCGTTGATCGACGGCGGACGGTTGCGGAACCGATGGTTGACTCGCCCCACGGCGCAGCGGTGCTAGAGAATTTCGGCGTCGTTGACTAGCACTGTCGTGCCCGCCACGAAGTTTCGCAGGACCTGCATGCCGTCGGAATCCGACGTGCCGCCCGCGAAGTCGATGCCGTCGAGCAACGTGTCGAGAGAGCGACGCACTCTGGCATCGATCCCCCCCACGATCAAGCGCCGGTCCAGGGTGCTGCCATCTGGAAGTTGCAAAGCCCTAAACTCCCCGTACGCCGCAGCGGACTTGATGTGGAACGGCTCACCCGACCGCTTAGCAGATCGAGTCCAAGTGCCTGAAACATCAAGCGTTAGAGAACCCGGTGGAGATCCCCGCTCCCGTGCTGCGAGGTAGTGCGCCCGGCAGTACTCCGGATCGGTTACGACCCGGCTCTCCAGAAACGTCTCTTGCGGCGCAGCTAGGTCCTCCACATAGGAAGCAGTGATCTTTGACTCGTTGGGGACCAAGCTGCTATGCCCGGCGAACACGCGGCGCGGTGCGAGCCAGCCCAGCACCGATGCCAGCGGTGCGGGCGGGGGAGCGATATGGCAGGGAACCAGTTCGAGATTGCGGGTAACGATCCGCCCGCGCTCAACTTGCACGTAGTAGCCCTGGTCCGTCCGAACCGTCCAGCCGCCGGCCGGATTTGGGTCCGCTGCACCCCAATCCCAGTCCAGCGTGTAGCTGACGTCTTCGCGGAGGATTGGATCACCTTCGGTGACCCTTGCATCAATCAGCACGTCCGCGCCGATCGGCACGCCGGCTAGAGCCCAGACCGAATGGTCGTTGGTGCTGAACTCGACCTCGAGGCGATTGATCCCGTCGCGAAGCAGCTTGCGCGACAGGTGGTGCCACGGCGAGTACATGCGAGCCACTTTCTCCCCGTTCACGTACAGGTGTGCGTGGCCTTCGTTGGCGACCGGCAGCGTGTCCACGCTCTGCGGCGTGAAGCGGAAGTTCTGCGTTTCCAGGAAGATGTTGAATCCGTCCATCGAGTCGGCGTCCATGTGGATGCGCATCGACGGTGTCGGCTCGGCCTCGTCCACCTCGATCAAGGGGTGCTGGGAATGGTCGACCGGAGGCAGGAACGGTTCCTGCGGCCAAGCTGCGATCCCGGCAATGATGGCCAGCGCCATCAGCGCCGGGCGGATCAGCCGCACTTGTTGTCGTCGCAAGGCCTGAAGCACAGCACCTTGTGGTCCGGCGTCAGAGTGCAGCCGACAGCGTTCTCTTCGCTCTGGCCGCAGCGGAAGAAGCACTCCGGCTCGCCGGGCGGGGCTTGGTTCTGTCGCTGGCGCCGCGGCGGCTGCGTTCTTCCCAGGGACTCGATCAGCTTGGCGGTGTCCACCTCGAGCGTCCGAGCGGAAGCGGCAAGGTTGATCGGCTTGATACCACCGGGCTCCACGCGCAGGGCTTTGGCGACTTCGCTTGCATCCTTGCTCAGGGCTGCGGCGACGGCCTGCACTTCTTCCGGCCCTGGACGCTCGTCGCGTGGGGGACCACCCCGCTGTCCCGCCCTAGGAGGTCGGTTTCCGGCCGGGCCCGGCCCCGGGCGTCCGCCACCTTGTCCGGGACGCGCTTGGCTGATTTCAGGCCGGCGGCGACCGCGGACGGGTCCGCCTGTCGGGGCGCCTGAGAAGCACCCAAGAATGTACGGCCAAGTCTCGGTGATGTGGTAGTGGTAGTCGCCTTCAGGACCAGTGTGTCCGTTGCAGGCGTCGAGGTACTCCGGTCCGTCCTTCTCGACGTATTCGTAGGCGTCCCAAGCGTCTTGATGCGGCTCGCGAACCTCTTCCCAGCTACTGCGGTAGCGCAGCACCTTGCTGCAATCGGCGTCGGCACAGCCCCAGGGACCTCGGATCGGAACGCCGTCGTAGCCGAAGCCCAGGATGGGCGACGGATCTCCATCCTTCGCGCCAACGCTGAGGCAGCGCTGCACCATGGCGTGGTAGTGGTACTCCAGCGCCGTATGGCCCATGCAGGCATCCATGATGGCGTTGAACACCGGATCGCCGAATTGTTCCTCTGCTGGCACTGGGCCTTCGTTCGGGCCGAAAATCACGATGCCGTTGACCGCGACGCCGAGACCGCCGAGCAGTGGAATCGGCACCGCTGTGTCCAATAGCGTGGGCTTGGCGGGCAGGCGGTACTCATTGTTCCGCTCCAACAGCGGGTTCGGGGTGACTTGGACGAACTCGTAGTGCGGTATGCCGTTGGAACGAACCACCAGCTCATCGCCCTCGCACGTCGCTTCGACGCGAGGGCGCGGATAGGCGGGTCCGGCTCCAGCCGCTTCGGAGACATCAAGGAACGCGTCGGCCAAGCACGGCCCCGACTGTGCCGCACCGACGCTTGCCAACGCGAGCAGTAGAATCGGAATTCTGATCATCACCACTATCCTCAGTGCGCATCATACATCGAAGCGACGCGGCTTCGTGAGATTCGACTGAGATTCGACCGGGCTTCGAAGGCATGGGTCGCTAGACGAGCGGGCTACGGAGTAGAGCGGAACAGTACAACAAGTCCTCGGAAGCGTCGATGCAGGCGTGGCCCGCGGTCCCCAGCGGAACGGACGCAAGAACAATGTGCGGTCGGCGAGCTGGGTGGGGCCACGGCCGGGCCCGCAGGTCTTGGCGGGTGGTCCTGTTCACGAAAGCAGCCCCGCCTTAGGCTGCTATTCTTGCCCCCGTGACGCGTCTTGCGGTCATCTGCCTCTTGCTAGTCCCGGGAGCCCTGCAAGCCCAGGGGCCGCTGCCCGGAAGCAAGCCGAACATCGTCGTAATTCTGGCGGACGACCTCAGCTACCGGGATCTCAGCATCTGGGGACAGAGCCGCTTCTCGACTCCAAACCTGGATCGGCTCGCGGCGGAAGGCGTTCGCTTCACACAAGCGTACGCCGGCGCTCCGGAATGCGCTCCATCCCGAGGGACCCTCATGACGGGACTGCATACGGGGCACGCATCAGTTCGCGATAACCGCAGCGCAAGGGGGCAGGATCACTTGGCTGACTCGGACGTGACGATTGCCGAGATGCTGAAACGATCGGGGTATGCGACCGGCTTCTTCGGCAAGTGGGGCATTGGCCTTCCCGACACGCCGGGGACGCCAGACAAGCAGGGCTTTGACGAGGCATTCGGATTCTACGACCAGCGCCGCGCCCACACGTTCTTCCCCCACTACCTCTACCGCAACGGACGCAAGATTGACTATCCGGGGAACTTCGGTTTCGACATGGCCCATATGTACGAGGACAACCAGACACCGCCCGAGTCTAGGAACTCCTCTTCCCGCTACGACAGCGACGGCCGATTGATTCCGCCCGGCGTCCCGGACCGATCGCGGGCAGTTTATTCCGAGGATGTGCTCGAGGAGGCAGCCATCGGCTTCGTGCGTCGCAACCGGGACCGACCGTTCTTTCTCTATTTTGCGACCCAACTGCCCCACGGGCCGGTCATAACCGACAGCCTCGGCCCTTTCCTGAACCGAGCGGACTTTCCATCGACAGCACACAAGGAGTGGGCTTCCATGGTGCTGCGGATCGACAGGTTCGCCGGCGAACTGGTTGACCTGCTCGGAAGCCTCGGGATCCGGGACCGCACTCTCGTAGTCTTCGCGTCGGACAACGGCTACTCGATGTGCGGGTATTTCGCGCGCGGGAACCGATCCGCGAACTGGCCGGACGATCCGTTCTTTCGAAACAAAGGACCGTTTCGGGGAGGCAAGTTCTCCCTGCTGGAAGGGGGTATCCGCATCCCGTTCTTCGTGAACTGGCCCGCCGCGATCAAGGCCGGCGTGTCCAGCGTGCCCGTATGGCTCGTCGACCTGCTTCCGACATTCGCCGACCTGGCCGGAACCAACCCTGTTCCCTCAAACGACGGGTCGAGCCTCGTCCCGCTATTGGGCGGCGGTCCGGGGAGGTTTGTTTCAGACAGGCCACTCTATTGGGAGAACGCGAGGGAGCAGGCGGTCCGCAAGGGTCCGTGGAAGGCCTACCGGCCAACTCCTGACGATCCTATGGAACTTTTTCTGATCGAGGAAGACGTTAGCTGCGAGCGAGACCTTTCGGATGCATATCCCGAGGTGGTCGCGGAAATGGAGCGGATCATGCATCGAGAGCACGTCGATCACCCTTGGTACTGGAACCCTGCGGAGACATCGGCGGACTTTCGGCGCAAGGAATCGCTCGCAAAGGAGCTAGGTCAGTTGCAGGTGGCGAGGCAGGGCAATTCCAGCCGATGATCTCGCGGCTCGAGTAGACGACGGCGTGCGAGCGGCAACGCCACGCGCCTCCCTCCTTGAGCCGGGTGCCGAATATCGTCGCCAGCCAGTTCACAGGCCAACGGCTGAGGCCATAGGCCTCGCAGTGCGCTCACTGGATCCCAGAGCGGTTCAGCCACCTGCTTGGCCTGCGGGAGGTTGGTTCCCAGAAGCTCGGCTCCTTGCTGCGAGTCGACTGGAGCCTCGCGTCACGACTCGGCCAATTGGCGGGTGACATCCTGTCCGTCTTCCGATATTTCGAACTCAGCGCTAACCAATGAACGTCCCGGAGTGCATCCGACATTGGTGAAGGGCCCGATGGGCATCCGGCCGTTGGCGTGGGCTGGTGGTTGCCGACAGCTCGTAGCGGAACCCATTCCGGTCGATCACGCGCAGTCAGCCCGGCAAGTCGCGCTACACCAGCGGTTGCTTCCATTTCACCTGAGTGGAGAGTTGACGTATGTCGCTCGGGCAAGTAAACTGACACATATGACGAAGGCACAAGTCTACCTTCCGGATCAGGACTTAGAGGAACTTCGTTCAATAGCGGAGCGAACGGGCCGGAGCGTAGCGGACCTAGTGCGCGAGGCGGTTCGTCGCGTGTGGCTCCGGCCAGATGCGAGTGGACCGGTCGCGCTATGGGATGGAACGCCGACAAAGACGTCCGCCGAGCACGATGCGATCTACGATAGGTCCTAATGCGCGCGAGCTCGACGGTATTTGTTGATACCAGCGCGTGGATTGCCCTTGCGCTCAGTCAGGACCCGCTACATCCCAGAGCAGTGACGGCGTGGGAGGAAATGGTACAGAGTCACGCTCGTATCGTTACATCAGTGCCCGTAATTCTCGAGACTATGACGTTCTTCGATCAGCACGCGGCACGGGACGTCGCCCTCAAGTGGAAGGACTCGTTGGATTCGATTCAGAACTTCCGCGTGCTGGATTGCACTGAAGCTGACATGAAGGGTGCGTGGCGATACTACACTCGTCGCGACCTACACAAGCTTTCAGCGGTTGATGCAACTAGCTTCGTCCTAATGTCAAATCACGGCATTGGACGGGCATTCTCGTTCGATCACCACTTCGCTTCAGTGGGGTTCTCCATGGTCGGCTGACCGCGTGTTGATGGCAGGAATGTCGAGTACATCAATGCACTGTGGCACGTAGAACTGCTCGGCCAGTCCCTGTGCGTGAAGATCGTGTCGGATGAGCGATTCGCTGTAGTCGGCGTTCAAAACCGACCTGGTCATTCAGCAGGAGCTCAACACTGATAGGACACGCCGCTGAATCAGGTTGTCGGCGAGTCGCGATAGTGAGGCGTAGAGGCCGCGCAAGCGCCGTAGGACTTGATGCCTCAGATCCAAGTTCCAGTGTCAGGCCCTCGAACAATTGAGAGTCACGAGTGTTGGATGTCACGAGGATCGAACCATGCTGACGGGCAATCGCTGCAATCTGACCGTCAACAAACAGAGGTGTCCGGCCAATGGCCGCAAGTCGAGCACGCTCCCGAGTATGCCACTCGGCCTCTTTCCGGCCGTACTCCAAGTTGGCAACACTCACTATCAGCACATCTTCCAGGTACCATTCAATCGCCTTCCAGCGACGCGACGGCTCGAGCCTCGTCCCGCTATTGAGCGGCGATCCGGCGAGGTTCGTCTCAGACCGGCCTCTCCATTGGGAGAACGCGAGGGAGCAGGCGGTCCGCAAGGGTCCGTGGAAGGCCTACCGCCCAACTCCCGACGATCCTATGGAGCTGTTTCTGGTCGAGGAAGACGTTAGCTGCGAGCGAGACCTTGCTGACGCATATCCGGACGTCGTCGCCGAAATGGAGCGGATCATGCATCGGGAGCACGTCGACCACCCGTGGTACGGGAACGCTGCTGAGACATCGGCGGACTCTCGGCGCAAGGAATCGCTCGCACGGGATCTAGGGCATTTGCAGGTGGCGAGGCAGGGCATTTCCAGCCCATGACTTCGCGGCTCGAGCAGACGACGGCGTTCGAGCGGCAACGCCACGCGCCGCCCTACTTGGGCATGGCCCTGAGTCTCGCCGGCGACCACTTCGTAGGCTGTAAGAAGAAGCATTGGCCTTGCAGCGCGGTCAAGGGACCTTAGAGCCCTTCAACCATCCGCTCTCCCTGCCGGACATTGGTTCCGAGAGGGTCTGTTCCTAGCCGCGATGCGACTGGTCAATCGCTTCTTGCCGGATCGATCAGCGAGATCCGATTCCCGTAATGGCGGAAGTCGTCTTGGTCGAAAGTGAGCAGGCGCTGCTCGGCATGCGCGAGCATCGTTGCCACGATATTAGCGTCATGGACTTGGCGTCCCGCAACTGGAACCTCCCGACACAACTCGGCTAACTGGTGGGTGACATCCGGTCCGTCTTCCAAAATGTCGAACTGAGATACAAACCAGTCAACGTCTCTGAGTGCATCCGACATTGGCAATGGGGCTGTCCAGACCTGCGGGCGCGTAACAACCGCAAGGTACTCGCGAACGATCTGCCGACTTATCCGGGGACGCTCTTCCCTTCCAAGAGCTTCACGCAGTCGGGCACGAGCCAAGTCATGGCTGGGCGCGACCGTGAAGCGCGCTCGAACTAGGACGTTGGTGTCAATGAACATCCTTTGCTCAACGGCCTCGGTCGTCGTAGAGATCCTCGCGTCGCAACGACAATTCGGATGGCCAATCGCCAGGATTGTGTGGCGGGAACACCTGGTCGAGATCGATTACATCGCTGCCCGTCCGGACTCGCGGACCGTGCGGCCGAGCCTTTTTGACGATGGTTTCCTCACGCTCGAACACAAGCGATTCGTGCTCAAGATCTACTGCGGCGGTCCTCCATCCGGCGAGCTGCCAAGCCAGCGAGTGCGCATAACCGCGTCTGTTCCGCTGATTCGACCACCAAGGTCGGTGCAGCCGCGCTGATTCTGGAAGTGTGAAACCAAGCACAGCCTCGATTTCCGTGAACGAGACCCGCCATCGCCGTCCTGACCGCATGCGGAGACTTCGATACAGCGGGGCGTATTTCCCGCGTTCCACGACTTTGCGAAGGCGTTCCTCCCCGGACATCACACACTCCCAATTCTGACTGACCTACTTACCTTAGCGCGATCGACCGTGTGCGGATTGCGATCTCCCTACTGTGGCCAAATAGTCTTTGCACAATTCGAGGTCTCGGACGAGGCCTCGTCCGATGTTGTTGTCGAGTAGCTGCTTCACCGGCTACAACGACACATCACGCCCCGCAGATTCATCTCGCGAACCCAGGAAGACCTCGTCCGGGTCGATGTTGAGATCTTCAAAGTCATGGGACTTCGAGAACTCCTCGTAAGCCTCGACAAAGTCACGCCGGTCCGAAACTATACGTTTGGACTCCCGGTGACTGATCAATAGTGCGACGGGCTTACCGCGGCGGGTAATTCTCACCGCCCTGCCGTGCTCTGCCTCTCGAAGAAGCGAGGAGAAGCGTCCTCGAGCTTCGGCGATTGAGAACTCAGACACCTTCAAGTTGATCTTAGTGTTTATCTAGATGTACATCATCCAAGCCTGGGAGACGCCTCCAAGAAGCTCCCGAGGTGCCGGGCACGACAGGTGAGCCAGCTACGACCAAGACCGGCTCGGTCTACGGTCACCGGTGTGCCGCTTCGACCCAAGGGGGCTTGGTGATTTCCTTCCAGCCATCGACCGCTCCACCGCCGCGTCCTGGCGGCCTTCTGGCACCTTCGCCACCAGAATTCGGAGGCGGCCGTCCTCCCGGACGACCCCGCCCAGGGCCTGGTGGAGGAGTGACGTCTGGTGCGATCGTGGCTGTCCGAGGGAAACTGCGCAGCCGCTCTCGCATTGCCTCGAATCGTTCCGGCTCCACTTCTGCCAGATCTTCTCGCTCTCCCGGATCTTTATCTAGACGGAAAAGATGTGCGACGCCGCTGCCACCTCTGGGCAGGGGCTCAACGTACTTCCAAGACCCGTCAATGAGCGCTACGCTGTCGAACACGCCGGCCACGTAAGGCTTGGTACGGCCCACGACTTCGCCGTTCGTGAGAGCCGGCCACATATTGAGGCCATCCAGTTCACTGTCTGCATCTAGGTCGATTCCGGCGGCAGCTGCAATGGTCGGGAACCAGTCCGCCACCGTCATCATTTGCGTGAGTGTCTCACCACCCTCGATACTGCCGGGCTTCCAAGCAACGGCGGGCACTCGAATGCCACCTTCGAAGGCTCCCCCCTTGCCTCCACGGAGCGGCGAGTTATCCGCTCCGAGGCGAACTGCGCCACCGTTGTCGCTACACCAGACGATCAATGTGTCGTCAGTCAGCTGTTGCTCTTCCAGCGTCTTCAGGATCCCGCCGACTGCTCGATCCATCTCACTCACCATCGCTGCGTAGGTCCGGCGGCGCGGATTCTGGACGGAATCGTATGCAGACACGGCTTCAGGTGGAGCTTGCAAGGGACCGTGCGGCGCGTTGAACGCAACATACAAGAACAACGGTTTTGCCGTGTCGCGCTTCGAGATCGCGCGCTCCGCCGCCTTGCCGATCAGCTCGGTGGTGTAGCCTTCCTCGTTCAGCACTTTGCCATTGCGGTGCCAGTCGAGACCGCCGTCCCAGATATGTGTCCAGTAGTCGACTGCGGGGCCCAGATGGCCGTAGGACGTGTCAAAACCACGGTTGTAGGGGTGGTACTTGACGTGCACCAATCCCAAGTGCCACTTGCCGACGATCGCGGTTTCGTATCCGGCAGTCTTGAGCACATCGGTCAATAGGCGTTCTTTCTCCGGAAGACCGCCCATCGTTTCGATCGGCCGATCGACTCCATACCGCAGCGGGATGCGGCCTGTCAGCAATGCAGCTCTCGTCGGACTGCAAAGAGGCGTTGCGTAATATCGGTCGAGTTGGATGCCGCGCTGCGCGATCGAGTCGATGTTCGGCGTGCGGATTTCGCTCCCGTGGTAGCCGACGTCATTCCAGCCAAGGTCGTCGGCCATCATGAACACCACATTGGTGGCCGACAGCGCCGGCATCGAGAACACGGCTAGGCCGATTGCGAGCCTTGTAGGAGCTGAGAGTGTTTGGCACATGGGTTGAGCTCTACTTCTCGAGGTGTTGGCGGAAAAACTCTATGGTCTTTGCCCACGCCGCCTTGGCAGCGCTTAGGTTCGCCCCGTCGCGGGCCGACTGCTGCCGCAGGAAGCCGTGTCCAGCCCCATCGAACTGGTGCGGTTCGTAGAACTTCCCGAGACGTCGCATCTCGCGCAGCGCGTCCGGTATGGTGGCGTTAACCCGGGCGTCGTCGCCGCCGTACAAGCCGAGGACGGGGGCTTCAACGCGGCCCAGCATCGTGCGGTTCGGAGAACTTCCGTAGTAGACGGCAGCCGCGTCCAAGTTCTCTTCGTTGGCTGCGAAGTTGAAGCTCGTGCTCCCCCCCCAGCAGAACCCAACGCCGCCGAATCGACCGTTCGAGGCCGGCAGCGATATCCCATAGCGGGCAACCGCTGACAGTCGCCGAGTCGTATCTTCGACGCGCAGGGATCGAACCAAAGCTACCGCCTCCTGACGATCTGCCGGAGTGCCGCCGCCGTCTGCACCATGGCCGCTGAGCAAGTCCGGCGCGATTGCGATGAAGCCCTCTGCGGCGAATTGATCTGCCACGGCGCGGATCCAATCCGTCAGGCCGAAGATCTCGTGTATGACGATCACGACCGGTGCGCGGGTTGCTCGTTCGGGGTACACGATCCACGAGCGAATCGTGTCTCCCCAGCGGTTAGTACCCGACCTCCCCTCGCCGATGTCGATCCACTCCCCGTGGCGCGGCGAGCTGTTCAACGCATCGAGGGCGGATTCTGCATCAGCGGGAATGGCGGTCGTCTGGGCATCGGCCGCTCCCCCCGCAACAAGGGCAAGGGTCCAGCAGAATGCCAGACAGGCGCGGAGTGGGAATCGTGGTTTCATGGCTTGCAGTCGCCGTCCGACCAGAAACCGCGTCTGGGTCTCTTCGGGACAGCGCGTACAACATACAACAAGTGCGAGGTTGGAGGCGAAACGCTACGAGATCCGTTCCGCTTCGAGGCTGGAGACCACCGAACGATCCCCCCGTGCCTAGGCCCTCGATCGGTGGCAATGGGCGAGCGGCGCAACATCCGCCCTGTGCTATGATCCGATTCAGACTGCGAACAGTGAGGCTGGGCATTCAGCCTTGACTTGCAACAAGTTCGGTGCAAGCCGAGCTGGTCCGCTTAGGCCCGTAGCTCAGTTTTGGTTAGAGCGCTACCTTGACACGGTAGAGGTCAGCGGTTCGAGTCCGCTCGGGCCTACCATTGCGGAATTTCAGCCCGCCGCGATCAGCTTCCTGTAGCTGCTGTGCGCAGGTAGTCCAAGACCGAGTCCTTGCAGGATTTCGAGGTCCAGTAGGCGTCTTCGGTACCCCAGCTATCCATCTGGAACCAACCTTGGAAGCCACCCTCGTAGAGGATCGAACAGAGCTTGCGAATGTCATAGACGCCCTCGCCGCACGGGAGATGCTTCGACGTGCCCGCGCCGCCGTTCGGAAACGGGCGGAGCGTGGAGTCTCCATCGCAGAACTGGATGTAGCCGACCCGGTCAACGCCAAGGTCGAGCAGCAGGTCTTCGGGCCGTCCGGTCGCGCCGCCGAGCACATCGAAGTGAGACGGGTCGAAGATGACCTTGAACTCGTCCATCGCGACGGCCGCGAAGAGCTTGTGATAGCGCTCCACCGAGTTGATGATCAACGGCGGTTCGCCTTCGATGGCCAGCACGATCCCGTGGTCAACTGCGTATTCGCAGACGGGTCTGACGACCCCAGCCAACCGTTCGATCACTTCATCCTCGCTCGCCCCGTCAGGTGGCCGACCGGCGGACCACAGTCCCATGCAGTCACATCCGAACTTCGCTACCAGATCGACCTGTCGCTTGAGCCGATCCGTATATTCGGTGCGCTCTGCCGGGTCGTCAGAGACAGGATTGACACCCCTCACCCCCGCTTGGATGGAGAACACCTGCAGATCGTAGGACTCAATCTTCCGGCGAGCCGCTTGGATCGCGTGGTCGTCTTCGGGATCGGGGTAGCCATCGCGCCAACTGCGCCAAAGCTCGATTCCTTCAAAACCCTCGTCTCGCGCGAACTGCAGGATTTCCTCATAGACGTAGCGCTTGCCGTGATGGGTCTCCGAAGATCCGAAACCGTTGAGGCCGATGGCCAGCTTCCAGGGGGACGGTGGGGGCCGTTCCGTCGTCGAGCGGTCAAGGAGGCCTGAACAACCGCAACAGGCGAGCTGTGCGAGCACGGTTCTACGAGTTGGCGTTAGCATCGCGAAACATTCTGGCACGCCGCATCAAGCACACACCGAAGGAAAATCGACGGGCGCACGGTTTAGCGGCAAAATTCAGTCCATATCGAATATAAACTTAAATATGGATGCGCAGCGGCCTGATCGGCCTATGTTGTCAGCCCTAAGAGATCCCAGAATTCGCGCTCGGCCAGGATCGCGATCTGTTGGCCCGCCTCGATCCGCCTCTCTGACTCGGTCTGCTTGCCGCTCTTGGATGCGGCCTTCGTATCCGCTTGGCTTGCTGTCGTGAATTCGCCAACCACGAGCTTTGTCGCTGCGTGTTGCACGTTATCATCCACTTCGCCGCCGGCTTCCTCTGCCATCCTCTTAGCTTCTTTTCGTCCAACTGCGAGCCTGCCTGTAAACACGATGCGTTGGCCGAAGAGCTGATCGCTTGCGCTGCCTTTCTTGACTCTCTTTCTGGGAACGTTGGAAGCCCACTCAGGCCGGGCTCGCGTTCGGACACGGGGGCTCGGTAGCCCCTGTGCCCACTCGCGAATCGACGTTCCGGAGTCCTTCAGTGCCTCCAACGTGATCGAGGCCGTGGCAGTTGCGTCCTCAAGTGCGTCGTGATGCTGGAATTCGATCTTGAAGGCTCGTGCGAGATTCGCGAGACCGAAGCCCCTTTTTCCGTAACGCTCCGGCCATACGTCGCGCACGATGCGAGAGCTGTCTACCCACTCCACGTCGAGCTGCGGCAGCCCGTGCTTTTCCGCTGCTTGAGTCAAGGCATGTCGGTCAAACCATGCGTTGCTGTGGTAGACCAAGGGCCGATTTTGTGTAAGTTCCCGGAGTGCGTCCCAAATGTCCGGCAGTTCAGGACAGTCGCGGACATGATCGGCAGTGATGCCGTGGATCACAACGTTCATGCTCAGGAAGTCAACTTTGGGATTCACGAGACGCTGCCAGGTCCCTGCGATCTCCCCCGAGCGAACTACCACCAGACCGATCTGGCAGATACTCGACCACGAGTTGTTGGCGGTCTCGACATCGATACAGTTGAAGTCGTTCTCCGTCATCGATGCAGGGTCCGAACTCTTGGCAAGCGGCTCTTCTGGCAAGTCGCGGAGCCCCGCGCTAGCGGTACGACACCCAGATCGGACTGCCCCAAGCCAGCGATCCGTCGGCCTGTTCGGCTCGGATGTAGTAGTAGCTCTCGCCGGGTTGCGCTGAATCGTCGCGGTATTCGAAGGCGACTTCCTTCGCGCCAGACGCGTCGGTATAGACGATCTTGTTGTTCTTGATCAAGACCGCCCGCTCGATCGGCCCGGTTCCGATGACCTTGGCTTGGACGACTGGCTGCTCCGACGTGGCGAAAGCGTCGCCCATGACGTGGTCGCCAATGCGCATGTCCAGAATGATGTTGTCGGTCGCCGCATAGGTGTGGCGCCGCTTCATTGCGTCGATCAAATCCTGGCGGGTGATGTCTTTGTCGCCCGGGACCAGCACGCAAGCGTACGAGTCGTGCGTGCCCACATGATCCGAGCTCGCCTGAACGCCGATCTTGATCCCCTTGGCCCACGCGTTCCAGACGAACCCCTTGGGCAGCCACGGCTCGCCGTGGTGGTAGTAGCGCTTGTCGGGGGTTTCGGCGCGCGGAGCGCCGGGGTATTCGTACGAGGCGTGCAGGCTTTGATAGATCTCCACGATCGGCTCCACGTCTTCGTCGCTTTCTCGCCAGTCCGTGCCCTGTTCAGAACCCGAAGTGTGCGGCGTCGAGATGCCGCCGTAACGTCGCAGGTAGGGGAACAGCACCTCGCCGGTGTTGATCGAGCCGTCTCGCTCGCCGGCTTGAATCGGCATCCAGCGGACGCCTCGCTGGGCGAATACCGTGTTGCGATGGCCATTGGGATACGTCACGCTGCGCTCGGTGCCAAACAGCGGCCAGAACCTACCGTCGACCAGAAAGATGTCCTCGGACTTCTCGGTCCGCCACCAGTTGTATTCCACGCCCGGAACGCCGTTGCCGCCATACTGGTGGTCGCCCACCATCATGAAATCGAACTGACCGGCGGTGAATGCGTAGCGGTAGAAGTCGATCAGGCCGCCTTCGCCGATGCCGTCGGCCGAGATGTCGGTATGCCGGTGCAGGTCACCCCGAAGAATCCTGTAGGTCTTGCCGCCGACCTGGTAGCGGTAGGCCCGTATGGCGGCGGTGTCTTGCTCCTCGTTGGCGTGGACTGGCAGGGCGCTCAATGCCGGCTCGCTGAACTGCGACCGCTTCGGTTCGCCCGAACCGCGCCACGCTGCCTGCGACGGGTCGATCACGCTATGCGAGATGTGGGTGGTCTGAGCTTGCGGCGATCCGCGGTTCACAGAGCGCCGAGGGGAACCGAAGGGCCGCGCATCACGGGACCACGCGAACCATAGCCTGCCGGCGCCATCGACCGTAGCTGCTGCCCAAACGTCGTTCCTGCCATTGGTGGCGTGCAGCTTCGTCAGTGGAGACCACCCGTTTTCGTCCAGCCGCGCCAGCAGCATTTCCCAGATGCCGCCGGCTCCCCAGTTGTTGTCAACTCGCGTGGTCGTGCTGGTCAGCGAGCGGGCCATGGCCCAGACATGGCCGCTGCCATCGACGATGAGGCGGGCTTGCTGCATGTAGTCCTTGGAAGCTGGCGGAACAGCGTCCATGAAGCCGGTAGCCTCGGCGATCCGATCCCCGTCGAGCACTGCAATCTTCACGGATCGCACGCGGTAAAGGCCCGCTCCGCCGCCGGGCCGGAAGCGCTGGCTGCTCCAGTCCTTGCCCCAGTTCGCTTCGCCGTGGTCCCATGCCATCCAGAGCCGGTCTGCCGCGTCGCACGCTAGTGAGACGTTGGCGTCGAACCCGAGCGAATGGGTCACCTGCCGTTGTGGCTGCCACATACCGGCGGCGGTGCGGCGGCGCACGTAGACGTTGAAGTCGCCGGAGTGGTAGCCGTCCCAGCCCGCCCAAACTCCCCCTGCAGAGTCGGCGGCGATGGCGGGCGCCCAGCTGTCCGCGCTCGCTTCAGAAATCGCCTCTTCTGGGGACCAGCTTGAGCCGTCCCACCGCGCGTACAGAATCTGAGCGACGCGATCGCGGAATCCCTGCCATACCACGTGCACGTTGCCGTGGCTGTCCGCCGCGGCTTGGAGGTAGAGATTCGGCGCCTCACTCGCAAGGCTGGCGACCCCCGAGAGTTGGCCATCGCTCACTCTGCGCGAGAAGATGCCCCACGACCCGGCCGGCGATTTGCCCGACCAGATCACAACCAGGCCGCCCGCGGCGTCGGCGGCGACTGCCGTGCGGAAATTGTCGGCGTACGCGTCCGGAGAGACTTGCATCGGCTGGCTCCAGCCCCCTCCGTCCCTGCGGGCGAGCCAGACGGAATCCCGTTCGTCTTGGTAGGAAATCCACGAGATCCAAACGGTACCGTCGGCATCCTTGGTCAGTGCGGGGTAGTCGTTATCGGTTTCGCCAGCCGTGATGTCTGTGGTAGTCGGAACGCGCTGGGCTGATGCCGTGCCGTCAAGGAATGCTAGCGTCCGGCCGAACGGGATTTCACCCACGGAGAAGGAGAATGAACCCTGCTCGGTCTTGACTTCGACCTCTGACGTCTCCTCAGCCTCGACGGTCGCCACCACGCCGTTCGGGATCATTGCGAACGGCCGCGTGTGGACCGGGTCGTAACCGCGCTGGGTGGTGGAGTCTGCATAGCGCGTCACCCGGTTGGTCAATTTCCACCCGTCTTGTCCGACGATTTGATCCCGGCCCTCGAAGTGGACTCCGCTGACGCGCAGCACGCGGCCACCGGTGACGGCCACCGCCCCATCCCAGCGTTGCGGTGTGTGCCGGTCGGTGCCGAACAGAAGCCGGATCGAGACTGGCGATTCGACCTCTGGCGCAGCGCCGATCTGCGGGGACTGCGCTAGGCCGGGCGCGGCTAGCAGTGCCGCCGCGAACGCCAGACAGGAGGCGGATACTTTCATGATTCTGCGGCGGCTAGCGCTCGGTCGCGTTGAGCCAATCGTCGTGCATGCGGTGGAGGCGCTTGACCAAGTCCGGCTGGTCGGCCGCATGGTTGATCGATTCCGGGGGCCCGTCAGCAAGGTTTGCGAGATAGAGCTCGCCCATGTCCTTGCGCGGTGCATGGCGGGACTCGAGGCCTGTGGTATCCCGCCCGTTGCCGATCAGCTTCCAGTTCCCTTCGCGGATGGCCCACTGGTCTTGCCACATCCAGTGGAACACCTCATGCTGCGACGGCGCATCGGACGACGCGAGCACTGGCCAGAGGCTCTTGCCGTCTACCTCGTAGGCGGGCGGGTCGATACCGCACAGTTCCAAGATCGTGGGGAAGAAGTCCATGTTCGAGATCGCCTGGTCGCGTACTTCGCCCTGTGGGATGCGCCCGGGCAGGCTGATCACGGACGGCACGCGAATGCCTCCCTCGAACAGGCTGCCCTTGGCTCCCCGCCAGTCGCCGGTGTTGCCGCCGCCGCCGTTCGCGCCGTAGTTGACGCCCCAGTTGTTGAACTGCTCGGTCGAGTGCCCGTTGTCGCTCATGAAGATCACGAGAGTGTTGTCGCGCAGGCCCCATGTCTCCAGCGTGTTCAGGACTTGCCCGATGCGGTCATCGGTCGTTGTGATCATCGAGGCGTAGGACCGGCGCGGCATGGCCATGCCGTCGTACATCTTGTCGAACTTGGGGTCGGACTGCTCGGGATAGTGCGGCACATTGAAGGCGCAGTAAAGGAAGAAGGGGCGGTCCTTGTTCTCGACGATGAATCGCGTGGCCTCGCGGACCACTAGATCGGGGAAGTAGCGGCCGGTCTCGTCGACTTCCTTGCCGTTGCGGTAGAGGTCGTGAAATGGCGGGCGCCTGGGGTTCGAGTGCAGGAACTTGTGCTCGAAGTTGTCGATGAATCCGCCTAGGTGGCCGTAGGCTTCGTCAAACCCTTGGTCGAGCGGCTGGTGGCCGGGCTTGGCGCCAAGGTGCCACTTGCCCGAAAGTCCTGTGCGGTAACCGTGGTCACGCAAGATCTCCGCCAAGGTGATCTCGCTGGTGTACATGTTGCGGCCGTTTTCGTCGGCCGGGTTGTTCGACAGCCAGTTCGTCACGCCGCCTCGCTGGGGGACTCGCCCGGTCAGCAGCTGCGACCGCGATGGGCAGCAGACTGCGTGGGCGTAGGATTGCGTGAACCGCACGCCGCGCCGCGCGAGGGCGTCGATGTTCGGTGTGTGGATGTCGTCAGAGCCAAAGCACCCTGCATCCAAGGTGCCTTGGTCGTCCGTGTAAATGATGACTATGTTGGGCTTGGAGGCTTGCGCGTGAAGCGCGTGGCCGGCGCACAGTGCGCCGCCGACGGTGCCGAGGAAGGATCGTCTCGTAAGGTCAGCCATCGCCCTATGCTAACCGACCGGCTCCAGTAGCCGGCACGTTGAGACATTGCCCGGTGAGCCTCGGTCAGCTCCAAATCCACCGGGGATCCGCCCTTATTGGACTGGCAGGCCCATCCGGGATTCCCATGCCCCACTCAATGCGGGGTGCCGGGCACGTGGATCCGCACTTCTGAAAGCGCGATTCGCCTTTGGCTGGCGCGTTTCCGGATCAACCGCTGTCCGACGGTGGCCGGATTGCATTGCAGCTGGCCCCGCCCGCTAAGACGCTTCCGGAGATCCGCGTTTAGGAGTCCTTGCCGGCGGTCACTGGCGTGGCTCCGTGATAGTCACCACTTGGTTGGCTGCGAAGGTTCCAGCACTCCTGCTAAGGCCGGAGGGCCACAGGATCTCGATCTCCACCGAGCTGAGGCCTCCCAGACCGAAGTGCAGGCGAAGGTCGCTTTGCGACAGGTACCCGCCGCCGCTACGGATCTCCGAAGCGCGTTGGAAGCCGGCCGCCCGGACGGTCACCCGCGCCCCGATGGCGTCGCTGCCCGACCTGCCGAGCGCTCGCACTGCCAACCAGTTTGCCGAACGCTCGCTGCGATCCTGCAGCAGGGAAGGGGGCTGGCCGACGTTGACAACCACGATCTCCACGTCTCCGTCGTTGTCTAGGTCTCCTGACGCTGCTCCGCGCGACGGATGAGCCGCGCTGAAGGCACCCCCGGCCTGAGTCGAGACCGGATGAAACTTGCCGTCGCCTCGATTCCAAAACAGCAGGCGCGGCTGGGCGAAGGTTTCGCCAATGCCAGCGTCGTTGACGCTTGGCGCAACATGCCCGTTGGCCACGAAGATGTCTGGCCAGCCATCGAGGTCGAAGTCTAGGAACTCAGTCCCCCAGCCGACAAATGCCGTCACCGTAGCGAGGCCCGTCGTCAGCGTCGCGTCACGGAACTGGCCGCTGGCCAAGTTTCGATAGAGAGTATTGGTGTCGGCCGCGAAGTTGGTAACGAATAGGTCAGTTCGCGCATCGCCGTCGTAGTCCGCCGCCGCCACGCCCATGCCCGCTTGCTCGTGGCCGTCCTCGTCGTAGGCAGCGCCGGAAACGAGGCCGATCTCTTCGAAAGTCCCGTCGCCCAAGTTGCGAAACAGGAGATTCGCGGTGGAATCGCAGGCCACGAATACGTCAGGCCAGCCGTCGCCGTCGAAGTCGGAGCTGAGCACTCCCAGCCCGTGATAGCGCTTGGCTGTTGCGATGCTTGAGCTTTGTGAAACATCTTCGAAGTAGCCGTTTCCGTCATTCGCGAACAGCGACATCGACTCGGCGGCAAGCCCCCGCGGCCCGCACGGAATCGGCGCTCCCTTCCACGCGCATTGCGGGGCTTCGCCCGGTAGCGGCGTAGTGGCTTGGTCGAACTCCACGTAGTGCGCCACGAAGAGGTCCAAATCCCCGTCGCGATCGAAGTCCAGAAAGCTGCAGCCGGTGCTCCAGCGATCCGGCCCGCCCGCAACGCCGCGCTGCTCGGCTTCGTCCCCGAACCCAGCGCCGTCTAGGTTGCGCAGCAGTGAGTCCGTGCCCCAGTGCGTGACAAACAGGTCCACATGCCCGTCTCGGTCGAAGTCTCCGGCGCACACGCCCTGTCCCCAACCCTTCCTCTGCAAGCCCGCCTCGGCACTGACATCGTCGAAGCGCAGATTGCCTTGATTGCGGTACAGCCGATGCGCTGTCTGTTCGGCAGTAGAATCCGAATCCGCCGAGCCGACCAAGAAAATGTCCAGCAGGCCGTCGTCGTCGTAGTCGATCAGAGCGACCCCTCCGCCCGTGGTCTCGGTCAGGTAGGTCATCTCGCCGGGCGCGGTCGGAGCCCGGCCGAGTGCCAATCCTGCTCTCTCCGCTACGTCGACAAAGTCGGCTCGTGGTGGCACCACGCCCTCCGGCAGGGGAAGCGGCGGAATCGCTCGCCGGTCGGCCGAGGACATGCTCTGGGCGGTGCCGCGTCCGGGCGCGAGGACTAGCGCAACCGCTGCTACGAGCCAGCACGCTCGAATGTGTGGCTTGGGCATTGACGCCTTCTGGGATGCGGTATATACTGCACGGCGTATTGAGTGGGGTTGAGGGGGGCTCTTGGTATACGCCCCTTCTATCTTGGCAGCAACGCCTCAGGAGGCATCATGTCAATCGTCTATCAATCGCGCGGCTTGCGCGCCCTCAGGACGGCGGTCCTGCTGGCTTGCGCGCTAACCGTTTTCGCAGGCCTTGCTTTCGGCCAGGCTTCCAGTTCCGCCGTGAACGGAACGATCACTGACCAGCAAGGGGCCGTGGTGCCCGGTACGGAGGTGATCCTGACCAGCGTCGAGACCGGCATCGAACGTCGCGCCGAGACCAACGCGGTCGGCCGCTACGGCTTCGTCAGCGTTCTTCCGGGCTACTACACCATCGAGGCTACGGCGGAGGGCTTCCGCACGTCCTCGGTCGAACCGTTCTCGCTGGTGGTCAACCAGACGGCGACGTTCGACGTCGTCCTCGAGGTCGGTGCGGTCACCGAGTCAGTGACCGTCGAGGCGATCGGTGCTCAGGTACAGGCGTCGTCGTCAGAGTTAGGTACTGCCATGACCGAGCAGCAGGTCGTTGACCTGCCGCTGAACGGGCGCAACTTCACGCAGTTGCTGATGCTTACGCCGGGGGCATCGCCCGTGAACGTGGCTCAGAACAGGGGCGGTTTCGGCAGCACCTCGGTGGGCACGTTCAGCTTTCCGTCGATCAACGGCCAGAACAACCGCAGCAACCTGTTCCTCACCGATGGCGTGAACAACCAAGGCACGATGACCAGCACCTACGCGGTGCCGCCAATCTTGGACGCCATCCAAGAGTTCAAGGTGCAGTCGCACAACGACCTCGCCGAGTTCGGGGGCGTCACTGGCGGCGTCGTGAACGTTGTCACCAAATCGGGAAGCAACGAGGTCCACGGCAGTCTTTGGGAATTCATGCGCAACGATAACTTGGACGCCCGGAACACGTTCTTGAGGGACAAAGCGGCGCTGGCGCAGAACATGTTCGGCGCGACTGTCGGCGGCCCGATCGTCAGGAACAAGACGTTCTTTTACGGCGCCTTCCAAGGTTTCACCAATCGGGGACCGGCGAACCGCAATTACCGCGTACCCACGGCTGCGAACAAGGCAGGAGACATCAGCGATTCCGCGCGGCAGATCTACGATCCGTACTCGACTCGGATTGGACCCGATGGCAACGCCGTCCGGGATCCGTTTGCCGACAACATGATCCCCGCCAGTCGGCTAGACCAGGGGTTCCTCTACTACTTGGACCAGACGGTGCCCGCGCCGATCGACCTTGGCACGGACCTCGGCAACCTGAACCAGCGCGATACGACTGGCACGGCTCTGGATCAGTATGAGGTGTCCGGACGTGTCGACCATCACTTCAGCGAATCCGATACCGCCTATGTACGCTACAGCGCTCAGAACAATGACAGCATCCGGTCGGCTGGACGCCAGAACTTTACGAGTTTTGTGAACGTCGACAATCTGAATGTGGCCGCGAACTGGGTGCATACGTTCGACCCGACCAGCATCATGACGGTGTCCTTCGCGAGGACCGACGTCAAGCGGGACACAGGCAATTCGTTCCTCAACATCCCTGCGGATTTCATCTCCACGGTCGGCTGGAATCCCGATTTTGCTGGTGGCTTCCGCAGCGGAACATCATTCGTCCCAAACGTCGGTGTTGCACAGTATTTCGGCGGCGGCGAGCGAACCGGTTTCACGCGCACGAGCGACACTTGGCAGTACAAGGGCGACTACACCAAGATCGCAGGCACCCACACCCTCAAGTTCGGCGCCGAGTACAACATCATCGGCCATTTCGGCACAACCAACGACCATTCGAACAACTTCAGCACCGTCGGCACGGCTAGCCCCGACAATCCAGGCGGCACCGGGCATCCGCTGGCGTCGTTCCTGCTGAACGTGCCGAATGCGTGGTCCAGGCGCGACTTCCACAAGCGCGCGCGGGGCGGGGCTCTGTACTCTTTCTTCGGCCAGGACTCTTGGAAGGCCACGTCCAAGCTGACGATCAACTTTGGCGTGCGCGTCGACAGCACTGTGTTGCCGCAATTCGGCAACGCTGCGGAGAACACGGTCGAGTTCGGCAACATCGACTACAACGAGGGCATCTACTGGATCACGGCTGCGCCCCCCACCTGCGCCGTCAAAGGCGTGGCACCCTGCCTGCCAGACCCTGACGGGGCGTTGCCGGACCGAGTCCGGGTGGCGACCGGCGGCTACGTCCAGGATCCATGGCCGATGAGCTGGCAGCCGCGCTTCGGCTTCGCCTATCGATTGAATGACCGCACGGCGATTCGCGCCTCGTCGGGAATTTACTTCGACAACTTCGCCGGAGTTACGCAAAACACCCAGAACCTTGGCCACACGTGGCCGGACGTCGGACGCAAACTGCAGAACGGCACCAACCCGCCCGATTCGATGCCTGACGTGTCTGCCAAGAACCCCGCTCCCACCGGTATTCTGCCCACAGCGACGCCGTACAACCAAGGGGCTTGGTATTCCGATCCGCGCATGGACAACGCCTACTCGATGCAGTGGAACTTCGGCATCCAGCGGCAACTCGACGACGCGACCATGCTTCAGGTGAACTACGTCGGATCCGGCAATCGGCGCCAGCCGCTCGGCACGTACTACAACGTGGCGCTAACGCCCGGCAAGCGCTCTGAAGCGCGCCAGCGGGCACCCTTCCCGCTCTTCCGGGCCAACAACTACCTCACGTCGTGGGGACGAAGCAACTACCACGCGCTGCAGACCCAGTACAACCGAAGATTCTCGAAGGGCATCTCGTTCATGGTCAACTACACGTGGTCGAAGTCGATCGACATCGGCTGCACTGGCTGGTTCGTAGAGAACTGTTCGGTTCAGGATCCGTACAACTTCAACATGGACCGTAGCGTTTCCGGCATTGACCTGACCCACAACCTCAACTTCAATTGGGTCGTCGAGCTGCCGTTCCGCTCATCCAGCCCGGCGCTGAACGCGATTCTCGGCGGCTGGAAGTTCAATGGCTTGGCTTTGTTCACCTCCGGCCAGCCCTACACGCCAAACGTCAATGGCGACATTGCAGGCACAGGCCTTCCCAATGGGCGCTTTCGGCCAGACTACGTTGGAGATCCCAATCCCGCCAATCCCACGACGACTGTATGGCTGAACAGGAGTGCGTTTGCGGTTCCGCAGGCGGGCACGTTTGGCAACGCTGGCCGCAACAGCTTGCGGGCGGACGGTATCAACAACGTCGACTTTTCGTTCTTCAAGATCTTCTCGATCAAGGAGGACCTGAGGATCGAGTACCGCGTAGAACTGTTCAACAGCTTCAACAGTCCGCAGTATCGAGCGCCCGCGGCAAACATTAGCCGGGGGAACTTCGGTCGCGTGCTTGGCACCGCCAACCTGGCCCGCCAGATCCAGATGGGCCTCAAGGTGTACTTCTAAAGGGCTGCGGCAGACTACGTCCGGAAGCCGATGAGCCCGCCGGCGGAGGCCGGCGGGCTCATCCAATTGAAGCTGGTGACATGATGCGGCCCTTGGCCGTAAGCTACTGAATGGCGTCCGCCTAGGCCGGAGACGGCCGTCCTCTACAGGTTCATGCCACGTGTCGCTGTGAAATCCTGGCTGCTGGCCGCGGCCCAGATCGGGTTGTGTTCTAGCGGTCTTCTTGCCCAAGGGCCCGACGAGGCGCTAGCGGAAGCGGCCCTCCAGCGCGCCGCCGGCAATCCAGCCGCCGCCCTGGCTTCGCTGGACGAAGCGCTACTGAGCCACCCGGCGAATCCCCTCCTTCACTTCAACCGCGGCGTCGCGCTGGCGGACGAGAAGCGCTACGAGGAGGCGATCGAGGCCCTGCGCAGAGGGCTCGCACTCGACGCGACCCATGCCGAAGCACGCCTGACGTTAGCGAAGGTTCTCGTCACTTCCCACCAATACGAGCAGGCTTTAGCCGAAATCGACAGGTACACGGACTTGGCCGGGGCGGTCTCGCAGAGCTTCGATGAGCTCTACGTGCGAGGGTTGGCGCTGCGCCATTTGAACCGCCTGGAAGTCTCTGAGGCGGCGTTGCGGGCGGCGCTGGACGTTGATCCGGGCCACGCCGACGCGTTGTTCAACCTTGGCGCCGTGCTGGTGAAGCAAGGGGAGCCGGGCGAGGCAGTGGCGTACCTCCGCAAGGCCGCCGGGCTGGACCCCTCCAGGGCGGATGTTCGGTACCAGCTCTCACAAGCTCTACGGAGAGCCGGCGATAGGGCGGGAGCGCAGCGCGAGTTGGATGAGTTCCAGCGCTTGAGAGCGGGTCACCAGCAGGCTGACCAGGTCTCGATCCTGATGCAGCGCGCCGAGCGGAGCATGTCGCTAGGGAAGCCAGACGAGGCCCGCGAACTCTACCAACAAGTGATCCGCCAAGACGCCGACAATGTCTCGGCGCACCTGCGCCTCGGCCTTGCCTACGAGCAACTGGGCCGCGGGCCGCTGGCGGAAGCGATGTTTCGCAAGGTGTTGGAGTTGCGGCCAGACCACGCTGACGCGCACCTCAACCTAGGCCTGAAGCTGGCCGCAAGCGGCAGGTTCGAGGCTGCGCTTGCAAGCATGACGGAGGCGCTGAGGCTTGCTCCCGACGATCTCAGGGCCCGCCAAGGATTGGCCATGGTCCTGACCCGAATGGACCGCCCGTTGGAGGCCGTGCCGCACTTCGAAGCCGTCGTCCGGCTCGATCCTGACTCCTCCGAAGCTCGTCTGAACCTAGGTATCGCGCTGGCCGATGGCGGGCGTCAAGAAGATGCCCTCGGAGCCTTTCGCGAGGCCGTGCGGCTCGCCCCGGAAGCGTCCCGCCCGCACTACAACGTCGGTCGCGTCTTGCATGACATGGGGCGCACCATAGAGGCCCGTCTGGCGCTCGACCAAGCACTGACACTGGACGGCGCCTTCGCGCCTGCTTTGCACCTACTGGGCCAGATCGAAAGGGCCGCGGGCAACGACGAGCGGGCGATCGAATTGCTGCGGTCGGCGGCTGAGTCGGACTCCGAGAATTCTCTGGTGCACTATGACCTAGGACTGGCCCTTGCGCAGTCTGGGGGCGCGGATCTGGCCGTGCCGCACTTTGAACGAGCGTTGGAGCTTGATCCGCGTCACAAGGAGTCGCTGTATAACTTGGCCCAGGCAGTGCAGGCGAGCAATCCACAGAAGGCGCGGCAGTATCGGGAGCGCTTCGCGGCTCTGAAGGCGGAAGAGCAAGATACTGATCGGGCTGGAACTCTATGGAACTTTGCCTTGGCAGAGGCGCAGAAGCAGCGCTGGTCGGAAGCCTTCGACCTCTTCCAGCAGGCTCTTGCGGCATGTGGCCAGTGCCCGGCCCGGGGACAGATACACAAGAACTTCGGACTCACCTACGGGCATGCGGGAGAACTTGAGGCGGCCGAGCGCGAGCTACTGCAGGCACTGAAGTTATTGCCCGACGATCCCGAGGTCCAGCAAGCGCTACGAATCGTTAGACAGTCGCGGCAATCGCAGTGAGCCGAGGGCCGGGAAAGGCGGCGTACCCTTCCCGCGCGGCA
The DNA here is from genome assembly GCA_022823865.1 of Bryobacterales bacterium. GTDB lineage: Bacteria > Acidobacteriota > Terriglobia > Bryobacterales > UBA6623 > VXMF01. Next base: position 32,596 of record JAJEHF010000074.1, read on the forward strand.
CAAGCTGATGCAAGCTGTTGCCACGTCTCGTCACTTTCTTCGTAGCCGTAGCGAATCGCCTTGGCCCCTGGCGGTGTACGCCAGCCCGACGTAGCCGCGACTGGCAGCGCGCTGCGCCGGGGCGGAGGCCTTGCTGCCGCCCAGGCCATGTACGAAGACGATGGCCGGCCAGCCGTTTGGCGGCTTGGGGCCGTCCGGGACGAACACCGACGTATTCAGGCGGACGCCGTCGTCCATCCGAACAAACGTCGCCTTCTCGACCGCACCTTCTTGGCCCGAGGCGAGGCATGCGAGCAGTGGAACTGCTAGCAGCGCTAAGCGGGCGCGCATCTGGGTTCTGACACCTTGTCGCGCACGGTGCCGTCGCTCAAGCTCCATCGCGGCACAACTCTGGCAAGGGCCTAGAGTGAGCCGCTCCGGCCGCGGCCGGTTAGTAGCCGACCGACTTGTCGACCAAGTGAGTCAGCTTCTCGCCCTTGGAGAAACGGCCCACGTTGCCCACGATCAGGTCAAGTCGGCGGTCGTCCGAGCCCTTGGCGTGGGATGCCACGTGCGGTGTGATCACGATATTGTCGAAATCCCACAGCGGATCGTCGGCCGGAAGCGGTTCCGGGTCGGTGACGTCCAGGCCGGCGCCGGCCAGCTTCTGGCTGTCGATGGCCTTGATCAGATCGCCTTTGTCGTACAGGCGGCCGCGCGACACGGCGATGAAATACGCTCCCCTCTTCATCGCGTCGAACTGCTTGGCTGCGATCATGTGCTCGCTCTCCGGCGTCAGCGGGGCCGCGATGAACACGACGTCTCCCTTCGGCAGGACTTCATCGAGCCGGTCCGGCGGCACGATGGTCGGCGCGTACACGCTCACAGGTATGTTCTTGGGGTCAACGCCGATGACATCCATGCCGAAGGCGTGAGCGCGCTGGGCGATCTGGGTGCCGATCCCGCCCATTCCGACGATGACTGCTGTCATGCCGGGCAGTTCGGTCATGCCAGCGGGAGCATCTGAGCGGGATTTCCACTGCCGCCGGTTAGGAGCGTAGTCGTACAGGCCGCGCGTCAGCGTAAGCAACAGCGCGAAGGCATGGTCGCCGATAGTCGGGCCCTGGACCACCTTGCAGTTGGTCAGCATCACGTCGCTGGCCATGAACTCAGGCCAGAACGAATAGGCTTCCACGCCCGCGCTGACAGACTGCACCCATTCGAGATTCTTGGCCGTTGGGAATTGTTCTTTGCTAATCCCGCCGATGATGCCATGAGCATCGACGATCTCCTTGGCGAACTCCTCGGCAGAGCGAGCGGAGACGACGGTGGCATTGTCGCCGGCCGCTTCTTGGTAGAGCTCGATCGCGGCGTCGTTGTCGGCGAAGCCGTAGCCCGATCCTCGGACCACGATCTTCTTGTCGGCCGCAAAGGTCAGGGCGGCGAACGTGAGTAGCAGCGCAAAGATTCGCTTCATTGGACTCCCTCCTAGTCTTGGAGAGTCTAGCACTTCTACGAGTCGGCAAGTGACGATTTTTGCTGCTTCGGTGCGCTTGTCAACGGGCATTCGACCAGATCGGCCAGATGTGGGAATTCGTGCCGCCAAGAGCGGCCGTGCGCTTCGATGGTGTCCGCGAGGCCAGCGGCTTGCGCCGCAGCAACGCAGCAGAGTGTTTGACGATTCTGTGAAACTCTCGCTGCGGCCCGGTCTGCCGCAGCGTCCGTCCTTGCGCTACTCGACTCGTTTTGTTTCAATAGATACCCGTTTGACGCGCTAGGTAGCGATTGAAACGGCGATCGAGCCAGCTGTATTGCTGTTCAGAGCCGTTCTCAACGATGGCTGCCTAGGCTAGCTGCAGAGGAATCGCCCATGCCAAAGCCGAAGTACATTACGTCTGTTAGCAAGATTTCAGCCCTAAGCCCCGAGGAGCGCGAGGCGGCAGCCAAGGTCAGCGAGCGATACGTATTCCGTACCAACGAGTACTACCAGTCGTTGATTGACTGGGATGATCCGAACGACCCGATTCGACGGCTGGTCATACCCGACGCCCGCGAATTGAACGAGTGGGGGAGGTTGGACGCCTCGTACGAGGAACTCTACACAAAGGTCCCGGGCCTAGAGCACAAGTATTCCGACACCGCCTTGCTGCTGTGCAACGACGTCTGCGGCGCGTACTGCAGGTTCTGCTTCCGCAAGCGGCTGTTCATGGACGACAACGACGAGGTCGTCCGCGACGTCTCGGCTGGTATCGCGTATATCCGGGAGCATCCGGAGATCAGCAATGTGCTTCTGACCGGCGGGGACCCGCTGATCATGTCCACCTCGAAGCTCGAGCCGATCATCGCTCAGTTGCGCGAGATTCCCCACGTGAAAATCATCCGGCTGGGCAGCAAGATGCCGGCCTTCAATCCATACCGCATCTTGGATGACCCGAAGCTGCACGCGATGTTCGAGCGCTACTCGACGCCCGAGCAAGGCCGGATCTACGTCATGTGCCACTTCAACCATCCGGTCGAGCTGACGGCCGTGGCCCGGGAGGGATTGCACTGCCTGCAGGCCCACTCGGCGGTGACGATCAATCAGACACCGATGATCCACGGCATCAACGACGACCCAGGCGTGCTGAGCGAGCTGATGAACGAACTCTCCTATCTGGGGGTGCCGCCCTACTACGTGTTCCAGTGCCGCCCTACCGAGGGCAACGAGAGCTACTCGGTATCTGTCGAGAATGCTTACCGCATCTTCGCCAAGTCGCTTGAGCGGATGTCGGGGCTAGCCAAGCGGGCGCGGCTTGCGATGTCCCACTCGACCGGCAAGATCGAGATCCTCGGGCTTACCGACGAACACGTCCTGTTCAAGTACCACCGTGCGGCGAATCCGCGCCTCACTGGCAAGATCATGATGTTCCGCCGAAACCCGGAAGCCCACTGGTTCGACGACTACATCGAGGCCCGGGAGTACTTGCCGACCAACCTAGTGCATATCGAGCCTGTGCTAGTAGCGCAGTGATGGGGTCGCGCTCTTGCGAGCGGATCCCTCGTGAAAACTAAGTACTAGCCATGAATCCGATTCAGGCGCCGGCCCGACTGCTCTCTGTCCGGAACGGATGGCTTCTTGGGCTTGCGCTCAGGAGAGTCGCGCTGGTTGGAGCCGCACTCGGCTTGCTGTGCGCCTGCGGATCGGAGGCAGGCCAAACCGCCAATCAGAGCCCACTCGCCGACTGCGAGCCCGGCGATGGACCGCGCAATGCGCTGTGCGGCTGGATACCCGTCTATGAAGACCGCAGCGCGGCGTCCGGGCGCCAGATCGATCTTCGAGTGGTCGTGTACCCAACTTCCGGTCGGAATCCGCAGCCTGATCCTCTCTTCGTGCTAGCCGGAGGACCCGGACAGGGTGCCGCTCAGCTCAGCTCCCTACTTGTCGGTCTGTTTGGCGACGTCCGCCGGGAGCGCGACATCGTCTTCGTCGACCAGCGCGGGACGGGGCGCTCCAACGGGCTACCGTGTGACCGAGACACCGACGACTTGGGCGACTTCCTTAGCGACGACTACGCTGTCGAAACATTCTTGAACTGCCTCGAGGAGTACGAGGCCGACCTTCGCTTCTACACCACGCCCGTGGCCATGGACGATCTCGACGAGGTCAGGGCCAGCCTCGGCTATGAACGCATCAACCTTTGGGGTGCCTCCTACGGCACCCGCGCCGCCCTGGTCTATCTCCGCCGCCACGGCGAGCGAGTGCGCAGCATCGTCTTCGATGGTGCGGTACCGATGACCATGACCCTGCCCGAGGGGTTCCCGCAGGACTCCCAGCGAGCGCTCGACCTGCTGCTCCAGGATTGCGAGGGCCGGGCGGCTTGCCGGGAGCGCTTTCCCGATGTTCGCCGCAAGCTCGTGGAAGTCTTGGCTAGGCTAGGCCGCGAGGGCAAGCAGTCGTTTCTGCGGCACCCGCGGACGGGTGAGAAGGTTGCGGTCACACTGCGCGCAAGAGTCGTCACTGACACCTTGCGACTGGTGTTGTACAGCCCGGATGCAGCGGCCTTGGTGCCGATGTTGGTCGAGCAAATGCATGGCGGGGATTTCGCCGGTCTGCTCGCGGTGGCCGTCGGAGCGGAGAGTGCGCCGAGCGAAACCAAGATCAATTGGGGGATGTATTTCTCGGTCATCTGCGCCGAGGACCTGCCATGGGTTGACGACTCGGCCCGCAACGCCGCGCCGTCCGGCGTGTTCGGCAACGACGGGACGTTGGAGGCATGGGACAAGATCTGCGGTGCCTGGCCGCACGGCCAGATCGCGGCAGACTATCACGATCCGGTCGTGTCGGATGTTCCGGCGTTGGTCCTATCGGGAGATCTGGATCCCGTCACGCCCCCGCGCCGGGGAGAGGACTTGGCTGCGGGCTTCTCTAGAGTGCTGCATGTCGTGGCGCCTGGGACCGGCCACGGGGCGACGGCCCGCGGTTGCGTGTCCGAACTGGCGGCGGAGTTCTTGCAAGCCGGATCCGCCGACGACTTGGACACTTCGTGCGTGGACGAACTCAAGCGACCGGGTTTCTTCGTTACGCCCGGCGGCCCCGCGATGGAGCGCGAGCGATGATCGAGGTGCGCGGTCTCCGCAAGTGCTTCGGAGATGTCGTCGCCGTGGACGATGTCTCGTTCGAGGCACGAAACGGGGAGGTCACCGCCCTGCTCGGAGAGAACGGGGCAGGCAAGACAACCACGCTGCGGTCGATCTACGGACTGATCCAGCCCGACGCCGGAGAAGTGCGTGTTGATGGTGTGGATGGGATAGCACAGCCCCAGAGTGCTCGGAGGGGGCTAGGCGTGCTGTCTGAGGCCAGGGGCCTTTATCCGCGCCTCACCGCCCGCGAGCACATGCGCTACTTCGCCCACCTGCAGGGGCTCGGACGAGCTGAGACCGAGACCCGCTGCGAGGACTTGGTCGAATTGCTCGGCATGGGAGATTTCGCCGACAGGCGAGCTGCGGGCCTCTCGCACGGCGAGAACACGAAGGTCGCATTGGCGCGCGCCTTGCTGCATGACCCGGCAAACATCCTGCTAGATGAGCCGACCACTGGGCTGGACGTGATGAGCACCCGAGCCGTGCGGGAACTGATCGTCCAGCTGCGGGAACGCGGAAAGTGCGTCGTGTTCTCCAGTCACGTCATGCAAGAGGTGGCTGCTGTAAGCGACCGGATCGTTGTTGTGTCCGCGGGCAGGGTCATTGCCAGCGGCACGCCTGCGGAGCTCAGGCGGTCGACGGGGCTGGACGACCTTGAGGATGTCTTTGTTGCGCTTACGGGCCACAGCGGGGCACGGGAATGACGAATTTGGTGGCCGCTCTTGCGGTGGTCCTGCGCAAGGAGCTGGTCGATGGCTTGCGGGACCGTCGCTCACTGATTTCTGTGTTGGCACCGCTTGCGCTACTCCCGCTCTTGTTTTACGTGGCGATGGACCAAGCGTCTGAGTCGGTCGAGCGGGCGCGGCAGATCAAGATTCCGGTCGTCGGCATGGAACACGCCCGTGAATTGATCGGCTGGCTCGATCAGCAAGCAGGCATTGAGATCGAGCAGGGTCCGGACCAGCCTCGAGAGGCGGTACGCAACGGCGACGTCGATTTCGTGCTCGTCATTCCTGAGGATTTCGCGGAGCGCTTCGCCGGTTCCGAGACAGCTGAGGTCGAGATCATCGTCGAGGGCATGGACCGCGGTCTGGATCGTTCCGTAAGCCGCGTACGTGATCTGATTCGCGGGTACGGCCGGGCTGTCGCTGACCAGCGGCTGATAGTGCGTGGCATCAGCCCGGAGGTTGCCCGACCTGTGCGTGTTGAAACCCTCGAACTAGCGACCCAACAACAGCGCACCGCGAGGTTGATCGGCTTCATGCCCTTGCTCTTGGTCATGGGCATTTTCGTCGGAGGCTTGCAGGTTGCGATCGATTCGACAGCCGGGGAGAGGGAACGGGGCTCCCTCGAGCCGCTGCTTGTCATTCCAGCGCCGCGGCTGTCGATCATCGGCGGCAAATGGCTGGCCGCTACCGCGTTCTCGCTGGCGAGCGCTCTGCTAACCGCAGCAATGGTCGGGATAGGGCTCGAGTTCAGCCCGTTGCAGCGCTTGGGCTTGCGCATTGAACTTGATGGTGGCGTGATGGCCCTTGCGGTTGCCGTGATCCTGCCATTGGCGTTTTCGGTGACGGCGTTACAAATGGTGGTAGCCACGATGGCGAGATCCTACAAGGAAGCACAGTCTTATGTGTCGTTCTTAATGTTGCTGCCGATGCTGCCGCTAATACTAACCATGGATTCCGAAATTGAAGATGCGATCTGGAGGCTGATGGTTCCCGTGTTGGGACAGCAGCAGTTGATTCAAGACGCGATGGGAGGCGAGGGGGTAGCCTTGGTTGACTTCGCTGTCACCGCGCTCTCGACGGCCGCATTCGCAGGCATTTGCTTGTGGCTGACAAGTCACTTGTTCCGCCGCGAACGGATCGTATTCGGAAGGTAAGTCCGAGCTGCCCGCCTTCACTTCGAAGGCTGACCCCGGTGTCCATCCGGCAGTCCGTCCTGCGGCCGCGCCGCCGTTCGCCGGTGCGGGCAAGCGGCGGCACGATGCCGCGAGACGGCAGGTCGGCCAAACGAGTCGAATTCACCCCAAATCTAGCGTCCTGCCCCAGCATTTGACCGGATCTGTGGGCCCGCGCGACGTGGCGATGGGGGCCCGGCAATCAGGGCTCTGACGCGCCGGGCTGGTACGAGAGCCCCCAGCCCACCTCGTACAAGGGTCTCTCGGTGTCACGCGGAACGTCGGTCCGGCTGGCCTCGACCGCTGCCATCGACGACGGCAGGTCCACAGGCAACCTGCCCGTTGGCGAGAACTCGCCGAACACTGCGTCCAGCAGAACCTCGTCTTCGGATCCAAACGAGACGAGGACCGCTGCGGCGTCCCTTGCGATCTCAGTGATGATCGCCGGCCGGTCCAAGCGCACGTCGACCACCGTCGGCACGGTGCGGCAGCGCGCCAACACCCGTGCAAGGCGGCCGGGCTTGAACGCAAGCGAGCCTCTGGGCACAAAGTACTCGAGCAGGTGCTTGCTCCACTTGAACCGCCGTGGCGAGACGAGTCGCAGCACCGCGACGTCCGCACGGCTCGGCGACGAAACCACTGTTCCGTAATTCCGCGCCACACTCGGATCGATACCCTCGACATACAGTCTCACGGGTCTGGGAATCGGCAGTATCGGCCGGTTTCCGACAGCGGGAACGGCTTTGTTGCTGAGAAGAACCAGGCTCCTGCGCTGGGCCTCGATCCCCATTCCGACGAACTCAGCGGTCCCTGTCGATGGAGCCGCAGCATCCGCGTCCACGTAGGGATCGTCGAACAATCCGAGTTCGAACTTCGCCCGCAGGATCCTTCGCGCCGATACGTCGATGCGTGACTCGGGAATTCGCCCGTCCCGAACGAGTCCTGCGACGGCTCGCTCGTTGCTTTCGCCGCCGAACTGGTCCACGCCTGCCTCGATCGCCCGTGCGTACCTCTCCGCGACGTTCAAGTGCTCGACTCCCCACGCCGATGCATCCTTCAGCTTCAGGATGCCGAGCACGCGGTGCGAATCCACGGTCATCCAGTCCGTGCTGACCACGCCATCGAAGCCCAGCCGGCCGCGAAGGAGGTCAGTCACGATCTCCGAGTTGAATGCCATCGCGACATCCTCGGATGTCTGGCCGTCTGGAATTCCGTACGACAGCATGATTTGCCGGGCACCGGCAGCAATTGCCGAACGGAACGGCCCGAGATGGTATTCGAAGCGATCCCCTGGATAGAGCTGGCGTTTCCCGGTTGCGAAATGCGGGTCCAAGCCGTTCCCGGCCGGTCCGGCGCCCGGAAAATGCTTGACCATAGCAGCGACGCTAGAGGAGCCGAGCCCGGACGGGCCGCCTTGGAGCCCTCTGATGAATGCGGCGGCAAGTCTTCCCGTAAGCTCCGCATCCTCTCCGAACGTCGCCCCGGACCTTCCCCAGCGCGGTTCTGTTGCGACGTCAGCCATTGGCCCTAGGAGGCTTCGGATGCCGATCGCCCGGAGTTCGCGGCGCACGGTGTCGCCAAACCGCTCCGCCAATCCTTCATCGGCCGCCGCTGCGAGGCCCAATTGCGAGGGCCACTGGCTGAAGCCCGCCTGCTTGATTCCGCTCGCAGGGTTGAAGCCGGCCGCATGCCTTGGGTCTGAACTCAGGGTGATCGGAATCCCGAGGCGGGTCCGCTCGGCGATTCTCTGCAAGGAGTTGTGCCAGCGCGCCACCGATCCAGGGCCGGGGGCTGCGAGGATGTTGAAGTGCGATAGATGTCGTCCGACGATCAACTCGGTGGTCGGAGCGACATTCATCGGATGTATGCCTTCCACCACCGCTCCATTGCGTCCAATTGCGATTGGCGGCTGGAACATCAATCCGGCCTTTTCGTCAACGGACATGCGGCTCAAGAGGTCATCGACTCGATCGACCACAGCAGCCCGCGGGTCCTCGTAGGGGTCCATCTTCCCGTTCCCGTTGAGGTCTCGGTAGCGGACGCCCCCCTCGACCAGCCATCGAACCGCGCTCCCCGGCCCCGGTTCTGCGGCGCTTCCGGTCGTGTTCAGCACTGCGACGACTCCGATGCGGCCGCCGACGCGTCAAGAAGCGCCTCAACTGCGGCCGCGCTGCTGCGCCAATGTCCGCACTCGGCAGCTGGGAATGCCTGGGAAGGATCCACCATGCTCACTAGCTAGGCTAGACGACTCGAGCGTGCACTATGGTGACCGAGTCAAGTCGCTGTCGCAGGAAGCCAAAGAGCTGTTGCGGGCCGACCCGGGACTGCTTGGAGCCGCCGCTCCACGTTACTTTGCGAAGCGGTCCAGCCACTCCAAGATGCCCAGCGCCTCGGAATCTACGACCTGTTAAAGGATCGGGCTCGGTCCATGCTGCTCCGAGAGACCTCCCCCGTGCCAGCAGGTCACTCGGCCCCAGCGACGGATTCCGAGTAGGTTTGGATCGCATCGCCGCCGTAGCCGAGTTCAGCCAGGATCTCTTCGGTGTGCTGACCGACGGCGGGAGGAAGGTGACGCAATGCCGGACGCTCTCCGTCGAAGCGTACAGGCGTCTTCAAGTCCCGGTAGTCCGGCACGCGCGGGTGAGGGACTGGATCGAAGATCCGGTTAGCCCTGACCTGCGGGTCATCGACGACTTGGTCGATGCTCTGAATCGGGGAACACGGTACGCGATGTGCCTTCAGGAGCTTGTCGAGTCCCTCGGTGGTGAGCTTGCGAGTGCGGGACGTGAGCAGTTCCCGGAGGGCCGAGTAATTCTTGACACGCAATGGGTTGTCCAAAAATCTGGGGTCACTGGCCGCGTCCGGGATCTCTAGGGCCTCGCACAGCCGCCGGAAGATCCCGTCGTTGCCGCCACAGATCATCAAGTCCCCGTCCTTGGTCGGAAACGACTCGTACGGGGCGATCATCTTGAGCCCCGTTCCCATCCTTTGCGGCACGTTTCCTCCCGCCAGATAGGTCATCATGTGGTACCCGATCCAGCCGAGCGAGGTGTCGAGAAGCGAGCATTCGACCAGCGAGCCGACACCTTCGGCGTCCCGCTTGCGCAGTGCGGCCAGTACGCCCAGCGCGATCAAGTATCCCGATCCGATGTCCACGACTGACCCTCCGACCCGCACCGGAGGTCCGTCCGGCTGGCCCGTGATCGACATGATCCCGCTGTATGCCTGCAGCAGCGGGTCATACCCCGGCGTGGTCGCATACGGGCCCTCCGACCCATAGCCGGTGAGCGAGGCGTAGATGATCTTGGGGTACTTGGCTTTGACGGCTGCGTAGTCAAACCCCATCCGCTCGATCACGCCTTTGCGAAACGCCTGCACGACCACGTCGGCAGTGGCCAGCAGGCGGTCGATGACCTCACGCCCCTCCGGGGCCTTCATGTCTACGACGATGCTCCGCTTGTTGCGGTTGAACGCTAGGAAGATGGGCGCGTCGCCATCCCAGAATGGCGGCCCCCAATTTCGCGCCGGGTCTCCGCCCGGGGGCTCGACCTTGACCACGTCCGCGCCCAGGTCGCCCAGCATCTGGGTGGCTTGAGGCCCTGCAATATACTGCGACAGGTCGAGGACGCGGATTCCTTCGAGCATCCTACCGTTATACCCCCGCAGCCACTAGATGCCGGCTAGGCGAGGATCTCTCCGATCACGTGGCCGTGCACGTCGGTCAGGCGGCGATTGATTCCGTTGTGATACCAAGTCACGCGTTCATGGTCCAGGCCGAGCAAGTGCAGCATCGTCGCGTGGAAATCATGAACCGTTGCGATGTCCTGCACAGACCGGCCCCCTAGCTCATCTGTTGCGCCGTAGCTCGTTCCGCCGCGTATGCCGGCGCCGGCAAACCAGGTCGTGAATGCGTTGGGGTTGTGGTCACGCCCGACAGTGCCCTCTTGATGGGTAGGCATGCGTCCGAATTCCGTCGCCCAGACTACTAGGGTGTCTTCCAGCAAGCCCTTGGCGCGCATGTCTTTGAGCAGTCCCGCTGTCGGTTGGTCCAAGATCGGGCAGTGGCGCTCGTAGTCTGCCTTCAGGGTCTTGTGTGCGTCCCAGTTCAGCAAACCGTCCACTCCCGACGCCCGCGAGGCACAAAAGAGGTTCACGAAGCGCACGCCGCGCTCCAGCAGTCGGCGTGCCAGCAGGCAATTCCGCGCGTAGGCGGCCTTGAGGGGGTTGGGGTCGTTTGCGCCGTAGAGGTCCCGCGTTGCTCGAGTCTCCTTCGACAGGTCAGTGACTTCGGGAGCGGAGAGTTGCATGCGCGCGGCCAGTTCGTACGCTGAGATGCGCGCCTTGAGTTCCTCGTCTCCGGGATGAGCCGCCGCATGCTTCCGGTTCAGCTCTCCAAGGAAGTCTCGCGTCGCGGCATCGCGCTCGGGCGAGATGCTCGGAGGACGGTCGAGATTTCGAATCGGCTCCTGTGCGTTGAATACGATCGCTTGGTGTTCTGCGGGCAGGAATCCGGCGCCCCAATTGGCGGGGCCTGCGGGTGGGATGCCGCGGATATCCGGGATTGCGACATACGTGGGAAGGTTGTTGTTCTCGGAGCCGAGGGCATAACTCAGCCACGATCCGGCCGACGGAAAGCCCTCAAGGACAAAGCCCGTGTTGAGCAGAACGCATGCCGGTCCGTGCGTGTTGGTCTTGGACTGCATCGAGTGGACAAACGCGATTTCGTCCGCCAGGCCGCCAAGCTCGGGCAGTAGCTCGGAGATCATCTTGCCGCTCTGGCCGCGGGCCTTGAACCTCCACGGCGAGCCCATCAGCGCTCCGTTGCTGCCTTGAAAGGTCACCGCGTCCAACTCGGCCGGGGCCTGTTGGCCGGAACGCCGCTGGAGTTCCGGCTTGTAGTCCCACAAGTCGATGTGCGATGCCGCGCCGGGACAGAAGATCTGCAGCACCCGCTTGGCCTTTGGAGCGAAGTGTGGTGGCTGTGCCGCTAGGGAGTGTCGCTGAGGCAGCATACTTGCCAGCGCAACGCCCTGCAGGCCTGTGACAAAACCGCCCAGCAAGTCCCTTCGGGTGCGTGCGGATTCCATCGAGGTTACTCCCCGCATTGTGGGCGGAGGGGAGGACAGCGGGCCCGCGTCGCCCACGGAGTCCGGATGCGTTGTCCGAGGGGGAGCGAGACGTCGAGGTGCGGCCATCAGAACACGTACAAGAATTCGTTGGAGTTGAGAATCGCCCGGGTGACCGCTTCCGGTCCCTGCTCTGCGAGAAACGCGGTCGCAGACCGCATTTCCGCGGCGCTCGGCTCTCGCAGATACGCGCGTCTCCACGCGGCTTTGACGAAGCTGCTCTCGTCTTCGCCGGCTTCAGACTCCACCAGCGCTGCAAAGGAGTCTGCTTGGTCCAGCACGAAGGCGCTGTTGAGCAGGGTCAACGCCTGCAACGGAGAAGTGGTCGTGATGCGCTTGGGAGCGGGAAGCGACGTCTCTGGGCAGTCGAACTCACCTAGCAGTTCCGGCTTCACTGAGCGCGCGTGCTGGTGGTAGATCCCGCGCCGGTATGTGTCCGGAGAATACTCCCCGAGCGGGTAGTAGGTCGCTACGTTGTCGACGGTATACCGATATAGCCGGAACCCCGGGCCGCCCATGTGCCGGTCCAAATTCCCGCTCGCTTGCAAGATGGCGTCGCGCAATTCCTCGGCCCCCAGGCGTCTGGGCGGGTAGCGCCACAGAAACACCCCGTCGCTGTCCACCTGGGCGGCATCCTTGCGGAACGCGCTGGACTGGCGGTAGGCCGCCGACAGCACGATCTCCCGGTGCAATGGCTTGAGCCGCCAGTTGTGCGTATGGATCAAGCGATGGGACAGCCAGTCCAGCAGTTCGGGATGCGATGGCATGCCTCCGTTCACGCCGAAGTCACTGGGATTGCGCAGGAACGGCTGCCCGAAGTGGTGCATCCACACGCGATTTACGATGACCCGCGCGGCGAGGGCGTTGTCATCTGAAGCGATCCACTTGGCCAGCGCCAAGCGCCGCTCCGCCTCGGGCGCGTCCGGGGCCAGTTCGAATCCCCCGAGCAGGTCCGAAAGCGTGCTCAGGCTCCCCGGCGCGACTTCGGGACCCTTGTTCATTGGGTCCCCGCGCACCATTAAGAAGGAGGACTCTTCCGGCTGCTGGAATTGGCCCAAGAACGCTTGCCGCGGTTTGGGCAGATTCCTTAGGGCTCTTTCTGCCTCTCGCCGTGCTTCTTCAAGCCGGTCCCAGCGGAGCCTCTCGCCGGAATCGAACACGGAATGCAGCAGCAGCCGCTCTTGGTCAGCGTCCGAAAAGGGCAGCCGGCCCTCGGACGAAGCGACTGTATTCCACGAATCTCCGTCCGATGACACCGAGATTTCGTACTCTTCCGGCTGTGATGGCCCGAACCGCCCGCCAAAGCCGCCCAAGCGGTCCGAGGACCACTCGATCCGATCGATCCGCTCGGTCTGTGCCAGTTCGATCTGGATCCAGGCCGGCATGGCGTTGGTCGAAATCCAGCGTCGGTCGTACTTGCCGTCGATGAGGTTAGCTGGAGCGTAGGTGTCTGGGCTGGCAGAATCGACCCGCGTCCCGCTCACAGTTACCTTTCCGTCGAGCGCGACGTTGCGGCCGGAGTCGTCCGCCGCGAAGATCGCGAACTCATCCAGGTCCACGCGGTTGCGGTTGCGGGTGGCCCGGTCCACCCGCATCCGCACGAATCTCGCCGCAATGGGGTCGAACGTCTCTTCGGTGCCGGATTGGTCGACTCGCGGCCGGTATTGGCGAAGAATGGCTTCGCGGTTGGCGTCGACGCGCTCCGCGACAGACTCGCGCAGAGCCGCGAGCCCAGCCTCTGCGTCCGTGACCTGGTCGCTGAGGCGCTTGCTTGCGGCTGCGAACTCTGCCACCCTTGCCGGATCGTCCCAAGTGCGATCACCGTGCGACACGCCCGCGAATACCGCTTGCATGCGGTAGTAATCCTGGTTGCTGATCGGATCGAACTTGTGGTCGTGGCAGCGAGCGCAATGGACGGTCAGGCCGAGAAACGCAGATGCGGTCCCCATGATCATGTCGTCGAGGTGATTGGCGCGCTTCTGGGCTTCCCCGGCAGGGTTCTTGATACCGACCGTATCGTGCGGGCCAGCCACGAGGAATCCCGTTCCGGCTTGAGCGTCGAGATCTTCCGGGGCGAGCTGGTCGCCCGCCAGTTGCTCCAAGATCATGCGGTTGAAGGGCTTGTCCTCGTTGAAGGAGCGGATGACCCAGTCCCGGTACGGCCAAGCGTTGTCGCGCAGATGGTTCTGCTCGTAGCCGTTGCTCTCCCCGAAACGCGCCACGTCCAACCAGTGCCGCCCCCAGCGCTCGCCGTAGGCGGGCGCTGCGAGCAGGCGGTCAACCAACCGAGCATAGGCTTCGGGATTGGGGTCGTTGACGAATGACTCCACTTCCGCCGGTTCGGGAGGAAGTCCGGTCAGATCGAAGCTCAGTCTTCTTATTAAAGTTTTCCTATCAGATAGATCAGACGGCTCGAGGCCTCGCGACTGCATGGCGCGAAGCAGGAAGCTGTCGATGGCGTTCCGTTCCCAGAGGCTCGCTGGCGCGGGCTCGTCTTCGGTGCGGAACGGTCGCAACGACCACCAAGTGCGCTCCGAATCCTCCTGGGGTCCGTCGGCATCGCCAGGGGCCCCGGCAGAGATCCAGTCCCGGATCAACGCAATCTCAGCGCTGGTGAGCGGTTGCCCAGCCGGGGGCATTTCGGGCTTTTGGCCACCCACCTTGGCCAGCAGCAGGCTGCTTTCGGGGTCGCGCGGAACGACGGCTGGGCCGCTCTCGCCGCCGGCGATCAGTCCCGCGGCGCTGCCGAGGCGCAAGCCGTTCTGCGCCCCGTCGCCGTGGTGGCACACCACGCACTTACGTTCCAGAATCGGCAGGATATCCTCTCCGAACGAGGCTTCATCTGCACGCGCCGGCGCAATCGCCAGAGCAAGGATCGGTAGGAATGCGCGGGCTATCGAGCGCAAGGCGTTGCGGTCGGTCACTGCGGCCGCAGAGCGGTACTGAGTCTGGGAAGAACCGAGCGCCAGACTACGCATTATAGTTCCTGATTCGCCGGAACGATGGTCGCACGAGCGTCGTTGGCGTTTGCGTCAGCACCCCCGCCAAAGCACCTGATTTCAACGGCCGAAGAATTTTGCCGAAAGGGGGTTGACTCACCGACGATCTACCGTTACAATATGTAACGTTATGGCTAGTAACAGTTGGGACCGCCTCAGCGGACTCGAAGAGCTCGTGATGGGATTCCTCTGGTCCGAAGGGCCGGCAACCGCCGAAGACGTGCGCACGTTCTTCATTGACCGCCATCCAATGAAGGACTCCACCGTGCGAACGGTGTTGAGACGGCTGGAAAACAAGGGCTATGTGACGCACCGCGTCGAGGGTAGGACTTATCGGTACCGCCCGGTAGATGCAGGCCGCAGCGTCGCCGCCCGAGCGGTAGGGAAGATCGTCGACAGACTCTGTGACGGTTCGGTCGAACAATTGCTCATCGGAATGGTTGACGGCGACGTGATCGATTCCGCCGAGCTCGAGAGGTTGGCAAGGCGGATCGCGACGTCTCGCGAGGCAAAAGGGAGGAAGTCATGATTGCGACCATAGCGCTTGAATTCGGAAGTGGGGTCTTCGATGCGTTGCTCGGGTCTTCGGTACGAGCAATCGTGCTGGCTCTAGCCACGTGGCTCGTCCTGCGGTCAGTTGGCCCGCAGCGGCCGGCAGTCCAGCACGGAGCGTGGACGGCCGTTCTTCTAGGGATGCTGCTGCTGCCCTTGCCGGGTGTCGTAGGGTCCGGTTCCGGACTCTCTCCCGGTGTAGCTCTTGAGTCCGCGATTCCCGTGTTTGAGACGCCGCTCATTGCCCAAGCTGAGAGCTTGACCCATTCATCGGCTGGGATGCCGACGAGCAACTGGCGGGGCATCTGTGGGCTGCTGTTCGTCTTCGGCACGGTGGTCCTGCTCGCGCGTCACCTGATAGCTCGGCGTCGCGTCCGGCGTTTGCTCCGCCAGGCCGAACCCCTGGAGTGGCCCGCGCTGGAGTCGCTAGCGAGGGTGTCTCTTCGTGCGGCCCCGGGCAGGAAACCACCTCGGCTGCTCGCGATCCAGGGTGTCGGAGGGCCGTTTGCCTACGGAGCACTGAGGCCCGTAATCGTGCTGCCGGGCGAGTGGTCCAATTGGAGTCCCAAAAAGCTCGAGGCGGTGCTCTTACACGAACTGACGCATGTCTTCCGGCGCGATGGCATCGCGGAAGCGCTCGCCGCAGTTGTCGCCTCGGTGTTCTGGTTCCATCCGCTCAGTTACATGCTGAAGCGCCGGCTGAGGGTGCTGGCGGAAGCCGCCTGCGACGACCACGCAGTCTTGGTCTCTGGGGACCGTGAGGGCTATGCACAGGCTTTGCTGGAAATCGCCAGGGACTGGCGTGGATTCCGGACATTACCGATCACTTCGATGGCGGGAGGCGTATCGCTTGGCGGACGCATCGAGAGAATCCTCGGGAAGACCCGCCTCGAATCGGGCCTGCTTTCCAGAGCCGTCGGCAGTTGCGTCGTCGCGGTGGTGCTGGTCGCAACCCTAGCCCTCTCGTGTGTGACGGTCACATTCGCTCAGGACAGGGGCGTCGCACTCAACGGGTCGGTGCAAGACCCGAGCGGGGCACGCGTTCCGTGGGCGTCCGTGGTCCTTACCGAAGTCGAAAAGGGCCTGTCCGAAGCCACGACCGCCGGTGCCGACGGATCCTTCAGGATCGAGGGCTTGGAACCTTCGGCGTTCTATCAGGTCGAGGTCCATGGGCCTGTCGGATTCGTTTCCCACCGTCAGGCGCTCGACCTAACCGCAGACGCCCAGCTTGACGTCACGCTAGGAATGAAGCGGGTCGTAGAGGCGATCGTAGTTTCCGGTACCCGACCTGCCCGGGATCCGGCGCAACCACGGTCCGGTCGCCGGAGGATCCGCGTTGGTGGAAACGTGCGAGAGGCTCGGCTGATGCACCACGTGCCCGCGACCTATCCGGCCGACGCCGAGCGCGAGGGTGTCACGGGAACTGTGGTGCTGGAGGCTGTTATCGGCACGGACGGCAATCCGGCCAGCATTGCTACCGTCAATTCGATAGTCGATGGTCGCTTGGTGGACGCAGCAGTGAAAGCCGTGAGGCAGTGGCGCTACGATCCGGCGCTTCTGAACGGGCGCCCGGTGGAGGTCATTGTGACGATTCGCGTGGCCTTTGAGTTGCCCTGAGTCGGGCCGCCGCCCGTTTGGGCCGGCCGGCGCTGGTGGATGCGACGCTGCGTGCTGGGGAATCCAAGCCGCGCAAGCTCTCAAGGCCGAGTTGCGGCATCAGACCCTCGTTACCCCCCTCCGTGCCGAGACAGGAGTCAAAAAAGGGATTGTGCGAGCAGGGTCGTAGTAGTCGATACTACAGCGGCGCCCCCAACTGCGAACCGGGTGCTCCGACCTAGCCGAGGAGATATCGGCGAGAGTCACGTCAGAACACGAGGCGCAGCCCGAATCGTGCCGTGATCGGATCCAAGAACCGGTTCCTCATCAGGAAGCGGGGATCTTGGATGGCACCCTGCGAGGCTGCGATGGCTTGGTAGTCGTAGCCGTTCAGAACTTGCGAGACAGGGTCGCCGGGTTGCCACAGCGGCAGGGTCTGGCGGTAGAGGCTGCGGTATGTCCGCAAGGCAGTTTTCCGGTTGAAGACGTTGATGACGTTGAAATTCAGCTCGAACCACTTGCTCTCGTCATCAAACGGGTAGAAGCGCTGGATCACCGAGAGGTCGGTCTGCGTCCAAGCTGGGTTCCTGCCGTCGCTTCCGCGATTGTCCACGAGGACGTCGACGTGCTCCAGATCGACCGTGCGGCTGATCGGCGTGCCGCTCATGGCACGGAAGAATCCTCCGACTTCCATCTTCCATGGCGTGATGTAGGCCCAGTTCGCCTTGAACTGGTGCGGCCTGTCCGTGCCCAGCGGTCCGTCGACGAAGTTGCCTTGCGAGTCGTAGTTCAGGAACCACAGGTCGAAGTCCCGCGTCACGTTCGGACCGAGGCGTCCGTTCTCATCGGAACTGCCCAAGCCCGAGTACAAGCCGTGCAGCCGCGAATATACATAGGCGAAGTCGGCCAGCCACTTGTTTTGGAAGGCCTTCCGCAGGCGGACCTCTGCGGCGTCATACGTGCGCTTGGGCATTGGCGTGGGGGGCAGGCCCACCTCAGTGAATCTGTCGACCGAGAGGCCTCGGCCCGGATTGGTGATGTAGTAGGCCTCCCCCGCCGGAGTCTGGCGGCCCACGTCCTCGATGGCTGTGTCAAGGTTCTTGCGCGTGTACCGAAATGACAACACGGAATTCGCCGCGACCTCGTACTCCAGCCCGACCACTGTCCCCGTCATGCGCATCGGCTTGAGATCAGGATCGAGATCTTCAAACGAGGGGATCCGCCAGTTCCTGGTCTCCAGAAATGTTCCCGGGTAGGTCGCTTGCCCTGACAGCCCTCCGATCTGGCTCCAGTCCAGCGTGCTGTCGTCCATCAGGTAGTAATGGCTCAGCCATTTGAAGCCCCCGAACGATCCTTGGGCCATTTCCAGCTTCATGGCATCGTAAAACCGTCCCCAGCTGCCGACAAGCTTTAGCTTCGCGTTGCCGAGCACGTCATAGGCGAAGCCGAGGCGGGGCGCGATCTTGTCGAAGAAGTTCCACTTGAAGGCCGCTCCTGAGAATTCGGGCAGGTCGCTGAACGATGGGATTTGCTCCCGCTCCATCCGTAAGCCGAGATTGAGCGTGAGAGCTCCGCTCACGCTCCACGAGTCCTGCACGAACAGCGCGTGCCTGTTCGTGACCACGTTCGCCACGACGCCGAAGGGAGAACGCTGCTCGTAATACCCGCAGGGCTCGTGGACAACGCCGTCCGGGCCGGTGCAGCTGCTCGTGCGGACTGTGCCGTCCACCATGGTGTACGGGCGGGTGTAGCGGTACAGCAGATAGTCGTACTTGTAGGAATCGTTGATGTCGTGCGCAAGCCCGCTCAGCTGCCAGCCGAAGCGTAGATTGTGCTGCTGGCCGGCAGCGTTGGCCAGGTAGCTGGCGGTGACCGATACCGTGCTCTTCCTTTGGAAATCCTGCGATGTTTCGAAACTGGCGCCGTGACCGATCGAGTAGAAGCCCCGGGGCCGGTACAGCGGACTGTCCGGCGCGAAGCCGATCAGTCCCGGCGATTCGACGAACCTGTGACGAACTTGCTGCGGTCCTAGGAGTTGCTCGGTCTGGATCGTATTCAAGCCCCACCGTGCATCAACCACCAGAGTCGGAGTCGGGGCGAACAGCGCGGCGCCCGCAATGGTGTAGCCGGGGTATTCGTAGCCTTCTTCTGACCACTGGAAGTCCGGGTTGGAGGTGCCGTCCAGATTGGGCAAGCTGCCCTTCCATTTCGCGGAGTCCGAGGACCACGAGGCCATCAGGCGGACCTTCTGGGCGGGCTGAGCGTCAATCTTCGAAGTCGCGCTGCGCAACCGGTCATTGCGCTCGAACACGCCGGACTCCCCCGAGGTGAACGTCACGGCTCGCGATCGGTTTCGCGCCTGTGGCAGGAATGCGCCGAAGAACCAAGCCCGGTCGCGCCAAACGGGCCCGCCCAGGGTGAAGCCGAACTCGTTGGTGGCCACCTCGTCTTCTGGGTCGTAGACGTATTCCGCTACGTCAGTGTCTTGGGCCGGATCTAGGCGCAGTCGCTTGTTGGGTGCCCCGTTCAGGGGGCTCCCGCTGCCGTACCACAGCAGGCTCCCGTGGAATTGGTTGGACCCGCTCTTGGTCTGGACACTGAGCACGCCACCCATCGCCCCGCCGAATTCCGCCTCGTATCCGGCAGTCTTGAGCTGGAACTCTTGCACCGTCTCGACGCGCAGATTCTGGTTGTTGAGGCCGTTATACATGCTCGTGGTGTCTATGCCATCGACATAGAAGACGTTCTCCGCCCCTGAAGAGCCGTCCACCGAAATTCCGCGCACCCTCCGCCCTTTGTGTGTGATATTGCCGGCCAAGGCCTCGATGTTGACGCTGGGGGTGTAGCGCGCGTAGTCAGTGAAGTCACGCCCACCGGCGGCATCGGTCAGCCGATCGCCCGAGAACACCGTGGATTGCTCGCTCTTGAACGTATCGATCACTGCGGTGCTAGCTTCGACCACGATGGTGCTGTCGACTCGACCGACCTCGAGGGGCATTTCTACCAAGAAGGTGCGGCCGATTTGGACCACGACGCCCTCGTTCACCGCGGTTTGAAAGTCTTCGACCTGGACCCTCACTCTGTAGTTTCCCGGCGGGAGGTTGCCGTTGAACGCCAGGCCCTGCTCGTCGGTGATGGCGAGAGCCGGCCGGATCAAGGCCGGACCGCTGAACTCGACTTCTGCGCCGGGAATCGCGCTGCCGGTCTGGTCGGTGACGAGGACGCGCAGCCCGCCGACCTGCTGCTGGGCCACGACACGGCTGTGATTGGCTATCAAGCAAAGAGCGAGTAGCAGTAACCGTATGATCAGTAGACGATACATAGAATCTCACATGGTATTACACCCGTCTTTACATGGACTTAGGTCAAGTTTTGCCTGATCTCCCGGCAGTTCCATCGTAAGCGTTCGAGCGGGCCGTGAAAGGCAGTGGCGGAGCTAACGATTGAGGATTGCTTTCCAGTCCGGGCAGAGGGGTTTGACGAAGACGTTTTTGACAGGCTGGTTGTACTTGTGATGAGTGTCGAGTTTGCCGCGGCC
>JAJEHF010000192.1 GCA_022823865.1 Bryobacterales bacterium
GCTTGGGGCAGTTGGTCCGGTGCGAGGAACATCGGGATCTGTCCGGGCTTGCGGGTACCCATCGCCATGACTACGATTTTATCGAAGCCTGATCGAGATTTGTTGGAGTTTCAGTCGACTTTTACCACGGGCTGCTAAGGCAGCAGATCCTGCTCGGCAAGGAAGCTGCGGATCGCCTTGTCGATCGCCGCGACCTGCCCGCTGGAGAACCCGCCGTGCCCGCCGCCCTTGACGGTGTGCAGGCGGTGCCTGGTTCCAGCTGCCTCCAGGCGTCGGTGCAACTCTTGCGCGTGGGAGTAGGGCACGACCTTGTCGGCGTCTCCGTGGATGGTCAGAATCGGCGGCAGGTCGTTCCTCACGTGGTGGATCGGCGAGACCGCGTCGGCGATCTTCTTGCGGTCGATCATGCTGCCGAGCCACCTGACGGCATAGCCCTTCTCGTTCGGCCGGCCGGCCATCAGGTCTGCGACGTCCGTGATGCCGTAGTAGTTGACGATTGCCGCGACCCGCGGCTCGCTGTTTGAGATGCACTCGGCGTCGAAGCCGGCCGCCGTGGCCAGCATTCCGGTAGTCAGCGAGAGGTGCCCGCCCGCCGAGCGCCCCGTCACCACCAGCTTGCTGGTGTCGAAGCCGTATGTCTCGGCGTTTCGAACGACCCAGCGCAGCGCGCAGCGGCAGTCTTCGACAGCCGCGGGGGCCAGGGCTACGCGGCCAAGGCGGTACTCCACGTTCACGGCGTTGAAGCCCATTTCCAGATACGGCGCAAGGGCCAGCACGCTGCTTTCCTTTGTTCCGCCGACCCAGCCGCCGCCGTGGATGTAGATCACGGTCGGCCGAGGCGTCGGCTCGCCGCGGTGCCAGTACACGTCGAGTTTCTGCTCGGCGTTGCTGGCCGTCTTGTAGGTGATGTTGGGGCTGACGCGGTACTGGCTCGAGACCCACGCCGCGAATTCGGCGGAATCTCCTGCGAGCAACGGCGCTGCAAGCAGCATCGCGACGGCGAAGGACGTGGTGGTGCGCATCGAAAGCTCCTCGGGGGTGTCCTGGGACGAGGTGGTACGGTGTCTACTTGAGCCCGAAGGAACTGAGCGGCCAGCTCAAGAAGGGGGCCACGCCCGCCCCGGGCTACCTGTTCTTGGGTGCCGAGCCATTCTACCGCGCGCGGTGCGCCGAATTCCTTCGCAGCGCCCTGCTGGGGCCGGAGCCTGACGACGGTTCCGTCGTCGAGGTCGACCTGAAAGATGATCGTGTCAGCGACCTCATCGACGAGATACAGACGCCTTCCTTGTTCGGTGGCGCCCGTCTGGTGGTGGCGCGCAACGCCGACCAAGTCTTGCCCAAGATCGCGACCAGCGAGGGCAAGCGGGAGAAGGCCGGGCTGGAGGCATACTTCAAGGACCCGCTTCCCGACGTGGTCGTGCTCGTCGAGGCCACCAAGCACCGCTGGGACGACCGGGACGACAGCGCCAGATTGGAGCGGCTGGCGAAGTTCTATGCGTCCGTGCCGGAGAGGGTCGATTTCAAGCCCTTGAGCGAATCCGACGCCCTTTATGTCGGGCGAGTGTTGGCGAAGCGGATGGCTCTGAGCGTTCCGCAGGCGGTGCTAGCTGAGTTGATCGAGATGCTCGGTGCGGATGCGTTTCGCCTCGAGAGCGAGTTGGGAAAGCTGAAACTCTACGTCGACGACGCGCGCGAGGTCACTTCGGAGGACCTGGCCTTGCTAGTGCCTGAGGCGAGACAGCGCGGGACGTACGAATTCTCGGACGCCATCGCCGACCGCGACCGCGCGCGGGCCCTCGAGGTGCTCGACACCATGGCCAAGGCAGGGATGTATTGGGGGCTGCAAGTGAGCGCTCTCGCCACCCTTTTCCGGCAGGCGCTGGCGGCCAAGGAGGTGGGCGCTGACGGTGCCCGCGAGATCCGCCGGGACCTAGGCGGGCTCGGCATCAAGGTGTGGCCGATGCGGGCGAGGCAACTCGAGGGGATCGTCTCGCGCTATCGCGCCGACGAGTTGCGGGCGGCCCTGATCGAACTGTTCGAGGCGGACCGCGGCCTGCGCAGCGCGCGGCCGGACGACCGCGTGCTGATGGAAACGCTGGTCATGAAGCTGACCCGCTAAGCGCGCCTGTTCTCGCTCGGCGCGACCGCATGACGGCCGGAGCCGGCTGTGCGGGCTATGACGACGGAGCCTGGGCAGCCTTGTTGGCGGCCCGCGCGACGGAAGACTTCAGGCGGTTGGCCTTGTTGCGGTGCAGCACGCCCTTGCGGACGGAACGGTCGATCAAGCCCACTGTCGAGTCGAGCAGATCTGTGGCAGAAGCGTCGCCTTGGCCGTCCACGGCGGCGCGAAACTTCTTCAGCTTGGTGCGAAGCTGGCTCTTGGCCGCCCGGTTGCGGGCGGTCCGGCGCGCCGTCTGCCGGATGCGCTTGATTGCGGACTTGTGGTTGGCCATGCGTCTTCTCTTTCGAGCATAGGCAGTCAAGAGTCCGGCTGTCAATCACTGCCGCCAGGCAGTCGTGCGGCTGAAGCTGCAGTAGCGCGAGCGCTCCGAGAGGCCGAAGCGCGAGGTGGTTGCCATCGAGTCGAGCCAGACTGTACGGTGGAGCGAAACCGCCGATGCCCGACCCGACAATAGCGCTAAGAGAGCGGCTGAGCTATCTCGGCCTTGCGGTCCTGACGCTGTTTGCCACCTACTTCTGCGCGAGCGTTGCGGCGATGGCGCTGGCATACCTGTCGGATCACCAGTTGGCGCGCGCTACCGTGCCGTTGCTGTGCGGCACTACGATCGTCACGGCCCTGATCGTAATCCCGCTGCCTCGCGCCAACTGGCGGCGGGTCGGGCTGGGCGGTGGCGCGGGCCGAGGCGTGCTGCTGGGGCTGGTCATGGGGATCGTCAGCTGCGGCTCCTTGGTGCTTCTGGCGTTGTCGCTCGGCTGGGCGCGGCCAGTGCCGATCGAGGCTGAAGCACTTCGATTCGACCTGCGGGCGACGCCCATGCTGGGGCTCGGGCTGCTGGCGGTCAGCGCGACCGCCGAAGAGTTGTTCGCGCGGGGCTTGCTACTGCAGTGTCTGGCCCGGGCAGTAGGGCCCGTTGGGGCCGTCGTCCTGACTTCTGCCGGATTCGCCGCGCTGCACGGAGCAAATCCCGGCATCACGGCTTTGGCGACATGCAACACCGCGCTGTTCGGCGCCGTCTTCGGCGTAGCGGTTTTTCGTCAGCGGTCTCTGTGGCTTGCTACTGGCCTGCATTTCGGCTGGAACGTCACGCAGACGGCGCTCGGCGTGAACATCTCCGGCATTACAATAAGGCTGAGTGATTTGAACCTCAGGCTCGGACAGCCGGAATGGGTGACCGGTGGCGACTATGGATTCGAAGGCGGACTGCTTGCAACCGGCATGGCATTGGCCCTGCTGGCGATCGTTTGGCGGCTCCCGGCACCAGCTGCATCGGAGCCGATGCTTTGGGATGCCCCCCGTGAAGATCGCAGCGTCGTGGCGACCGGCCTTGGCGGGATTGATCGCGCTGCTAGCGGTGAGCCTGGCGGCTCCGCTGGCGAGCGCGAAGACGGAGAAGCTGACGCCGGGGCAGCGGGCTCAGCTGATTCGCGACCTGAACGCTGAATACGGCACGGCCAAGCTCCAGATCCCAAGGTCCAAGAAGCCCTTGGTGTTTAGGCCCACTGGCCAATATGACCGCAAGCAGTGGGCCGACGCGATGATCAAGTTCGGGCCGGCGGCGAGGCTGGGCGACTTGGTCCAGATCACCAACGTGCAGTTCGTCGGCAAGAAGCTAGTCTTCGAGATCAACCACGGCATCGGCGGTGGGCGGCGCTGGTGGCACCGCATCCAGGTGGCCGGGGCGGCGGGCCGGGGAACGACGCTGGGCGCTTCGCAGAACACTCATGCGCCAGGCGGGACCAAGCTGGCATTGGTCTTCCCTCAGAGCGTGCCCATAAAGACGGCCGACGAGTTCAAGAAGATGCTCGAGCCGGTGCTGGACTTCAACCAGCGTTCGGCGACCGAGCTTTATCTCGACAAGATCGATGTGAAATACCGCGAGGCGATCGAACGGAACGAGGTCGTTGAGGGCATGGACAAGGAAATGGTGCTGCTCTCGAAGGGCAGGCCGACGAAGAAGATCCGTGACTTCAAAGAGGGCGTCGAGACTGAGGACTGGATCTACGGCGAGCCCCCCGGCGAGATCGTATTCGTGACGTTCTTGGACGGGGACGTCATCCGGGTCAAGGAAAGCCACGCCGCAATCGGCGGCTGGGTCAAGGAAACCGCGCAGATCGAGCGCTGAGAGGCAGGTGTACCTGCTTCGCCCGGCGCAATCCGGGATGCGCTAGCCGGCTTGGTCGCGATCCCACCGCCGCCCGATCGCATCGGCCGCGAGTATGGCGTCGGCCACCATGCCCGGGTTGACCTCAAACGGCTCGTTATGGATCGTCTCGCCCTTGGCTATCGTGCGCTTGGCCACGCGCCCGAGTTCGTCGCGGTCGCAGTCTCCCAGGCCGACGTCCGCCAACGTGATGGGCAGGCCGACTGATCGGCAAAACGCCATGACCTCGTCAAGCAGCGTGCTGGGCTTGCCTTCGAGCACGAGCTGGACGAGCGTGCCAAAGGCCACCTTCTCGCCGTGGAAGAACGCGTGGGTGCCGTGGGCTACGGTGAGTCCGTTGTGAACCGAATGCGCGGCAGCGAGCCCCGAGGATTCGAACCCAAGTCCGGAGAGCAGCGTGTTGGCCTCGACGAGCCGCTCGAGCGCGGGCGTGACAGCCTGCTGCTGAGTGGCGGCGAAGGCATCCCGGCCGTCTACGATCAAGGTCTGGTAGCACAGCTCCGCCAGGGCTAGGGCACTGCGCGTGGAAGCGCCGCCGCGCATGTTGCGGACGTGGCCCTCGACGCAGGTTCGGGCTTCGAAAACGGTGGCAAGTGCATCTCCCATGCCCGCCGCCAACAGCCGGGGCGGCGCGCAAGCGATTACCGTAGTGTCGACGAGAACGAGGTCTGGGTTGCGGCCGTAGACGCGATAGTCTACGACGCGTCCCTCCTCGTCATAGAGAACCGAGAGGGCGGAGCAGGGGGCGTCGCTGGAGGCCACCGTCGGGCAGTTCACGACGGGCAGGTCCAACTCGCTAGCGACCGCGCGGGCGGTGTCGAGCACCTTCCCGCCTCCGGCGCCGACGATAACCTTGGATCCTGCTTCTGTAGCAACCTGCTTGACGTCCTCGATTTCTTGGTGGCTGCACTCCCCGCCGAACGGGTGCACTTTGTAGGCGATGCCGGCGTCACCGAAGGCCTGTTCCCATGTACCGGAGAGGCGCTTTGCCGGACTCCTGCCCGCGAGCACAAGTGTCGGCCCCTGCAGTCCTATGCGCTTCATCTCGGCCCCCAAGGAAAGCGTGGCGTCTGGGCCTTGGGTGTAGCGCGATGGGGACGAGAACACGGACAGCATGCAGAGGATTGTACCCGTGTTGCCCGACTGTCAGGCCCGTGGTGTTCGTGAACAATCGCTTGGCGGAACGCGGCATACCACGGCGTACTGTCGCCGGGCCAGGTCTTCGGTCCAGAAGAAATTACCCAGCCCTTCGTGGCCTACGGCAGGAAGCCCTTCCGCGGAAGTCGCTCCCGGTGAAGTCGGCTGAACTCGCTGGCTTGGAAGACTTGCCGTCCGCCGCTTCTAAGGTTCTTGAGAATGTCGGGGGATGCGGCGACTTTTTCATTCGGTGTCGGCATCACCGTTCTCCGGCTCTTCGTGTGGTTGCAAGTATATGGAGATGGATGAAAGCAAGTATATTCT
Source organism: Bryobacterales bacterium (assembly GCA_022823865.1). Classification (GTDB taxonomy): domain Bacteria; phylum Acidobacteriota; class Terriglobia; order Bryobacterales; family UBA6623; genus VXMF01. The sequence continues at coordinate 5,805 of JAJEHF010000192.1, forward strand.
GCTGGTTCATTGCAAGTATATTCTGTCGTGGAATCGCAGGTTAGCTCTCTCGCGCGCCTTCAAGCGGACTCCGAATCGAACGTCTAGCCACACCCGCAGGCCTCTGAAGATGTCCCGCTACTCAGGCTCTAGCAAGAGCCGATGGGCGGTGTTTGCCTCGACGGCCGACCGACTGAACACGAGCGGGGCGTAGCGCCCCTCAGCCCACATCGGCAGCAGGTCGTCGTAGTGCGGGCTGCCCGGCTGCCCGGATTGCCCGGGTGTGCTGGTGAACACGGACCGGTCCCAGTCGGCCAAGTCGAGGATGTGGCGGTAGGAAGCTCCGCTCGATTGAGCGTACCCCGGTCCGCGCGTCGCGTTGGGTGTGAAACCGTCACCGCCGCGCCGTACCGAGCCCAGATCCAGCACCTCCCTCCTCTCGGGCGTGTTCGATAGCGGGTGCCGAAACTTGATTTGGTGCAGGTCACCCCACCGCCAGCCCGCTGAGTCCGAGCCGAGTCGAGAGGCCAGTTCGGCGAACGCCTCGTCGAGAGATTCGGACATGATCCGGTCTCGTTGCTCTCTCGGAATCGCGCGCAGCCCGTCGATCAAGGTGGGCAGTTGCAGGTAGCGAGCGATCAGTCCGCGAGAGGCCGATGGGGCGTTAGCCTCGACGTACTTGTTCGGAAGGCGCTTCATCCAAGCTTCGAATAGGGCAGCCTGATTGGATTCTGCGCCCAGGACGAAGTCCCAGCCATCGAAGGTTGCCGAAGCCGCCGAGGGGCTATCCAAGGACTCCCTCAGCATCGCCACAAGCTGGCGGGCCGGCAGGGACGTCTCGTCCAGTTGCAACGCCTGGAAGTCCTCGATGCTGAACTTGCCGCCTCGCGCCAGAACCTCGTCGACCCGCTCGAAACGGTACGGGGCCGACCAATCAAACCCTAGGTCACGCGCGTAGCCATCGGGAAGGATGTTGTGGTTCGCGGTGGCGATGTAGCCGCTCTCTGGGTTGAGCAATTGCGGGAGATCCTCGACGTCGAGGAATTCGCGCCACCGGTAATGGCCGGTATGGCCTGGGACCGGAAGCAATCCGGACCAGCCCTCTCTCACGGGCATCAGTCCGGCGGCCACCCAGCCGATATTGCCGTCCACATCGGCGTAGACGATATTCTCCGCGGGAACCTTCCAAGCCCGCATCGCTTCGACGAAGCCGTCCCAGTCCCGGACTTGATCGAGGGCTAGGCTGCCGAGGTAGCCGGCGGTGCCCGGTTCCTGACCGGCCCAGCGCAGGGCGACGACCCGATGGTTCTCGGGATCCGACCAGATGACAGGGCCGTTGCGTGTGAATGCGAGCTCGACCTGCTCCGGCTCGTTCCTTCCCTTGACCCGCACTTCTTGGCGCTCGATCTCCATATCGAGCCATTCCCCTCGATGCAGGTACTGCAGTGGGTTCTCGGGGTTCGTGGTTTCGACGAACAAGTCCGCCAGGTCGTACTGGACGATCGTGAATCCCCAGCCGACGCGCTCGTTGTGGCCGATCGCGACGCCGGGCAAGGCCGGCTCGCCGGACCCGATCACATTCCATCCCGGCGCGTTGAGGTGGACCAAGTATCTCAGCGAGGGCAGAATCACCGGTCTGTGCGGGTCGCTCGCCAACAGGGGTGCGCCCGAGGCGCTCAGTTCCGAGTTGACGACCCAGTTATTCGAGCCGTCCTGCTCGTGAAGCACGGGAATCGAAACGGCCCGGCGATACTCGCTTGTGACGCGGTCGTCGATTCCGGCCAGGTCTAGATCGGGATCGGGCCGCAGTTCTCGTTCGGGGTCGGTCGGATACCAGCGCCGTGTCTCGTCGACTCCGAGTTGGGCGATCATTTTGGCCCGCGCGATCTCCTGGCTGACGTTCCTCACCATGAGCAGCCCGGCGACCCGTAGCAGCACATGCTCCGGCTTCCAGACACCGGGCTCGAAGTCCAGTAGCTCGAATTCGATTGGGAGGTTGTCGCGATTGCGCTCGACGTAGGCGTTGATGCCAGAGGTGAAGGCCTCGGCAATCTCCTTGGATCGAGGGGAGTAGCTGGCCCATTCGGCCTCCATGTCGCCGCGATAGCGCACAAGGCGGGCGATCCGATCCCGCGAGATGTAGTCCGGGCCTAGGATCTCGGCGAGTTCGCCCGACCCGGTTCTCCGCCAGATCTCGATCTGGTAGAGCCGGTCTTGGGCCGCGGCGAAGCCTTGCGCGAAGAACAGGTCGTGAACAGTCTCCGCGTAGATGTGGGCCACGCCCCAGTGGTCCCGCAGGATCTCCACCGGTTGGTCGAGACCGCCAATCGAGATCGTGCCCTCGATCTGAGCCAGGCGCTCAACAGCCTCGTCCCGAAGCGCTTGCGCCTGCTCCGGAGTACTGCCACAGCCGGCGAGAGCAAGCAGAAGAGCAATCGTCGTTAGCAGGCGCATATGGCGCTTAGCATAGCGCCAAGGACGCGGCAAGGAGGTCGTGTACCTGCGGCTTTCAGCCGAGTTCGCGGTCTCTCGCTAGCACGTTCCGTGCTGCGCTCTAACCTTGGATGCGAACCAGCACCAGCAGGCCCAGGCCGAACACAAGAGCCGACGTGAGCAACACCGAGCCGATCTTGCGCTCGTCATGGGTCTCGAACCAGAGGTAGATCCCGCTGGCACCCATCAACAGCAACCCAATCGAGGTCAACAGAAGCACGGCGCCCCAGATGTTGATCAACTCCATTTCGTGCCAGAAGCCGTGCGCGAAGTGCATGCTCTGCAACATGCCGATGAAGGCCAGGCGTGTCGTCTTGACGTGCACTTCCCGAGCGCCGGGCTGATATCGAACTTGGTAGGCAGTCCCGAGCCGACGGATCGTGAAACCAAAGCTGCCGTCGTCCGATGGCTGGATCCGAACGATCTCCCCGCGAAGTCCGTGTTCCTCGATCAGGTGCAACCCCAGAGCTCGAGGAGTCGCCGCGTCGCGCGGGTCGACGGTGACACTCTTCTCAGAGACGGTCGGTTGCGGTTTGAACCACGAGCGGTGAGCGAGTCTGACGGAACTGAGCAGGTAGATTCCGACCGCTAGCGCGAACGCCAGCCCGAGTGTCAAGTGAATGTTTCGGATCAGGCGATACATGGGTTCACCGCAAGACTGCGTACAGGGCCACCGTCAAAACCGAGCCCACTCCTAGCGTCCACAGGGCCCAAGCCATCCGGGGGCGCGTCGCGAGCCACATGTAGAGACCTGAAACCGTCATGAAGATCACTGCCCACAGCGAGAACTGGTTGTACGCCCCCCACAGATGTACCTCCCAACCGGGATTGTGGATCCGGAAGGTCTGCATGTGCATCAGGTTTAAGAACCCGCCCAAGGGGCTGGGCGTCCGCTCGATTTGGAGCAAGTTCTCTCGCTCGAGCAACAAGATCCGGCGGGTGCCGTTGGGGGTGAGGTAGCGCACTTGGAGCCGGCCGTCGTTGTCACGGTTGGGCTTGCGGCCGGGCTGGATGAAAGGCAAGCCGGAAGCGACGATCATGGCATCGGTGATTTCCTGATCTGTGGCCCTGCCGTCCACCTGAAACGCAACGGTGCGAACCTCCGGTTCCCGGCGGGGCCGCTCGGCCGGCGCCGGCGCGAAGCTCGCCCAGATCCCGACGATTCCCCAGACGGTGAATCCGACATAGCTCAGCAGGCCGGAGTAGATGTGCAGCTTCTTGATCCAGCGGTACATCGCGTCACTCTGCAAGCCTACGACAATCGATAGGGGTCGCGTCCGGCCAGTGCAAGCGAACCGCCCGCCACCGATAGCGTAGCGCCACGAGCCCACTGTGTTGGTTCGCCGCATAATCTGCCGCCATGGAGATGAGCACGTAGCGACTCTCAGCTCCTATCGCGTGGTGCCGGTCAATGCCGCAATGACGCTCGTCGGCAAACAGGATGGGCGGCCGTTTGGCGGCCGGAACCGACTCGATCTCAATGTCTTGCAACTCGACACCTCGCATCTCGCCCGGGAGCGGCCCGTCCTAGTCGGACCGGAGCTGAGCGGATCGGCCGGATGCGGTACTGGAATAGACTGAGGACTGACAGACACGAGCGGAGCCTCCCCACCGGCGAATCGTTCGTTGAGAGTCCCGATACGTGTGAATGACCGCGGCCGACCTCAGCATCTTGCTCCAAGAGGGAGAAGGAACCACCCTTGAGTTCAAGGAGAGTTTGTCCCCTACGTTTGCGCGGGAAATGGTGGGGATGGCCAACACTGTCGGCGGCAGGATACTCCTGGGCGTTCGGGACGACGGCACTGTCGTCGGTGTACGCGACTCGAATACTCTCCGGGCGCGCATTCAGGACATCGCTCGAAACTGCGACCCGCCGGTACAGGTTCGGGTGAATCCCTTCGGTGACGTAATTGCCGTCCATGTCATGGAGAGCGATTCCAAGCCCGTGCAGTGCAGCGACGGCTTCTTCTCGCGGCAAGGAGCCGCCACTCAGAAGCTGACTCGCGCCGAGATCCGCGACCGCTTCCAAAGTGAGGGTGCCGTCCGATTCGATCTGGCACCGTGCCCTCGGTTCGTTTACCCGGATGATTTCGACCGGAATAAGTTCGATACATGGCTCCGCCGTTCTGGCATCGTCAGTGAGGCCCGGATCGAGGACGTGCTCGTAAACATCGATGTGGCAGAAAGGGCGAACGGCGGACTGCTCTTTCGCAATGGAGGCGTACTCTTCTTCGCCAAGAACGTGCGACGCTTTTTCCCCCACGCCTACATCACGTGCTTGCTGGCCCGCGGCGTGGACAAGGTGCATATCCTTGATCGCAAGGATTTCGATGGCGGGATCGTGGCTGACATCGAGGACGCCGTACGTTTCGTCGAACGCAATACTCGTACCGCCTATCGCATCGAGGGACTCCGGCGAGAGGATGTGCCCGAGTATCCTGCCAAGGCTGTGCGCGAGGCAATCACGAACGCGGTCATGCACCGAGACTGGTTCGTCGAAGGGGCCAATGTCTTCGTAGAGGTCTACGCAAACCGCATGGAAGTCGTCAGCCCTGGAGGCTTGCCGGGAAACTTGTCGGTTGCTGATCTGGGCAGCCGGAGCGTCCGTAGAAACTCGTTGATCGCCGACTTGCTTCACCGGATAGCCTTCATCGAGAAGGCGGGCACCGGGATCCTGCGCATGCGAAACGAATCACGGGACTTGCGATGCCGGGATCCTGAATTCGAGGCCGATGGATTCTTCACGGCGAGGTTTTGGCCTGCTCCTGAAGTGCGAGAAGCAACTGGAGCACCAACGACCACGCCTGCCACAGGGCAAGTCACCGGGGAAGTCGCCGACCAAGTCACCGACCAAGTCACCGACCAAGTTCGGCTCCTGAGAGTCGTGGCTAGGGAGATGAGCAGGGAGCAACTTCAGGAAGCGGTGGGGCTGAAGCACCGGGGCCATTTCCGCAGGGCCTTCCTTCTGCCAGCCCTGCGGGCGGGCTTGATCGAGATGACTGTCCCAGACAAGCCGCGCAGCCGGAATCAGCGCTATCGACTCACGCCGGCGGGACGCAAACTCCTAACGCGCATCAAGGAGTCGGACCGCTAGCGGGTGCTGACTGCAGGTCGCTTCCCTACAAGTTGTGCACCGTCCGCAGTGCGGCGGCAACGTAGCTCGCCGTCGCCACTTGTATGGCGAGCGACATCCTTACCGTCCCCGAGTTGTTGAACCTCCCGCTCGGCAGCGGATGCCGGCTAGTCCACGATCGCCTGATAGGCGAGCCGCTTGAACTCCTGCCCATATGACAATCCGCGGTACGGAAGAATCTGCACCATGAAGATCGTGACCATCTCTTCCCGTGGGTCGATCCAGAAGCGCGTTCCCGCGGCCCCTCCCCAGCGATACTCACCTTTGGTGCCGATTATGCCGGTCATTCCGGGCCCCCGATTCACGGCAAACGTCAGGCCGAAGCCCCAACCGGGCTGTGAAGCCCCTCCCGCGCGCGGCATGTCGGCTGGCATGTGGTCGGCATGCATCAGCTCCACCGACTTTCGGCTCAGGATCCTGACGCCGTTCAACTCGCCGTCGTTCGCCAGCATCTGGCAGAAGCGGGCGTAATCCATCGTGGTCGAAACGAGCCCTGAGCCACCGCCAAGCTTTGTCGTGGGTTGCTTGTAGCTGTCCTGAGCCGCAGCGGTGGACCGGCGCACCGTCTTCTTGCCGTCGTTGAGAGAGTAAAGCACCGTGAAGCGATCCCACTTCTTTTCGGGGACGTAGTAGCCGGTGTCGTCCATCCCGAGCGGCTCGAAAATGTTCTTGCGAAAGAACTCATCGATCGGCATCCCAGAGACCGCTTCGACGTACCTTGCCAGAACATCGGTCGAGTAACCGTATTGCCAGGTCGTTCCCGGCTGCTGGACCAGGGGAGCCTTCGCGATGCGCTTGACCATCTCTTCGAGCGTCGTGGCCTTGCTCACGCCGGTCTTGACAAAATACGCCTCCCCATCCGGTGCCTTGGCCCCTGCGTAGCTCAGCCCGGCTGTGTGCATAAACAAGTCGCGAACCGTGATCTGGCGATCAGCGGGCACCGTGTAGGCTTTTCGCCGGCCGGCCACCGGGCCGGTTTCGTCGATCGCTACGCGCATGGTCTTGAACTCAGGCAGGTAGTTCGAGATTGGGTCGGTCAGCGCGAAGTGGCCGTGCTCATAGAGAATCATCGCCGCGACGCCTGTAACCGCCTTGGTCATCGAATACATCCGGAAGATGGCGTCCTCGGGCATTTCTGTGCCGGATTCCTTGTCCATAGCGCCCCAGGTCTTGAAGTACCCGATCTTGCCGCGGCGAACGATCATGCCGATAGCTCCGGAAAAATGGCCCTCATCGACATGACCCTCCATTGCTTGGTCTATGCGAGCCAGTCGCTCAGCCGAAAGGCCGACTTGCTCGGGTTCTACGGTCTGCAGGGCGCCGTTCGCCCAGCCGGACGGCGCCAGAACGAGCAGGGCGGCTGCCGTGACGATCAAGTGTTTCATCGAATCCTCCTAAGTCGGCGATCAAGCCTCAGTCTTCCCACTGACCGGTGCCCCGATCGACCGGAACGCTGCAATCGTACCATCGAACGGCGCAACAGCCTCGTGCCCATCGATCATTCAGACAAGGCGGATCTCTCAACAGCCATCCGCAGACTCCCAAGCCCCTAGGTGTCCCCAGGACGATTCCCAAAAGGCTCGGCTTGAGTCGCACTGGTCGGCTGGCAGGCCAGTGCGCTCTCGACACATTTTCAGTACCCAGATGTGGCGGAGCCTTTCGGCAAATCCGGCTTCTGTCGGAGACCCTTGTGTTACGATCAGTTCGTCGAGCGGGAGTAGTTCAGTGGTAGAACGTCAGCTTCCCAAGCTGAATGTCGCGGGTTCGATCCCCGTCTCCCGCTCCACGTTCCCCGCGCTCGTGGCGAGGAGCCGCTGCGAACGATGAGCCAACCCGAAGCCGGGCCTCATCGATATAGCTCGCGGTCGTCGGCCATCACGCAGACGGCATTGGGCGATCGCTCAGGGTGGGCTCGCAACACCGCTCCTGTGGAGCTAGTGCCGACAAACTGGCGTCGATCGACCGCGGTGAGCCCGCTATTCGTCGGCCGGGGACGCTGCGATCAGCTTGGCAAGCCCTTCCAGGTTCTCGCGTAGCGATTGCTCCGCGTCTAGCTCGTCGCGGTGGTCCAAGATGCCGATGGGCCCTTTGTAGCCGGACTCCCGTATCAGAGCGATCATCTCGCGGTCGCGAGCGCCCGAGCCTAGCGGCACGATCTTTGCGCCGCCAGGCGTCATGCCGTTCAAGTTCACGCACAGCAGGTGCGGCGCCATCAGTGGAAACAGCGCGCCTAGGCGATCGATCTGTTCATGGCCGTGATGAAAGTTGTAGACAAGCCCTACGTTGTCCGCCTGGGCCTTGTCCAAGACGGCCATCTGGTTTTCCGGCTCTCCGTACCAACCGCCGTGGTTGTAGAGGCCGACGCGGCCATTGAGCTTGGCCGCTTCCGCCGCGATCGCATCGACCGCTTGGGCGGCCAGGGACAGCCTCTCGGGCTGAGACAATCCCTCGAACGCCTGCTCGCCCATTAAGACCCAAAGGTCGCTCGACGCTTGATTGCGCCGAAGGGTCTCGAGCGCGAGACCGACCGACCCGCCCAGTGGATCGTGCGGGTCGACTCCACCGCACCACCACGCCGAGAGCTCAATGTCGCTTTGGCGCAATGCTGCGATCTCGTCGTCGAAGCTCGGGATGTGCTCGTCTCGATAGTCGTAGGCGACTGCCTGCAACCCCAGGCGTCCGAGCATCGCGGCGCGCTCGGCAGGACCGCGTTTCGCCGCGTCGAACGGCACGATGCACCACGCGACCAAGTTCGATCTCGAGAAGACGCCGGCGTCCGCCAGCGGATCGGGCAGGGATAGCTCCGGTTCTGGAGGATTGGAGGCGCAACCTGCAAGGACGAGGAGAGCAGCCGCAACGCGTCGCATGCCGAGAGTATACCGGCCGCTGTTACGACCCGGCGCGCGTTGAAGCGTGCCGGGCCGGCCTACTGGTCGCTTTTCGATTCTCGGCCAATGGAGTGGGGCGGGCCTCGTGACAAATGCTGGGGCGTTTTGGCGCCAACAGCCCTGAACGCGAGTCTCTGGGGAACGGTCGAGGTTTCGAATCAGCGCATGCGGGCGTCGGCCTCCGGACCTGCGGTCTCGAGAACATGTTGAACGAACTCGGGATCGCGGAACGGATCCTCGGTCTCCGCCTGCCAAGCCTGCAGCGCGACCGTCAACCGCCGCTGCTCTTTGTCCAGACCGGGCTCCCCGGCGAGATTGTTGAACTGACCCGGATCGACGTCGAGATCATACAGCTCGTACTCGGGAGGATCCGCGAACGTATCGAACGCGCGGCGTACGTCCGTCCCGACAAAGCGATCCTGCTGTGACAGAGAATATGCCGGGTCGCCGTCGATACTGCTGGACGGCTCGGCCTCCCCCGCTCGCAGATTGTGAATCAGTTGATACCGCTCGTCTCGGATCGCCCGGCGGGGATAGAAGGGCTGCGAGCCGTGGTAGTGGAACTCGCCGACCAGATACTGGCGCCAATCTATGCTCGGGTCGCCGCCAAGCAACGGCCGCAGCGACCGGCCGTGGAGATCCTCCGGGATCGGCGCTTGCGCGGCTTCGAGGATGGTCGGAACCAAGTCGACCGTGGAGACCATGGCGGGGCTGTCCCCGCGAAAGCCGAGGCCTGGCCAGCGGACGATATAGGGGATGCGCAAGCCTGCCTCGTAAGCCGTCGTCTTCCCTCGCGCAAAAGGCGGGCCGTGATCGGAGACGAACACGACCAGCGTGTCGTCGTGGCGCCCGGCTTCTCCAAGCGCCGCCAGCAGCAGCCCGACGCCGTCGTCTAGACGTCTGACCGCGCTCAAGTAGTCGGCTGTTCGTTGCCGCTGTTCGGGCGTGTCAATCCGCTGGAAGTTGAATAGCGTCTGCTCGCTCGGCTCGACCGGATTCTCTGGAAAGCCGTCGACTTGCGGCGGGAAATGGCGGCTGCCGTCCTCGCGGCGCCCGACATGCGGGTCAGTGTAGTTGACCATCAGGAAGAAGGGGCCGCCTGCCGAACCGGCAAAGAACCGGCTTGCCCGATCTGCGACCAAGCCCACTCTGCGAGCTTCGTTGTAGTTCGTCTCGCGACTGTCGAACTCAAACGTCTGCTCGGGGTTGACGTGCAGCTTGCCGATGATGCCGGTGCGGTAGCCCTGGCGCTTCAGCAAGTTTGGCAGCGTCCGGTCGAACATGTCGGCATGCATCTGGAAGCCGCGATTCGCCAATCCGTACTGGCCCGTCGCGTGGACATAGAGGCCCGTAAACATGGCACTGCGCGAGGGGCTGCAAGACGCTTGGGCGACGTACGCTGTCTCGAAGCGAACACCTTCGGAAGCCAGGCCGTCAAGATGCGGCGTCTCGATGCGAGTCTCGCCGTAGCAACCTAGCTGCAGTCCTAGGTCGTCGGAGGTGATCAGCAGGATGTTGAGCGGGTCGGCTGGCGCCGCGGTCTCCGGCGGAGTCGAGCACCCGATCGACCACAGCGCGAGCAGGGGGACAACAGTGGCGTACGATTGCCTCATCTCGCCTAGGAGGATAGCGAACGGCGCGGTCTAGGGGACGAACGAGTCGCACCGAGCCGGTCGGTTTCCCGACGTACCCGGGATAGCCGGTCTGACCGATCCCGGCAAACGTCGTCATGCGCCCGGCAACGGCGATTTTGCAGTTGACCACCGCTCGATACCGACTTGGGCCGCCGTTGTTATGATGCTGTTCGCAATGAAGCTAGCTCACGGCTGCATGGTCGTCCGAAACGGTCAGCTCGTCGACGGAAGCGGGGAATCGGCGACACTCAACGGCGCCGTTGTGGTCCAAGACGGCAAGATCGCCTACGCAGGGCCGGAAGCGGGTGCGCCGGAAACGCCGCCCGACACCCGAATCATCGATGCCGCCGGCGGAACGATCATGCCCGGGCTCGTCGAGGCCCACTTCCACCCCACGTACTTCGATGTTCGGGAGCTGCAGGACCTCGACATCCGATATCCGGTCGAGTACGTGACCATACGAGCCGTCAAGAACGTACAGACGGCGCTCGAGGCCGGCTATACGGCGGCGCGTAGCGGCGGAAGCTTGTTCAACATCGACGTTTGGCTCAAACAGGCGATCGAAGAAGACATGATTGCCGGTCCTCGCCTCGCGGCTTCGGGGCGGGAGATTTGCGGCGCGGGCGGAATCATGGACTGGAATCCGGAATACCGCAAGATCGGCATGGAAGGCCTGGTGCTGATCGTCAACGGCGCGGAGGAGGCGCGCGCCGCGGTTCGCAAGCTCGTCAAGGACGGCATCGAGTGGGTAAAGACCTACCCGACCGGAGACGCCGCCGCGCCCGACGTCAACGACCACCACACGCTCTCGATGACATTCGAGGAGATGCACGCAGTCGTTGGCACGGCGCACAACCACGGCCTGAAAGTCACCGGGCATTGCCGCGCGCTCGAGGGTGTGAAGAACGCGCTGCGGGCCGGCTACGACACGCTCGAGCACGGGACGTTCGTTGACGACGAGGCGATCGAGATGATCATCTCCAGCGACACGCCGGTCGTGCCGGCGCTCTGGTTCGAGCAGTCTTCGGTCAACAACGGCAAGAAGTTCGACATGTCACAAGCAGTCATCGATGGCCACCAGGAGACGCTCGAAGCCGGCGCCGAGAGCGCCAGGCGAATCCTCAAAGCGGGCGGACGCATCGGGCTCGGCGGCGATTTCGGGTTTGCTTGGACGCCTCACGGCACTTACGCCAAGGAGATTTCGTTCTTTGTGAACTATGTCGGCTTCACCCCGCTCGAGGCGCTCAAGTGCGCCACCAAGACGGGGGCCGAGATCATGGGCCGCGGCGATGAAATCGGCACGCTCGAGGAAGGCAAATTGGCGGACCTGCTCGTGGTTGACGGCGACGTCCTCGGCAACATCCGGCTGCTGGAGGATCGCTCGAACTTCCTAGCCGTGATCCAGGGCGGAGTAGTCAAAGCCGGCAAGCTGGCGTAGCGAATGCCCTGGCGGCCATCGAGACTCCCGGGGCTGGTTTCAAGATGCTCGTTCGAGGCGGCATCGCGTGTCGCCTTGCGGCCGGCCAAGAGGCGCGCCCGCTCCCTTGAGCCCGCCTCCGGTCGTGTTCGAGAGAAACGAGCCGCGAGAGGGAATCGACTCCCGGGCAAGCTGCTGATCGGCGATCTTCAGCGCGCGGACGAAGGACTGCTCGTTCTGCTCAGAAGCGCGCAGCCATGCTTCGGGCGACCTTCTCGTTCGCGGCCTGGATCAGGGCCACGTTCTCCGCATCTGGATTCTCCTGCTCGTCCAACAGGCCGTAGCGGCGGGCCCGGTTCCTCTGGTAAGCCCCGCAAAGGTGGAAACCAATACAGCCCGGGTTGCTGTAAAGCCCTGCGAGCGTGTCCGCGTACCACCCGCCTTCGTTGCGAGTGAACTCTCCGGGCTTGGTGTCCCACTTCATCCTTGCCGCGTCGGCGAGCAGAACCGGCTTGCCGGTTTTCTTGTGCCAGTTGTCCAGCTGTGCTAGTGGCTTGCGGAAATCTTGGAACGAAAGCACGTCGATATACGGCAGCGCCGCATCGACGACCTCGTCCGCGATGGGCTGGTTGGCCTCGTAGCGATCACCAAGAATCAGATGGCGCCTGTCGTAGCGGCGGATCGCGTCGTGCGTCGTCTTGTAGTATTGGCGCGCCAGCGCGGTCAGCTCCTTCCGCCCGGCTTCGGTCTTCAGTCGATCGGGATCGAATATGGGGCCGCGCCACTGGTTCCGGGGCCGGTCATGGACCCAAGTCGGGCAGTCACTGTAGAAGTAGCCGATCAGTTCGCGCTCCTCGCTCAGCTCGGCGCAGTGCGCCCGAGCGACGTAGTCGCACCACTGCTCCCAGCCCGAGCTATGGAAGTCAAAGTGCCGGGTGTGTTGCTCCCACTGGTGGGATTCGGTGAACGGCAGGAGGTGACAGTAGGGCATGCCCAGCGCCCTGTACTCGTCTAGGGTGAACAAGCGCGAGTGGGCCCAGTTGCGTACCGTCACTTCCTGGACCCAGCCGACGGAATTGAATCCCCATCGCCTTAGGTTCGGCGCGACGGATTCCGCGATCCAGCGCAGCATGCTGCCGCCGTACTTCTCCCGCCAGATCCGGATGTTCTCCGGATAGCGCATGGTCGCCGCATCGATGTGGTTCAGACCAATGGTGAAGAACGGCGCCCCGTCCGGCGTGATCAACCACAAATGGCCGTCGCGCTCCCCGAGCGTGAAGAAGCCTTCGGGTTCCGACTGTGTTGTGGCCGCGGCTGTCATTCCAACGCTCGCGCCAACAGCTAGCGCGTTGCGAAGGAGTTGCCGTCGGCTAAGTGTCATGCCGGCAGCCGTCGAGCGGCCTCTTCGAGACACTCAGGCCTTGATCTCCTCGAACTGTTTCGTCGCGATCCCAACGGGGCGGTCCAGCGGAATGCCGGCGCAAGCGAGCAACGTGGTCAGCAGATCTCCCTGATTCCCTTTGGTGTCGGGCAGGTAGCGTCCCGTCTTGATGGCGCCGCCCCCTGAGCCGGCAACCACGAAGGGGAGGTTCTCGCGCGTATGCTCGTTGCCGTCTTCAAGGCCGGACCCCCACATCATGATGCAGTTGTCGAGCAAGGTCCCGTCGGCTTCCCGGAGGCCGTGCATCTTCTTCACCATGTAAGCGAACTGCGCGATATTGAACTCAGTGATCTTGGCGACCTTGGCGACCATTCCCGGACGGTTCTGGTGATGGGTTTGCGAGTGATGCTGATCGCTAAACCCGAGTTCCGGGTAAGAGGCGCCGTTTGGTCTCGATCCAATGTAGGTGGAGACGCGAGTCGTGTCGGTCTGGAACGCCAGCACGTTCAGGTCGCACATCACCTGCATGTACTCGCTCCGCTTGTCTCCCTCCGGGATCTTGATCTCGATTGGCGGCGAATCGCTGGCGTGACGCTTGCTCGCGCGGACGCCGGCCTTTTCCAGCGCCGCCTCTTTCTGGCGATACTCGATGGCGGCGATGCGCCGTTCGACGGAGCGAACGCTGTCCAGGTATTCGTCCAGCTTCCGCTGGTCGGAGCTAGGCAGGGTTCGCCGCAAATCCCTCGCGCCGCCCAGGACGATATCCAATAGGCTTCGATCCAAGGCGTTCGCTCGCGTGGCCTCGCGCCCGTCGCCGTTGCGCTCCGGTTCGCGGAACAGGCGATTGAACACGTTCCGTGGATTGATCTCGGCAGGGACCACCTGGGTCGGGGAACGATAGCTGCAGTGCGAGTAGTACCCTTCGTTGAGCCCCTCCTGGTTTTCCTTCCAGTTCTGAGGCATCGTGGCCAGTTCCAACGACGGCAGCGCCGTGAAGGCTCCCACGTGGTTGGCGGCAATCTGGTCCGCGGAGATCGAGATGTGGATCTCGCTCCGCTTGTCTGCGGCCGGCAACGTCGCAGTGAGCCAAGTGGATAGCTCGAGCGCGTGCGGCGCCCCGTTGAAGGGAGCGATGGGGACGCCGGAAATCCCCTTCATCACTAGGCATTGATCGAGCACCGGCCGCAACGATTCAAATGCGGGCAGCGGGGACGAAAGAAAGTTCTCCGCGTCTGCAGGCCAGAACTGATCCATGATCACCCCATGGGGCATGTACATGAATCCAAGGCGCACCGGCGGTTTGTACGCTTGGCCCTTCGCGGTGTCGGCCCAGCCCATCGAGTCCATCAGCGGCAGGGCAAGTGAGACGCCCAACCCTTTCAGGCAGGCTCGTCGGTCAATCAGAGCGCTCTTTCTCATTGGAACTCCTCTCTTCTTCGATGCGACGATGCGTAAACGGATAACTGCTGACGACCGCGTTGACGAGCGTCTGCATGCGGTAGCCGTCGCCGGCGATCACCTGCATCAATTCGTCCACCACGATTTCGTCGTAGCCTTCCAGCCTTCGGCCCAAGGCGTAGGCTAGCAGTTTCTCCACCAGGTTGCGGGCCAGATCATCGCTTCGTCCGGCGATGATGGCTTTCAGATCCTCGGGTCCCGAGAAACGTTCTCCACCGGGAAGCTCGCCCGCTGCATCAATCTCCTCGCCATTGCCGTCCCGGTCGCGCCACCGGCCGATGGCGTCGAAGTTCTCCAGGCCGAACCCAATCGGGTCGAGCAATTGATGACAGTTGGCGCAGACGGCGTTCGTGCGGTGCAGCTCGGTGCGCTCGCGCAAGGACAGGTTCGCGACCGTCCCCTGATCCTGTTCTTCCAGTGCCGGGACGTTCGGAGGGGCGGACGGCACATGGTCTCCGAGAACCTGTTCCAGCACCCACACGCCGCGCTTGACCGCGCTGGTGCGGTTGGGGAAGGAGGTCGCCGCGAGAACCCCGGGCATTCCCAAGACTCCCCCGCGATTGCCATCGCTCAGCTGGACCCTCCGCATCTCCGGTCCAGCGACAGTCTCTTCCAGGCCGTAGATCGAGGCCAGTGTCTCGTTGAGATACGTGTAATCGCCATCGACGAAATTGATGACGCTCCTGTTTTCGCGCACGATGCTCTCGAAGAACAGGCGGGCTTCGTCATACATCGCCTCGCGCATTTCGGGGGTCATCTGCGGAAACACCGCGGGATCGAAGACCTGGTTTTCCAGGCGTCCGACGCCAAGCCACTGCGCGCCAAACCCATCAAACAGAGCGCGGGAGCGACGATCCATAAGCAATCGCTTGACCTGCGCTTCGAGGATCTCAGGCTCATGTAGCGTCCCGCTATCCGCGAGGGCCATCAGTTCGTCGTCGGGCATGGTGGCCCACAGCAAATAAGACAAACGCGAGGCGAGTTGATAGCCGTCCAGCGGAACGATGCCCGTGCTCGATTCGACTTCTCCGGCCGGGGTAATGAAGAGAAACTGGGGAGAAACGAGGATGCCCTTGAGCATCAAGTGAAGCGACGGCTCGTAACCGAGGTCGTTCTGCCTTCCCAACTCGAACGCTTCCACCAACACATCGAGCTCCGCCTCGGTTGGAGGCCGGCGATAGGCCTTTTTCGCAAGGGACCGGGCGATGTCTCGCGCCGCTTCTCTGGAGCCTGACTCCGGCGCGGCAGGTTCGCCGAACAGCCGCTTCTGGACTTCGGTGGGCGCGGCGTCTTCCGGCGCCACAATCCGGTCCAATACCTGATCGGCGATCGTCAGATAGTGCTCGAGCTGGAGAGGCGAGAGCGAATTGAGATACCCCTCGCCGCTGACTTCATCCGGCAGTCCGTCGGCTATCGACGGCTCGACGCCGAAGAGATCGCGGAGGGTGTTGCCGTATTCGGTCTTGGTAAGCCGCCGGATGACGAAACGCCCGGGATCCTTCTCGCTGAGGTACTTCAGCTTTGCAATCCAATCGGAGAACATCTCCCGATCCGCGTCGCTCGGCTGGGGTGCGCCTTGCGGCGGCATGTCATGCGCCTTCACCTTGGCGACCCCTCTCTTCCACTGATCGTGAAAGGCAGCATGGCTTGGGTCCTTGAGCGCCGGCGAGAAATTGACCCCCGCCTGCGTGGGCCGCCTGTTCTGGTGGCAAGAGATGCAATAGGTCTGGATGAACGGCGTTACGCGATCGCTGAAGAACGCTTCGGCATCGGCCTTTAGCTCCGCATAGTCAGCGCCGCCGGTTTCGGCCCGGGCCCCACGGGGCCCGGCTAGACACAGGATCAGGAATAGGCCTAGGAACACGGGCGCCTTCGAAACACCCCGGATCCGGTTGGAAAGGGCCATGCTTCGGAAAGGCTTCCGATGGCTAGTCCGTTTCGGATCGAGGCGACGCGGCGTCGGCTCGAGCTGACCGGGCGCCAAGGCGTTCCCGTTGTAACCGTCAGCGAAACGGTCGAGGTCGGCCTCTTGCTGTTCAAGATCGGATGTCAACGGCGGGCGGTCGGTCGCAACGGCAGCGGACGTACGAACTTGCTTGCGATAGTATCACGAGATTGCCATATCAGAGCCCACTCGGATGCAGGATTGGCCTGCGGAAGAGGTGCCGTTTCCGCCGCCGATCCGCTACTTCGATCGCATCTCGAAACGGGTCCTGGCAGCGATGGTGCCCGACGAGTTTGGAACGTAGAGCAGCGCCTTCGCCACGCCGTGAAGGCGGCCCAGTTCTGCTATTTCATCCTCTGCAGCGTAGGCGGGCGGAACGCCGACTGCTAGGGCATCAAGCCAGCGCTCTAATGTACAATCCACACGGCGCTTGAAACGATACTGCGCCTAGGGAGGCCCCCATGCTGCTCCGCACCTTGCTCACCGCGACAGTTCTTTGTTCGATTGCTGTTGCGCAACAACAATCGAACTACCCGCCGAATATGCCAGAGGCCCGGGTCGAGACGTATAAGTCCGTCGAAGGAACCGACCTCAAGGTTTGGATCTTCGAACCGGAAGGGCACAAGGCGTCTGATAGCCGCCCGGCGATCGTGTTCTTCTTTGGTGGCGGCTGGCGCAACGGCACGCCGGGACAGTTTCACCAGCAAGCTATGCATCTCGCAGCCCGGGGCATGGTGGCAATGTCGGCGGACTATCGCGTTCTCAATCGGCAAGGCGTGAAAGGCCACAAATGCGTGCAGGACGCGAAGTCCGCGATCCGGTGGGTTCGCGCCAACGCGAAGCGGCTCGGCATCGATCCGAACCGGATCGCCGCCGGCGGGGGCTCGGCCGGCGGCCACTTGGCCGCATCGACGGCTACCCTGCCGGGCCACGATGATCCGGCCGGCGACAAATCGATCAGTTCGAAGCCCAACGCGCTGGCGCTCTTCAATCCCGGAACCATGCTTGCGAGCGTGCCGGGAAAAATCGAATTCGACAAGGAACGAGCCGCCGCGGTAGCCGAACGGGTGGGCGCCGAACTGGAGTCGATCTCCCCATACCATCACGTCAAGTCCGGCTTCCCGCCGGCAATCATCTTTCACGGGAAAGCTGACACGACCGTGCCGTACAAGACGGTCGAGGTTTTCACCGAGAGAGTCCAGTCAGTCGGCAGCCGATGCGAGTTGGTCGGCTACGACGGCGCAAACCACGGGTTTTTCAATTACGGTCGCGGCGACGGCACGGCCTATACCGACACGGTCCGCCGCATGGACGAGTTTTTCGTGTCGCTCGGGTGGCTCGAGACGTCCGTCTCGGACAAGCGGTCGGAGTAGCCACGAGGGACGACGACGAGTGTGTCCCTAGAGGAGATCGCCGAGAAGATCAAAGTCCCTTGGGCCGCTCAACTTGAAGGTTCGGACATCGCCTTCCTCGGCGGCGCCGATCGAACGGTCGATGCGGCGCCCCCATTCCCCGATCTGCGGATCATCGGCCCTATGCCCTTCTCGGCCAGAAAGTCTTCGTAGAGAATGGCTGTGACCGTGCCAGCATTGAGGATGAGGGGCGCTTCCCGAATGCCCTGCTTGGGGAGATCCGCCTTGAGCTTCATGTTTCGGGATTCGGCACGCCGACGGGCAAGCCTGATTGCCTAGGTCTCCATCGAGAGCCCGGTTGGTCCCCTTGATGGAGACTCAGTAACCCGGTCATCGGCTAGGCGCTAAACAAGACCGGGAGCTATCGGGCAGGTCTTACCTGTGGCGCAGGCGCTGCCCTCCCGATAGCGCCTTGGGCTTGCGGTCGAGCAGGGACTTGATGCCCAGGATCTCTGCGGCGATCATGACCCGCTTGTGAATCTCGGCCTTGGGAACCTTCTTGAGCTTCAACCCGAAGGCCATGTTGTCGAAGACAGACATGTGGGGGTAGAGCGCGTAGCTCTGGAACACCATGGCGATGTCCCTGTCCTTCGGTTCTAGGTCGTTGATCCGCCGGCCCTCGATGGCGATCTCGCCCGAGGTGATCTCCTCGAGCCCCGCGATCATCCGCAGGGTCGTCGACTTGCCGCAGCCGGAAGGACCCACCAGAACCATGAACTCCTTGTCGCGGACTTCCAGATTGATTCCTTGGACCGCCTCAAATGGCGGACTCTTCCCGGACCCTGCGTAGACTTCCGACAGATCCTTGAGTAAGACTTCGGCCATGTGGTTTGTATGGCTGTGTTCGCGAGTTCCGATCGTAACCGATCAGTCGCCGGTGGATGACTAGCCGGTCACTTCAACAACCGCCGCCGGATCAGCCACTTCGGTTCGAGCCTGCTAGCGCGGTCGCGATTCGAGCGCACTCTCGTTTCCGCGGACTGATATCCTCTTCCCGATGAGGACTACGAAGTGCTCGATACCGCTGATCTTGGTTCTCCTGCCCGGCGCATTGATGTGGGCGGAGGAGCCCGCCAAGACGCCCGTTGTCGAGTGGACGGTCGGCGACGCGCCGGACTTCCGCTACCGGTTCCTCGAACAGATTGAAACCACCGAACTCCTGCACGCGACTCCGGAGACCGGAACCTTCAGCCACCACGGCTTCCTTGCGTACCACCAGAGCGTGTTGTTCGCCAGCTGGGACAGCCAGGCGCGTGACGAGAACACCTCTGGCCAGCACGGCGTCTTCCGCTATTCGACTGACGAAGGAGAGACGTGGTCGGATGCCAAGCCGTTGTTCCCGCCGATGGCTGACAATCTTCCGGCGTCGGAAACCAATCCGAACAATCCCTTCCAGGTCTCCCAAGGATTTGTCGAGATCGACGGCCAACTCTTCGCCGTCACCAACATCGACAGAGCTCTCGAGAAAAAGGTCTACCGCTTCAACGAAGTCTCCCGGGTCCAAATCGGACTGCTTGCGCGTTCGGTCGGTGTCAACGGATCGCTCGGGGAGATCTTCTGGCTGTCTGAATCGGTCCCCGAGCCGGAGCCCGGCTTCCCCGCGTACCCTCCAGGAGACCCATCGCTCGTTGCGAAGCTCAAGGCCCACTTCCTACAGCCCGGCCATTTGCCGCAGCTCATGTTCCGGCCGCGGGTGCACCCGGACTCCGCAGACGGCCATCGCATGAACGAGCCCACTCCCGCCTGGCGGCTCGACGATGGAACTTGGGTGCGACTCTACCGCGACGAGGGAGACATTCGCGCCGCGAGCCGCGCCGAGGTCGATGCCACCCGAAGCCGCCGCAACTACGCAACGTTCTCGTTCGACAATGGCAATACCTGGACCCCAGCGACGCGGACGAATTTTCCCGACTCCTGTGCGCGCTCCAATGCCGGAAAGTTGCCGGACGGCCAGGTCTACGTGATCAACAACATTCTCCCCATGGCCCCCAGGCCGGGAGGTCGCTCGATGCTGGCGATCTCGTTGTCCCGAGACGGCCTGAAGTTCGACCGCTCAGCCGTGATTCGCTTCGTGAGCCGGCCGCAGCGATACCAAGGAAAATTCAAGTCGATGGGATATCAGTACCCCCATTCGGTCGTCGTCGGCGAGCATCTGTGGGTGATCTACTCGGTGAACAAGGAAGATATCGAAGTCGCTCGAATTCCGCTGGCCGAGCTCTACGAACTGTGAGCGCACCCCGAGGCCCGATGAACAGAAGCGGATTCCCGACCGTCGCGACTCCGCTAGCGCATGCGGCGTCGGCCACCGGACGACCCACTAGCCTCGTCGTCGTTTCCTATGAATTTGTGCGTGGAGCCCAGGCCCTGCGGCAGGCCTAGCTTGAGCGCCGTTGCAGCGGTCTTCGGGCCGTGCATGATGTCTTCGGGACTCCCATCACAGGGCTTGCGCTCCCCAATCCAGCGCGGCCGCCGGCACGGCAACACAGGGAGCCTGCGCTCTCGAGGGATAGCCTCACGGACCGGTGGCGCTCCGCGCCGCGAGGCCAATGGCTAGGACCAAGCTTGTCGTGCGTTCCGCCAAGCCTCCGCTTGAGCCGACAGTTTCGCGAAACTAGTTGTCATGCACCTGATTCCGATCTTGCTTGTCTTGACGTCGGCTGTGTCCGTCGCGGCAGCAGACCTGCCCAATATCGTCTTGGCGATGGCAGACGACCAAGGCTGGGGGGAGGTCGGGTACAAGCGGCATCCCTATCTGCTCACTCCCACTCTGGACGAGATGGCCTCGTCAGGCCTGCGCTTCGACCGCTTCTACGCTGCGGCGCCGAACTGCTCCCCCACCCGCACGTCAATCCTGACTGGCCGCCATCCGAACCGTTCTGGCGTGTTTTCGCCGAATCACACCACGCGGCCGGAGGAGATCACGATCGCGCAGATCCTGAAGTCTGCCGGCTACCGCACGGGTCACTTCGGCAAGTGGCACGTCGGGGCCGTCAAGGCCGCATCTCCCACCAATCCGGCCAGGATGGGCTACGACGAGTACCTCGCGCACGACAACTTCTTCGAGATGCATCCCCCGCTGAGCCGCAACGGAGCGCCTCCGACGATCGTGCAGGGCGAGAGTTCGGAGATTTGCGTCGACGCGGCCCTTGAGTTCATCGAGACTGTCCAGTCCGCCGGGGATGCCCCGTTCTTCATTACCCTCTGGTTCGGCTCGCCGCACAGTCCGTACCGCGCCACGGACGAGGATCTCGCGCTGTATGCCGACGTTCCCGGAGACGAGCTGGCAGCCCGGTTTGCGGAGATCACTGCGCTGGACAGAGCGCTGGGCCGGTTTCGAAGCGTCTTGGAGCAGCGGGGACTGTCCGAGGACACGCTGCTGTGGTACACCTCCGACAACGGCGTTACCGTGGAGGGCATCCCAGAGGAGCAGCGGGGAGATCTCTTCAACGGCGGCTGGCGCGGGCACAAGGGCCGTCTATATGAGGGAGGGCTGCGCGTGCCTGCGATCATCGAATGGCCCGCGAAGATCCCGCATCCAAGGAGCACCCAAACGCCGGCGGTGACGACAGACATCTTCGTCTCCCTGCTCGCGCTGCTCGATCTCAGGCACCCCGATCCCAACCGGCCGCTGGACGGTATAGATCTGACCCCGCTGATCTTGCGCGATGCGATGCCCGAGCGCGCGGCGCCCATTGGCTTTTGGGCGTACGACCGGCGCGCAGAGGCGGACAACCCGCGCTGGATGGCTCCCGAGCTGACCAAGGGGACCACGCCGACGGTGCGAAATCCCGGCATCGACTTCGTCAACTTCAGGCATCCGGTGGCCAAGACCAAGGATTTCGGAGGAGTCGCTGCTTGGATGGACAATCGCTACAAGTTGGTCCGGTTCCGTTCCGATGCCCCGGAGTTGTACGACTTGCTGGCCGATCCCCGCGAGCGCCGCGATCTCGCTTCCGAGCAGCCCGGCCGCGCCAGCGAGATGCTAGCCGCCATGGAGGAGTGGCAGCGCTCGGTCGAACGCAGCCTTGCCGGAGGCGACTACTGATGATCGGTTCTCTAGACCCCTCGTCTCGGCGCAAGCGCGACGATTGAGTCAAGTTCGATCATAGGACCCATGCCCAGCCGCCGGACGCGCAGCCCCGGCAGCCTTCGGCACGAAGCCCAGCCTCCCTTGCCGGGCCAGGACCATTTTTTTGTCCGAGTCCGAGGCAGTGCACGACAGTAGCCGGAGGGGCAGCGGCAGCCTGCTAGAGTTTGCGAGCTCGGCATGGTAGCGCTGTCTGCTGCGAGGACTGGACATTTTGTTGTCAGTCTGTCAGGC
>JAJEHF010000211.1 GCA_022823865.1 Bryobacterales bacterium
GCCCACAACCCGCACCTCATCGAGGCCGGCTACGCTGACTCCACGACCGCCATCCCCTGGCTCCACGATCGCGCCCTGAAAATCAACTTCGCTTGACCTCGAGATGTCACACGCAACTGCTCTCTTGGGAATTCAGGCTAGACCAGCTTACGCGGGAGGGATACTACGTGGCGATCGGCGGCCACCGCCGTTCTCCACATTGGACTCCGCCTGAGCAGTGTAGATCGAATCGCCTAGGGCCGTGCGTATAGGACTCCTATTGACAAGTCGAAGCCCCGGAACCTAGCCGTTCGGGCGGTGGCCGGAAATAGAAGCTCCCCGTCGCGCCCGTTCGTGCAACAGGCGCTTGGTTCGGCCTGACCGGCCCCTCGGAACGGATGCTCTAACGGCCTTCGCTGGAAGGTGGCACCAGCCCGTTGAACCGCATGTGCACCGCCATCTGCGCGTATTCGTGCTCGATGTGGATGGTGTTTCGATACAGCAACCCTATGCGGGGGCTCTGACCGCGTCTGCCGGCAATCATGTCCGTCGCATTGCTGTCAGTCAGCCCACCGTAGGCCGACTCACATTCCGCCATTGCGGCATCGATCGCGGCGACGAGATCGGCCTTGGACGAGCTTCCGTTGACGCCCGCCCGCTTCCGCTCTCCACCGATTCCGGAGCACGACCCCATCGCGGCATTGGCCGTGTGCGCCACCAAGTCGCCGAAACTCTGGCTCTCAGGAGCCGGCTTGAAGCTGTAGTGCTCCTCGGGCATCTTGTTCGCTGCGGCGACAATCAAGTTCTTCGTCCGGTTCCAGGCCCGCTTGGCCTCTTGACTCAGCGGGTTCTCCTGAGCCATCAACGGGCTTGTGATTGCGACAGCCACCACCATCGTCCCTAGAATCTTCATCGTTTGTTCCTCCAAGCTCCCGATCAGGGAGCACTGGCTTGGGCGACCGGGTCGATCCAAGCCTCAACCGGACCCTAGTCTAGTACGGGCGGGTCCCGCTTTCCAAGCTGCCATTGAGATCGGGGCGCGATGCCCGCAAGCGGAAGCGACCGGACGGACGGTGTTGCGCCCTCCGGATAGCAGCGCCGAACCCAGCATCGGGACGGCGAGCGGGAGGTTGCGCAGATCCAAACAGCCCGGTCATGTCACACGAGTGATCAGTGACGAAGTCGACCGTCCGAATGCACTCGCGGCTCCGCGCAACGAAGAACGCCTATGCGTTGCCACCAGTGACAACGGCGGCGGCGGGGCGCCGACGGCCCTTCAACGAAGGCTCGCTAGCAGCGCCGAGGCCGCCTCGATCACTTTCTCTGCCGCACCCGGGTTGTACGGTGACCTCTCGACTTCGTAGCCCCCGTGCCGGTACTCGTCGGCGGTTGGCACGTAATCGCCTCCCACGCCGTCCGAATAGCCGCAAAACATCGTGTGCTCGAAGGGCGATGCCCGCTTGACCGCCACTCCGATCTCGGCGAACGGCTCTCCGGGCATCGCGACGAGCGCGAGTTCTCCGACCCGAAGGGCCTGCACCTCGATCTGCAGCGGGGATGGATCGACAGGCCGTGTCCACTGTGCAAGCAGGTCGGCAAAGCGGCGGATCCGAGCGCCGGCCTGGTGTCTCTCCAGAGCGGTTGCACTTTCGGGCAGTTGCCCGAGCTGTTGCTTCGCCCGTTCGAGCCTCGACCGCATACTGGCGACTTCGTCCTCGGAGTAGGCCCGCCGCGGCACGTCGACGATTCGCGAGGAGAAACGCAAGGTGGTGTCCCGAGGGCCTCGGACCCGCCAGTGCTGCTTGGCCTGGAAGGCAGTGGACTCAACGAATCCCTCGAACGTGGGAACCCTGAGCACCGTTTCGATTTGCATCGCGACCGCCGCAACCTGATGGCCCAGAGTGCGACCGAGGCGGTGAGCAACCCCGAGATCCCCGGAGAATCCCTCGATCGGCCCCTGGTTGCCGGCCGCTCCCTGGAAGAAGAGGGCGAAGGCCCCCGGGAACGCCTGTTCGACCGTGGCGCGTGTCATCCCGATCCAGTCCGGAGAGATGAATCGGTTTTCGTATGCGAGCACCGTGCCGTGGCACTGGAAGTTGGCCAGGACAGCCATCGCTTGTCCGCGAGCGTCATCGATCCGGAACACTACCAGTTCACGGTCCACGAAGCCGGCTGGGTTGCGGCCCACTGCGGGCGGGCTATCACCGTCCGCGCGAACGCGTCGGTTGATGTTGATCGTTCCTTCCCCACGCCCGCCGTGCATGTGTGCAGGCTCGAGACGGCCGTTCGCCTCGGCGATCAGTCCCGCTACCTTGTCAATCACAGACAAACGGTACCTTTCGGCCATGTCAACCAGCGGAGTCAGATCGAGGCCCGGCGGGCCCTTGGCGGGACTCACCGCCACGCCCGCGTGCGTGTGGGTTGCACCGATGCGGATGTGAGCCTCGGGAATTCCGGTCCGTTTCGCGGCTGCCGCGATCGCGGGTTCCAGGCCAGCACTCGAGATGCGGTCGACGTCGACCATCGCGAATTTCTGGTTGCCATCTGACAGGACCAGCGCAGTGGCCTTCATGCCGGCCGGGTCAATGCCAGCGGCCCGCACGTGCGTTTGGGAGCCCCAGTTCATTTGCGCAATGCCGACCGGCGGGGTAATGTCCCCCCGGGCCACTCCCGCCAGCAGACCCGACGGTGCCGAATCTCGCGGCCCCTGTTCGACGACATCCGCGAGCAGCGTCGCGGCTAGCGCCGCCCCAACCGCGACCCGAAGCGTTGCTGCCATCAAATCCTCCATGCGCCCTGACTTGTCGACGCGTGACATTGCGCGATCGGCGAATCTCCGGGTGGGGGCATCCGGACGGAGACCGCGACTATGACTCGGCAGCATGTTGGAGAGCTCTGAGATAGCCGATGGCGAAGGCCCAGCCCATCTGGGATCCCACAGTATCATCGCTAAATTCCGGGGTGTGGTCCGGAATCACCAGGTACCGGTACCCGACTTCCTTAAACGCCTTCATGCAGGCGAGCATATCGCAATCGCCGGCATCGTGAGGCACTTCGAGGTACTTGTAATACGGCACTTCCACGCGGACATTGCGGAAGTGGACGTGATTGATACGGTCGCGCGATCCGAAGTAACGAATCGCCTCGGCTGCGTCCTCGCCCATTTCGGTAGTGACGCCGGTGTCCATGGTGATCCCGTTCGAGGGGCTGTCGACTAGCTGGATGAGCTCCCTCTGGTCCGCCAGCGAGCGCATCGGCTGCGCCACGCCTCGAAACACCGGAATCGGCGGATCGTTTGGGTGCATAGCGAGCCGCACGCCGGCGTCTTCGGCAACCGGGATGACCGCTTTCAAGAACCCGTCCAAGCGTTCCCAAAGCTGCTCTCTGGAGTGGGTCCCGACGTTGTCCAAGGGGGGCAGGTCGCGGGTCCGAGCCTCGTCATAGTCCCGGAGCCCGATCCCTCCCGGCCCGGTTGTCCGCCCGTAGCCCTCCGAGCCCCTCAGGGCGATGAAGTTGTACTCAATTACGGGGATCCCCAGCTCTCCCGCGATCCGGATGTTTGTCTTGACAGCTTCGATCTCAGCCGAAGCGTCGGGCCGTCCTTGCACCACGCGATGCACTCTGCCCAGATGGACCATCATCGGCACGAGGCCCTTGTTCTCGATGCGGGACTTGATCCGTTTGAGTTCCTCTGGGTCCCACGGCCTCATCGGTGCATCGGTGCGAGGGCCGGTGTCGGTTGCGGGCACGAGGCCTCGCCGGCGCTGCGCCAGCGAGTAGGAAGTCGGCATCACGACATGGCGTATGCCCAGCATTTGGAAGAACTCGAGCGTCTCGTCCGACAAGTCTCGCAAGCCCTTGCCGATCTTGATCGGGGGGCCTTGGGCGGACGCGGATCGAGCAAGCGCCGCTGCCATGGCCAGAGCAGCGCCATCGCGAAGTAGTTCTCGGCGCCTGGCCGTCATGCGTTCACCGCCTGCACCAGTCCCCGGATGTACCCATGCGAGAACGAGCGGCCAATCTTGCGGCCCGGCAGGTCCCCTGGAATACCCGGACTGTGGTCCGAGACAATCGCCAGATCGTAGCCCACGTCCTTGTATGCCCGCATGGCGTCAAGCATGTCGACGTCGCCCTCGTCAATGAAGGTTTCCTCGTACCGGGGCACGCTACCGCGCACAGCCCGGAAGTGGACATGGTGAATTCGCCCCCGTCCGCCGATTCGACGAATGGCGTCGATGACGTCCACGCCCATCTCGGTCACCGTTCCCTGACAGAAGGTGAAGCCGTTGGCGGGGCTCGGCACCGCATCCAGGAACGCCTCGATCTCCTCGGTCGACGTCAGGAGGCGGCTCACGCCTCGCATCGCCTTGACAGGGGGATCCTTCGGATGCAGCGACATCTTGACGCCGGCCGCTTCGGCAGCATCCATTACGCCATTGGTGAAGTAGATCATGCGATCCCAGAGCTCTTCCCTGGAAATGCTGCCGAGTTCTTCAAAGGGCGGGGCTTCGCGGACGCGGTTGAAGTCGAACGCCTTGTAGGTGGCTCCGCCACGGCCGGGCTTGTCGTAGTAGCCGACTTCATCTCCCCAGCGGAAGTCTGGGGACCAGCGCCATTCGACGACGGTGACGCCGACGGCACCGGCGGCTGCGATGCTCGTTCGGATGCGCTCGATGTCCCGGTCGCGCTCCGGCCTTCCCAACATCGAATTCATCAGCCAACTGATAGGCAGCATGAGGGAGTGCAGGTTCAGGCCGTGGCTGGCGCACCGTTCCTGGACGGCTGCTACATCCTGCTCGGACCAATGGCCCTTGCCGTCGCGATCGACCGAGTCCGTGCCTTGGAGGACGACCCACTTCAAGCCCAGCTGAGCCATCCAGCGCAGCGTAGCAGCGTCCAGCGAGCCGATGTTCTCCGACAGTCGGGGAGACCAGTCGCTTCCGCCTTCCGCATTACTCGGTGCCTGCTGGCAAGCTCCTGCCAGCAAGCTCGCGACGGGCGGACCCAGCAGAACGCTGCGACGTGGCAAGCGACGGTCCGGGGTCATAGCCAGCTCTCCAACGGCGGTCGGATCGTTTCCGGCGTTGCCGGGACGTTGATCACTGCCTGCAACGATATCCATCGAGTCACTTCCGCCACACGGGCGGACATTGCTTCGGCCGATGCCATCCCAGTCTCCGAGCCCCAACAATCATTGCAGCTATGGCGAATCGGCCTCGCGCACCGCTTGCCGCGCCTGCAAGAGTCTCGGTCGCCTCTCGAGGAGCTTCCGCCACGTCGCCGTCACTTTTGAATCCTGGCCAAGATCGTGATACACGCTCGCCAGCATCCGGTAGCTGGACTCCAGCGTCGGCTCCCTGCGGATAGCCTCTTGGAGCGCAGCTTCAGCTTGGCCCGCATCGCCCAGTGCCCACCACGCCGCCGCTAGCGAATTGAATTGAAGCGCTCCGACCGGTCCTGCGGAAACAGCCTCTCGCAGCTTCCGCAGGCCTGAGCGCGGAGACCCGGTGAGCACCATGGCCGTTCCCAAGGCGTCCAACGCTGCTGGGTCGTTCCCAATCGATCCGGCGACAGATCTCAACTGCCCAAGGCCTCGCTGTAGCATTCCTTGGGAACCGCGCTGCTGGCCGTACAGAACATTCGCCATTCCCAAGTTTCGGGCCCGAAGAGTACGAGGAGCCGGCCTCCAAGGGCGAAGCTCGTCGGGCGGATCGGGATTGACCTCTGGCAACGGGTAGCGAGTGATCCGATGATCTGTGAATGCGCTGTGGCCGCTGTCGTGCGATTGGCGTCTCGGCATGTGGCAGGAAATGCAGTCTCCGCTACGCGTCGCATGATCCGGGGGCAACCCGTCTTCGTGGCATTGCAGGCACCGCGCGCTGAAGTAGGCCTTCGGCTCGGTGGGAATCTCGTGGGGGTTGTGGCAGGTGCCGCACCAGAGCGCATCGCCGGACTCCACGGCGCAGCGACTCAGGTTCAACTGCTCGACATGGCTGACAACCTGGAACCGATCCTGCCCTCCTTCGGTCCGTGGCACTCCCACGAACACCGTCCAGAAATCCTCCAGCAGCCCTCCCGGCTGGAACGAACCGAACGTACGGCCGGGATGCAGGATGCGGATGGTCCCTCCCAAGTGGCATTGCTCGCAGACGCTATCCCGCTCGCGCGGCGAGGCGGCGGCCGGATTGAATATCGTGGCCGCGCTGGGTTCGGCCAGATGCGCCTCGGGGGAGCCGTGGCAGCGATCGCAGGAAATGGCCTCCGCTTCGAGCGCCGGGTCCCCGTAACGGTTCACCGTGTCGGGCGTGTGCGCGGGCCTGCCCGCATGGCACCACAAGCACTCGGACGTCGCCGGGCGGTTGAAGTCAGGGTTCGCCTCCCGCTCCATGCCCGGTGCCATGCCCCATTGATCGCGCTCCGTGTAGTACGCGATCGGGGACTGAAACAACGCATCGCCAACACGGACCAAGTATCCGAACGCCGCGTTTCCCGATCCGATCACATAGTCGATCGTGTACTCCGCACTAAGCCCACCCCTTTCGATCTCCTGAACGAGGCTTCCAGCCGACGCGCTCGTGCGAAATCCGGTGCCGGAAAACCCGTGTCCGTACGGGCCAACCGGATGGCCGTCGGCCGGCGCGGAGATCGAGCGCCCCATGCCGCTGAGGCGGTACTGGTCAACCGCCTCGGCGTGGCATGTTGCGCATTCTTGCCAGCTGGGTGCGGCGGACGCAGTCATCGCCGCAAGCGCCACCGTGACCGCAGCCGCGGCTGTCGTTTTGGCCATGACGCACTTACCCATGCTTTCCAGCGAGCCGCCAGGCCTCCTCCACCCGCAGTGGGCCGGCGCGCGATTCCCTACTGAGTGACGATCTGGACCAAGCCAGCAGACTTCGCCGCTGTCATCCGCGTGCCGGCGGCGGCCGTGCGACGCGCCAGCTCGTCAATCTCCAACTCCTCAGCGCCTTGCACGTCACTGCGAAAGATGTTCGCGATGGGCTTGGTCCACTTCTCGGCGATCGCCCCCGCCCCGAGGATGACTCCCAGCACGGGCGCGACGTCGCCCGCATTCGTGTCCGTGTCCCAGCCAGCCATGACAGCAATTCCGACCGTCTTGTCGAAGTCGCCCCCGCCATAGAGCAGAGCCAATGCGATCACCGCGTTGTTCGGAAACACGCGGCGGTTCTTGTCACCTTCGGGCGCCCACTTGACATCGATCTGCTCATGAGCCTTTTCCCAGTCGTCTGGCCACTGCTCGTGCCACTGCATCACGTCTCGGATGCAACGAGCGTAGTCGCTGTCCCCGGGGACGACCGCGAGCCCTGCCTCCAAGAGCTTGGTCGGGTCGGACTCAAAGAAAGCCTCGGCTGTCAGGGCCGCCATGAACATCTCGCCGTAAACGCCGGCGGTATGAAAGGCAACCTCGGCGTCCATCCGCCCGTACTCGGCGGCCGCTTCCGGGTTCCCGGGCAGCAAGAAGCCCCAGAATTCGCCTTTCATCTGGCCTCCCATGAACTCGCCCGCTTCATGCTGGCCGGACTCTGGAGGCGTCACTCCCTGCTTCATGAGTCGCTCCGCCACCCTCACGGCGCGACCACAGTTCTCGGCCTCGAACACCGAAAAGGACGCGAGCCACTGGTCGGCGATGTCCTGGCTGGTAATCTCGGGCCCCTTTTCCTCGATCAGCAGCAGATTCGCGACTTGGAAGAGCGAGTCGTCGTCGGGACCGAACCCAGGCGGACCCCAATGATCCGCCGTGTACCATTTCTCGCGGCTTGGATCCAGGCTGGGCCGCAGTGTCTTGATGTAGTCGGTAAGCGGCCACTGCCCCAAATCGGTGAGGAACGTCTTGAGGTCCTGCTTGTGCATCCTCTGGACGCTCATCCCCAGAGCGCTCCCGACCGCCTCGCCGAGCCAACCGCCGTGAATCTTCTCAAGGTAGTCGGCAGCGCTCAGCGAGCGGACCGACGGGCTATCCTCGTCGGCCTGAGGGGCCTGCGCCCCGCCCCCGCATGCGGCGAGCATGGCGGCGGCCAAGCACGTGGCTGGCACTGCATTCACTAAGTTCATGGTTTCCTTCCGCTGGAGGCCGCAGCCGCTCGAAGGCTGGGCATCGCACTACTGCTAGAGACGGCGATCAAAGGACCCGGCACTAGGCGGAACGCAGACTCGGACGCGTCCTTCTCCGGACTGCGGAACCCGTGATTAGTGCCTTCTGCCTCGTAGGGCCGAGAGCCAAGACAAGCATTTTGCCATTCGTTGCAGAGCAACCCTCACTGTTTGTATCGCATCGGCAAGCCTTTGTGCTCGTCAAACGCAGAATTGGCGAACCGAATAGGCGAGGCGTGGACAATGGCGCTGCTGTCAGCCGCAATGATTCGTTGAACCGTCGCGATCTTGAACCGGACTACGCGGGAAACCGCTAGCAGGGAGTTAAGGGCGGAACAGCTTCCCATCTTGCATGTCTTCCCTATCGCTCCTCCCGGCTGGAGCGGAGCTGAACCGCCGACCGACCGCCTTGCTGCAGCATTCTGCGCATGCCCCACTCTCCCGCTCGAGCGCCCTCTGGCTAGGATGTCCCCGGCCCGGGTTGACGAATTCGATCATGGCTGGCTTGTCATCGCAGGCAATGCGTTAGCTCCTGCCCTGTTCCGATCGGCCGCGTTTACTGGCAGGCTGAAGATGACCACCCCCATGGAGGCCAGAATGGATTTGTACATGACTCGCCTCCGCAGCCGACTCCAGAGGGGAGTCGGGTCTTGTCACACTTCGCCGAGGGCCCACCTATGCGCCCGGACCTACGTCATGACTTCGCAGCTCAGGGAGGGCTGTTGTATCCAGCAAGAGGCCCGACAAACAAGCCCCATGCAGAGGTGTGACGGATGAATCGTGGCATATACTTCGAGCATGCTAAGAGGAAGTCGCCCGCACAGTTGCACAACTTGCGGAAGCCAAACATGAAGCGTTCTGAACCGCCGAAGTGCCCCGCGGTCGACCCGTTGAGCGTCCCTTGCCGGAGCGCATCCCAGACACGCCGGAGAGGATCCTCAAGGCCATGCTGGCGGACCCGCCCCAGAAGGATTGGTAGTAGCTGCGGGAGCGGACAGCGCGCAAGAGTGTGACATGTGGGAGTCCGTCCTATTTCTCGTAGCATTGGGCCTGATTGCATTGGTAATTTGGGCAAGTTTCGCGAAAGAGAGCAATGCCGCCATGGACAAGCAAGTGGATAAATGGGAAGAACACTTGGCATACAGTGACGATCTGGCGAAGGAAGTAGCTGCGCTACGCGCCCGTGACTTGAGAAACGCTCCGCCGCACGAACTGGAGCAACTAGAATCCGCCCTCAGAGATGCGCGTGAGATCATAGACGGAGAAGGGGCATCAAGCGAAGAAGAGCGAATCATGGCTCGCCTTCGGCGTCAGCAAGCCCGCGTTCGGGTTGCCCGCGATTTTCAAGCGTAGAAGGCCAGTATTCCCATCGCTAATGCGTCAGATCGCAGGTATTTTCCCAAACTAGCCTCGGCGCATTGTGCACCAATGCTCATGCGGCGCCTGACTGCCGGGGACTCCTCCTCCGACTATCCTCGCCGTGTTTCAAGCTGAATGATCCGTGCCCCTCGGGGCGGCACTAGGCAAGCGTCCTTGCGAAACCGCACCTGCAGGTGCGGAAACTAGTTCGCCGAGATCGCAGCCTGTGCCGCGGCCAGGCGCGCGATGGGCACGCGATACGGCGAGCAGCTGACATAGTTCAGCCCGGCGCGCACGCAGAAGGTCACAGATTTCGGATCGCCGCCGTGCTCGCCGCAGATTCCCACTTCGAGCCCGGGACGGGTCTTGCGCCCCTTCTCCAAGGCGATTTCAACCAGCTGCCCGACCCCGCTGGAGTCCAGCACCTGGAACGGGTCGTCCTCAAGAATGCCCGCTTCCAAATACGGGTTGATGAACGTTCCGGAATCATCGCGGCTGAAACCGAACGTGGTCTGCGTCAGGTCGTTCGTGCCAAAGCTGAAGAACTCAGCATGCTGCGCGATCTCGTCGGCAGTCAGCGCTCCCCGCGGCACCTCGATCATTGTCCCGACCTTGTAGTGGACCTTCCGCCCGGCAGCAGCGAAGACCTCGTTGGCGGTGTCGACGACCACCTTCTTCTGATTCTCGAGTTCCTTGTGGTTGCCCACCAGCGGAATCATCACTTCCGGGATCGCGTCGACACCTTTCTCGGCGCATTCCACGGCCGCTTCGAAGATCGCCCGCGCTTGCATTGCGGTGATCTCGGGGAATGTGATCCCCAGCCGGCAGCCGCGATGTCCCAGCATCGGGTTGAACTCGTGTAGCTCTTCCACGCGCTCCAACAGCGCCGAGACTTCCTTCTGCTTGGCCTCGTCCCCGCCGCCGGCTTGCAATTGCGCCAGCTCCACCATCAGCTCTTCCCGCTTCGGCAAGAACTCGTGCAAGGGCGGATCCAGCGTGCGCACGATGACTGGGAAGCCGTCCATGACCTCGAAGAGCTCGACGAAGTCCTGCCTCTGCATCGGCAGCAGCTCGCTCAACGCAGCCGCGCGCGTTTCGGCATCCTCCGCCAGGATCATCTGGCGAACGTGCTCGATTCGGTGGGGCTCGAAAAACATGTGCTCCGTGCGGCACAGCCCGATGCCCTCAGCGCCGAAATTCCGGGCCGTGCGAGCGTCGCGCGGCGTCTCGGCGTTGGCCCGCACCCTGGCGGTGCGGTACTTGTCGACATGCTCCATGAACTGAGCGAAGTCGCCTGAAGTGGGGTCAGGATCGATGGTCTTGGCCTGGCCGGCGAATACCTCGCCCGTCGAGCCATCGATGGAAATCCAGTCTCCCTCTCTCAGCGTGTGGCCCTTGCAGGCGATCTGGCCGGCCTTGGCGTCGACATTCACATCGCCCGCGCCGGCGACGCAGGGCGATCCCATGCCGCGAGCCACCACTGCAGCGTGCGAGGTCATGCCGCCCCGAGAAGTCAGGATGCCCTTGGCGGCCTCCATGCCGTGAATGTCCTCCGGCGTGGTCTCCGCCCGCACCAGCACCACGGCGTTGCCCCTGGCGGCCTCTTCTACGGCAGCATCGGCCGTGAAAACGATTCGGCCGACCGCGGCGCCGGGAGAGGCCGGCAGGCCCACTGTCAGGGTGGTGAGCTGGCCCTTCGACGAGGGCTCGATCACGGGATGCAGCAGCTGGTCCAAATGCTGCGGCTCGACCCGCATCACAGCTTCCCGCTCGTTGATCAGCCCTTCGTTGACCATGTCCACGGCGAACTTCACCGCGGCGGCCCCAGTGCGCTTGCCGTTGCGCGTCTGCAGCATGAACAGCTTGCCCTCCTCGATCGTGAACTCGAAGTCCTGCACATCGCGGTAGTGCTGCTCTAGCTGGGCCGTGATTGTGCGGAGCTCGCCGTAGGCCTCGGGCAGCACTGCCTCGAGTTCACTGATCGGGCGGGGGGTGCGGATCCCTGCCACGACATCCTCGCCCTGCGCATTGACCAAGAACTCTCCGTAGAACTCGTCGGCACCCGTGGCAGGATCGCGCGTGAAGCCTACGCCCGTCGCAGAAGTCTCGCCAAGGTTGCCAAACACCATCGCCTGCACGTTGACGGCCGTGCCGAGGTCGTGCGGGATGTCATTCATGCGCCGGTAGTGGTTGGCGCGGGGATTGTCCCAAGACCGGAAGACCGCGTCACGGGCCATCTTGAGCTGTTGCTGCGCGTCCTGCGGGAAGTCCTCGCCGAGCGAATCCCTGTAGTGGGCCTTGAACGCCTCGACCACCCCTGCCAGCTGCTCGGCACCAAGGTCCATGTCATTCTCGGCACCCGCGGCTTCCTTGATGTCCTCGAGAATCTCCTCGAACTCTCCCTTGGACACGCCCATGACGACGTCGCCGAACATCATGATGAAGCGCCGGTAGCAGTCCAGGGCGAAGGCCCGCCTGCCGCTCAGCACAGCGAGACCTTCGGTGGCACTGTCGTTGAGGCCGAGGTTGAGGATCGTGTCCATCATGCCCGGCATGGAGAACTTTGAGCCGGAACGCACCGACAGCAGCAGCGGGTTGGCGGCATCGCCGAGCTGCTTGCCCATGTCGCTCTCAAGGTGCTGCAGGGCGGCCGCCATTTCGTCCTCGACCTCATCGGGCACGCGGTTGCCACCTGCGAGATACATGTTGCAGACCTGCGTGGAAACGGTGAAGCCGGGCGGGACAGGCACTCCGGCCAAGGCCATCTCGGCCAGATTGGCGCCCTTGCCGCCGAGCGTGTCGCGCATAGACCTGTTGCCATCGGTCTTGGAGCCGCCGAATGAGAACACATGCTTTGCCATGTTGGTGATTCCCCTCTGTCTTGGATCGCTTTGCCGGACGCTCTGCGTGGACTCAACAGCCCCGCGCCCACGGTGCGCAGAGCCGGTGCTATCTGATTGATCGGAGGTTGGGCTCGGAGCGTCGCGACCGGACACCCTCGGGTCCGCAAGCGTAGGTAACGAAGCCTTGATCTTAGCAAATCTGGCAGCAAACTTGGCCGCTGTCAGGTTGACCGATGCCTATGAGGTTTGCGGATCCGAAGGCGTTTTCAGGCTGTGCCGCCGGTTCGCCGGGACATGCCCGGGCCACCAAAGACGCGGCCGAATGGAACGACTGCCAGCAAAGACCCCAGCTGCCCCGGCGCCATTGGCCGAATCGCTGGCTACCCCTTCGGCGCCTAGCCGCCGGCCGTCAATAGCTGTCGACACGCTGGCGCATCTCTGCAACGAAAGCAGGATCAAGCAAGGGGTCGTTCGTCGTGCGGCGCCAGTCGTCCAAGGCCGCCTGCAACCGTTCCAATGTGGCTGTGTGTTCCGGATCATCTGCGAGATTCTGGAACTCCCAGGGATCTTCATCCAGGTCGTACAGCTCAAACTCCGGAGGATCAGCAAGGAAGTCAAACGCACGGCGGACCGGCGTCCCCTCGTAGCGTTGCTCTCGAGAAGTCACGTAGCCCAAGTCCCCATCGATACCGATTCTGGCAGTCCCGGTTCCGGCCAGCAGATTGTGAATCAGCTTGTACCGACCGTCCCGGATGGCGCGCCGGGGAAACCATGGCGGCCCATGCATGTGAAACTCCCCGACAAGGTATTCGCGCCAAGCCGCCTCCGGATCCTCCAGAACCGGCCGCAGCGACATCCCTTGCATCTCGACAGCAGGGAGCGCTCCTGTCGCGTCCACGATTGTAGGCAGGATATCGACAGTCGAGACCATCGCCTCGCTCCGCGCGCGCTGCGACACGCCGGGCCAGCGCACAAGGAAAGGAACCCGCAGGCCGCCCTCGTAGACCGTGGTCTTGCCGCGGTCGAACGGGGGCCCGTGATCGCCCGTGAAAATTACCAGCGTGTCGCCGGTATGTCCCTCTCGCTCAAGGGCGTCCAGAAGCAAACCGACTCCGATATCGACCCGCACGACTTCGTTGTAGTAGCCGGCCACTCGCGCGCGCTGCTCCGGGGTGTCGATCCTTTGGAATGGAAGCACTGTCTGTTCGCTTGGCTCGACCAAGGTTGCAGGAATGCCCTCGAATTGGTCCATGAAGGTCCAATCCCCGACGATCTCCCGCGTCTCCGGATCCCGCCTGCGGAAAGCGTGCGGATCGGTGTAGTTCACCATCAAGAAGAAGGGGCTCCCGTCCGCGTTACCGATGAACTCTTTGGCAGCCGCCGCGATTCCCTCCACGTCGCGGCCGTCCACCCTCGAACGAACGTCCCACTGGAACTTGTCTTCCGGGGCAGGACCATTTTTTTGTCCGAGTCCGAGGCAGTGCACGACAGTAGCCGGAGGGGCAGCGGCAGCCTGCTAGAGTTTGCGAGCTCGGCATGGTAGCGCTGTCTGCTGCGAGGACTGGACATTTTGTTGTCAGTCTGTCAGGC
>JAJEHF010000162.1 GCA_022823865.1 Bryobacterales bacterium
GAACAGATCGCTGATTCCAATGCAGGCAAGCGCACCTGCGTCTCAAGCTCAAGACCATAGGATCGCACAAGAGCCCAGTGAACGATCGCCTCGACCGTTTCATGCATACGGGGTGGCTGCACGCGGCCATGGGTGTTTAGAGGGTGACCGCCCAGCTGCAGCCGCGCCCACGACGGCCAGTCATCGCGGGTTGGGCGAGCTTACTTCGTCCGATGCACTTCAAAGCGGCGACTCCCATGTTCATCCGAGTGGATCAGACGCCCTTCTCGGACGTTCAATCAAGGCGGTCCCGTGTTGGACCTGTCACCAAGTGTAACGACGGAAGAATGTCGTCAATGCCGCTCAGAACGACAACCGCATCGCGAGGTTGAACGTGCGGCCATCGTTGAGGGTGTTGGTGATCTGCCCGAAATTGCCGCCGGTGAGTTCGTTGCCCGGGAACGCGAACTGCGGCGTGTTGAAGAGGTTGATCGACTCCACGCGGAACATCAGGGTGCTCTCGCCGGCGATCTTCCAGCTACGCGACAGCGATAGGTTGAGATTCTGGATGGCGTCTTTTCGGAACACGTTCCTGCCGATATTCCCGCTCTTCTGGCCTGCTTGGACATAGCTGAAGGCGGACCGCGGCATCATCTGCCGGGAGGTGTCGGGGTGGTCGATCCTGCGGCCTATCAGCGACGGGTCGAGCAGATTGGGCCGGTCGCCCATCGCGCCGTCGACGTTGCCGAAGCCGGGGCCGTCCGAGCCGGTATACATCAGAAAGGGCGTGCCGGTCTTGAGCAGCAGCACCGAGGACACCGACCAGCCACCCAGAGCCTTGTTCACAGCGCTGCCTGCTGAACCGATTCGGGGAGTGAGGTAGCTGATCCTGCCCAGCGCCGCGTGCGGCTGGTCGAAGTCGCTGAGGGACTTGACATCGCCATGGACGTCGTCCTCGGTCTGGCTGCGGCCGTAGAACGCATCGCGCGAGCTGGCATTGCTGGCGTAGTGTGCCCCGAGATCGATCGCCTTGCTCAGCCAGTAGGAGAAATCCATCGTCAGGCCGCCGACATCGCGCAGACCGACCGTGGCCTTGGCCGAATCAAAATATCCCCGCGAGCCATTGAGAATGCGGCGAATGTCAAAGTAGCGCTGGTCCGGGCGGCGGTCGTTGATTGTCCTGATAGTCGTCGGGACGCCGGCGACGCTGCGGGCTCGGTTCAGGAACCAGCCGGCAATGAGTCGATGCGAGCGGCTCCCGAGGTAGCCCAGCTCAGCGAAGACGCCCCGCGAGCTGGAGACGATCCAACTGAAGTTGTAGTGGTGCGAGTAGGGGGCGACCAAGTCGGGATCAATCTGGACTATGGTGCTGCGCACCGTGGGATCGGAGGTGTCGAAGTTGACGCCGGCCAACGGGTCCAGCAGGTTCGGCGCCAAGACGTTGACGCGGACGTTACCAGGCGGGTTGAACCGTTCTTGCGTGTACGTGGCGGTGAAGATCTCGCCGAAATGAGTGCCGTACGCGCCCCGCAGGACGCCCAGCTTGGTGCGGTAGGCGAAGCCGAAGCGCGGTGCGAAATTGTTGCAGTCGCAGCGAAACGGAAGGTCGGAGAACCCGTTGACCTCGACCGGCCTGGTGGTGGGCTCGAAGCGCAGCCCAAAATCCAACGTCAGGTTCCGTGCGGCCTTCCAGGTGTCCCCGGCGAAATACTGCATTCGCCAGCGCCGAAAGCCTCGATGGGTCATGCCGATCGACTGCGTGACGCGGGTCGGCGTGCCGAGACGCAGGTTGGTCATCATGTCTCGCCCGAAGTTGGCGGTGAACATCACCATTCCCAGGTGACCGGAGCTCTCGATCCCGTTGAGTTGCTCGCGCGTCAGGCCGAAGCCCGCCACGACTCTGTGATTGCCACGGGTCGTGCTAACGGTCCCGGCGTAGCGGAAGAAGTTCTGCACGCGGTCATAAGGAACGCTGCTCGTGCCGCCGAGGGACTGCAATTGCCTGCCCATGAAGAACAGCGGGCCCAAGGCCGTTTCGTCCTGCACGATCAGCGAGGTCGTGCGGCGGAAACCGGCCGAAAGGTCGCTGGAGGTTTGCGGGGACCAAGCCCGGTTCCAAGTGAGGCGTCCGTCGTGGGAACCGGTGGTTGTGTCGGGATTCTGGCCCTTCACGAGCTGGAAGGCGTCTACATTCTGCTTGCGAAACCGGTAGTCCAGGGCCAGCCTGTCGTTTTCGCCCACGGGGAGGTCGTAGCGCCCGCCGACGATATCGTTGTGGATCACTTGCGGAGCGTTGGTGTTATGCGCGCGAGGATTGATGTCGGGCCGGTTGGGCGCCTCGTCTGGGTATGACCCTAAGATGTCTGAGACGATCGCTCGCAGATCGGGATCTGTCGCGAGCGGAACTCGCTCCTCGGGCAGGGGCACCAAGACGTTGCCGTTGACGTTGCCACGGTTTCTTTGGTGGTTTAGCTCGACCGAGAACGCAGACTCGCCCGGCAACGGCATAGTCATTTGCATGCCGAAGTCGTTCGAGTTTGCGGGCTTGACCGATCCGACCTGAAAGAACGATCGAGCCGCGAAGACGCTGTTGCCGTGAGTTTCGTGGAAGGATCCGTGGAAGTCGCGCCCCGTGGACGGGCGAAGGTGCATCGGCCGGCTGGCCGGGTTGCCGAACTCGGTGCCGAAATAGCCCCTTGCCGCCTGGAACTCCCGGACTATGGTCGCGGTAGTTCCCATCCGGATGTTGATCTCTTTCAGGACGTTGTTGTCGATCAGCGTAAGCTGGACGTTCTCGTTGCGGCGGCTCTCCCCCGATTCGCTGTCGACCTCGCCGAGCAAGTTCAGCTCCGTGCGCTCGCGGTTGCCCTCCGACTCCTCTTCGAGCGGCGCATCCTGATTTTCGGGAGCAGACTCTGCGCGCAGTTCTGCGGCCGCCTCAGACGAGCCGGATTCGCCAGATTCTCCGTTGAGGTTCTGACCCGCCAGTGCCAGCCCGGCCATAACGGCGACTCCGGCCAGTTGCCGGACTGAGGGCGCAAGCCTGATTTTGGGCCGCATAGAAACTCGGATGCCCCTACAGTTCGCCTGCGGGCGCTCGGCCGCGGTCCGCCTCGGGATCGGCTGCCCCAGCAACCAAGTACTCAAGTACTAGGGTATCTCGAACGTTAACGAATGTATAGGATCTTTCGCGACTTCGCGGCTGGGTCGATTCGCCCGAGGGCGAGGCTCCCTCGGGCGAGTCGACCCGTCCAGAACTTCCTCTTAGCGAGTGACGCTCCGTCCGGTTCCGTGGAAAGCCTAGGTTCATTCACTTTCCCGGAGGCCGTCCAATCCCTCGCGAGAGGGCGCAGTAGGTCCGAATAGACGGCCAGCGAGTCAGTGAGTTCGAGCGATTCGCTCCCTTGCCAAGCTCACCACCGAAATCTCCGCCAATTCGGACCGCCGTGGGGCTGGCTCCCGGCGGATTGATATCGAGCCCATGGCTGGCAAGAGGGCTACGATAGCTCAAGCAGGGCTGTGAGAATGGACCTGTGCGAGATTCTAGCCAGACCATGGGAGCCAATGGCCATCGCTGGTTCGAGCATCGCTGAATCGCGTGGGTAAGGACCAAGACATGTGGCGACGCACGCACGAGAGGCCGTGAGCAGTGCCCGAAGGGAGCGAAACGCAGCGTCAGCCCGCTGGTCGGCCGTCGTCCTGCGCTGGCATGGAGCCGGTCACCGAAGAGCTGCTGGACCGAATGGTGCGACTGATTGTCAATGCAGTGGACCCCGAAAAGGTGATTCTCTTCGGCTCTCAAAGCCGGGGGGACGCCACACCGGAATCAGCCGTTGACTTGGTGGTTATCGAGGCCGAGTCGTTTGACGAAACCAGATCGAGGCTGAAAGAGGAAGCCCGTCTGTACAAGACGCTCGCGAGGGTGCGCGTTCGCAAGGACATCCTCGTGTACAGCGCCGCCGACGTCGAGTACTGGAAAGACTCGCTGAACTACGTTCTTGCGCGCGCCCTTCGCGAAGGCAGGGTGCTCTATGAGCGACCTTAAGTGCGCCCAGGCATTGGTTCTGGCGGCAGAGCGAGACCTTGAGCTTGTCCAACTCATGCTGGAACACAGCGCGGGGGCGGACGAGGTGTTCGGTCTTCACGTACAGCAGGCCGTCGAAAAGCTGCTCAAGGCTTGGCTGGCCATTAGCGGTGAGAGCTATCCGCTGACCCACGATCTGGAACAGTTATTCGAAGTTCTCGCGCAAGGGGGTGTCGAACTCGGAGCCTCTCGGACTACACTCCGTTCGCCGTCGTCCATCGGCACGAGGCGCTCGGCCCTCAAGAGCAGCCCATGGACCGTGCGCAGGCTGCCTCCCGAACGGCGTCTCTGCTGGCCCGCGTCAGGGAATTCCTAGCCGAACCGAATCGGTCCTGAATCGGTTTCCCGCTGCATTCACGGGGCAGGCAGCTAGCTCTAGACTCCTTGTCTAGGCGTAGCCTAACTACAAACGCCTCGGTTGGTGTCGAGGCGTGTGTAGTTACAAGTCATCGATGTAAATCCCAATTCAAAGAGGCGCCGAAGAGTGCCACGCCCTTCGTCGTGCTGATGTTCCCTAGGGTGCACTTGCGGGCTCACCGTGATCGGGGTTGCAACCCTCTGAGCACCTGAGACCGTGACGGGGACTGCAAGCAGCGAAACTATGCGAAACAGTCTGGCGGCCACGTTCGGCCTGCTGATTGCCTTGGTCCTGATCCAGTGCGGCACGCCACCGTATTCCAACGAGCTCGCGATCTCGCTGGCGAACCTCCAAGACCGGATCAAGGGCGGCTGGGCGGGCCAGATGGTCGGTGTCGCCTACGGCTATCCCACGGAGTTCGTCTACAACCAGCGGATCGTTCCGGAAGACAAGATGCCCGAATGGACTCCAGACAGGGTGGCCAACGCCTTGGACCAAGACGAACTCAACGTCAAAATGACCTTTGCGACAGTCCTGGACGAGAAGGGACTCGACGCCACGAACACCCTTGAAGGCGCGGGAGCTATCGTCACAGTGCCCTATCTTCCAAGCGGAGGGTCGGCGCAATTCTACTTGGATGGAGAGCTGGACGAGCAGGTTGGTGTGTTTCCGGACGGAGACTACCGGCAGTACGGCGATTCCGCATGGCATGCCTGCGGCTTGGAGAACGCTTTGCACACTATTCGGGGTGTTGTGCTCGGTGAGCCATGCCGCGGGGCGCAAGGGAGCGGTGTTTTGTTGGAGAACTTGGTAGTCTTTCGCTAGGCCAACTCTTGAATCAAAGAGGTCCGGCGTGCGGCCCAGACGGGCCGCACGAGGCAAAGAGAGGAGATCTTCATGAAACGAGCGAGTCACTTGGGGCTGATCTGGGCGCTGGCGCTGTCTGCGGCCGTATTTGTCGATCACGCGACGGCGAAGGAGCGGGTCATCAGCCACGACGAGCTGATGGACAAGATGTCGGGGTTTTGGATCGGGCAGCTCCTCGGCAACTACATCGGCTTTCCGTTCGAGAACCTCTATGTCGAAGAACCGATCCCAGTCCTAGTCGACCGGATATATACCGCCGATTACGACGGCAGCCCGGAACTCAAGATCAATTCGAGAGACCGGCGGGGATTCATACCGCTCATGGCCGAGACGCTTCGCGGCGCGTTCAGCGACGACGACACCGACATCGAGTTCGTCACCTTGCATGCGGTCGAGAAGTACGGCCTAGACATCACGTATCCCGAGATCACCCAGATGTGGAAGACCCACATCAACGACTTCATCTGGGTTGCGAACCGAGAAGCGCGCAACTTGATGGACCAAGGACTGGTTGCCCCCGACACTGGTCGCAAGGAGAACAACAAGCACTGGTTCCAAATCGATCCGCAACTGGTCAATGAGATCTGGAGCGCGTTCTATCCCGGAATGACTCAAAAGGCGGCGGAGCGGGCGCTGTGGGGCGCTCGCATCACCAATGACGATTGGGGCACGCACCCGACCATAGCCTACGGGGCGATGATCAGCGCGGCGTTCTTCGAGAAGGACGTGCGCAAGCTGGTCGAAATCGGAATCAAGGCCGTGCCCAACGAGGGGCCGTTTGCGGAGGGCATTCGCGACGTGGTCAAGTGGCACTCCGAATTCGACAACTGGCGCGACACGCGACAGAAGATCCACGAAAACTACTATGCCTACAAGAAGGGATCGTACGAAGCGCCGGTGAGCGTGGTCTCGTCGCTGGCCAACGGGCTGACCGGAATCATGGCCGTGCTCTATGGCGAGGGAGACTTCATGAAGACAGTCGGAATCGCGACGTCGGCCGGGTATGACTGTGACAACCAAGCGGCGACCACGGCAGGGCTGATCGGGGTTCTCAACGGGCTCAGCGGCATGGGCGAAGCAGCTGTCAAGCTAACCATGGAACTCCCCCTGCGGGGCAAGTGGGACAAGCCGTTCAACGACCGCTACGTCAATATCTCGCGCGATGAAATCAAGCTCCGCACCCCGATCAGCGAAATCGTCGAGCGGATCGGCGCAGTCGCCA
Source organism: Bryobacterales bacterium (assembly GCA_022823865.1). Lineage (GTDB taxonomy): Bacteria > Acidobacteriota > Terriglobia > Bryobacterales > UBA6623 > VXMF01. Next base: position 6,511 of record JAJEHF010000162.1, read on the forward strand.
AGACCGCCATCCTTGAGAACGGCGGGCGCATGGAAGTGCGCGACGGCAAGACGGTCTATGTCGTGAATTCCGATCTGTAATCCAAATTGGAGTTGACGGCGGCGAGTGCGCGAGGCCGCACTCGGAATCAGGCGACTAACTCTTCTAATCGCGCGGGAATTCGAGTCCGTCAGGCGTTCGTCCAGGCCGTGGCGGCGGTAGGTCAGGTCACGGAGGTTCATGCCTAAGAGGCCAGACACTGTGGCGCGGCAGTCATGCAGGCGGACAGGGTCTTCCACGGCGTGGTTCCCTAGCTCGTCGGTAGCTCCGTACACGGTGCCGCCCTTCAACCCGCCACCCAGAGGGAAAAGCCGTTGGGGCCGTGATCCCGGCCTGGGCTGCTCGTGTCGTTCGAATCGCCCCGGCCCGCCGGCAGCCGACCGAACTCCCCTCCTCAGATGACCAGAGTGTCTTCAAGCAGGTCACGTTGCTAACGGCACAGAAGGTTTCTTGGCAAACCTACAAGGTGTGAGAACGTCACCATAGCGAACAAGAGTAAGCCAATCCCATCGTGAACGCGACTGGGAAGGGTCAGCCGCGGCATGAGCCGCACGGAATTGTGGCGCACCCTTGGCGGCTTCGGCAGACGGCCGCCCCTGCGCGAAACTAGAAGGGTGATTGCTCGCTACACGCGGCCCGAACTAGGCCGCATCTGGTCGGATCAGAACAAGTACCGCCAGTGGCTCGAGGTCGAGTTGATGGCCTCCGAGTCGCTGGCGGAACTCGGCGAAGTGCCGCGCGAGGCGTCGCAAGCCCTGCGGCAACACGCGCAGTTCGACGTGGAGCGCATTGACGCCATCGAGGCCGAAGTGCGTCATGACGTGATCGCCTTCCTGACTTCGGTGTCCGAGTCCATGGCGGCGGCCGGGGCGGCAGAGCACTCGCGCTGGCTGCACTACGGCCTGACTTCCAACGATGTCGTGGACACCGCCCAGGCGTTGCTGCTCAGGCAGGCGTCTGAACCGATCGCCGAGCAGCTGCGCGAATTGCACGGAATCTTGCGCGCCCGCGCGTTCGAGTTCAAGGACACGGTGATGGTCGGCCGCACTCACGGCGTGCATGCCGAGCCGACCACGTTCGGTCTCAAGCTGGCCAACTGGTACAGCGAGATCGGGCGCCACATCGAGCGCTTCGACGCCGCCCGGGAACAGATGCGGGTGGGCAAGCTCTCGGGCGCCGTCGGCACGCTGGCACACATCAGCCCCGAGGCCGAGGATCGCATTTGCGCCAAGCTCGGCCTGAAGGCAACCGCAGTCTCCACGCAGGTCATCCAGCGCGACCGCCACGCGCACTTCGTATCCGCGCTGGCGAACATCGCCGCGACCGTCGAGAAGATCGCGGTCGAAGTGCGGCACTTGCAGCGCACCGAGGTGAGGGAAGCGCAGGAGTACTTTTCCAAGACGCAGAAGGGCAGTTCGGCCATGCCGCACAAGAAGAACCCGATCACCTCGGAGCAGCTCAGCGGGCTGGCGCGCGTCGTGCGCGGCAATGCCGTGGCCGCCTTCGAGAACGTGGCGCTGTGGCACGAGCGCGATATCTCCCACAGCTCGGTGGAGCGCGTGATCCTGGCGGATTCCACCACGCTGGTGGATTACATGCTGGCCAAGGCCTGCGACCTCGTGCGCAGGCTGCTGGTGTATCCGGAGCGGATGGCCAAGAATCTGGAGTCCAACGGCGGGCTGGTGTATTCGGGCCAGTTGCTGCTGGAACTCTCCGCCCAGGGCGTGCTGCGGGAGAAGGCCTACCGTTGGGTGCAGCGCAACGCGCTGCGCGCCTGGGAGGAGGACGGCAGTTTTCGGGAGATGGTCGAAGCCGACCCCGACATCAGCGCCGTGTTAGGGCCGGAGGAGTACGAGCGTGCGTTCTCGCTGCAGCGGCAGCTGCGCAACGTTGACGCGATCTTCGAGCGGGTGTTCGGCTCCGGATAGCCGCAGCCCTTCCGCACGGTCAGGGTTCGACCACCACCCCGGCCAGTTCTTCGAACATCTTGAATGCGGCGATGATGTCCTCGTCGCCGTGGCCCTTGGCCACGCCGGCGCTGAAGAGTTCGTGAACCAGGCTGGTCGATGGCAGCGGCACGCCGAGTTCGCGGCCGGATTCGAGCATCAGGCTGATGTCCTTGCGCATCCATTTCAGCGGGAAGGCGGCGTCGAATTTCCGGCCGAACACGGCCGGCGCCTTGAAGGCGATGAGCCCGGACTTGGCGGCCGAGTTGTCGAGGATCTCGAACATCAGATCGGGCGGCACGCCCGCCTTGGTGGAGAGCACCATGCCTTCGACGAAGCCCTGCAGGGTGTTGGCGAGCACCAGATTCTGGGACAGCTTGGCGTGCAGTCCCATGCCCTGCCCGCCGCAGTAGTAGAGGTTCTTGCCCATGCACTCGAAGTAGGGCCGCACGCTCTCGAAGACTTCCTCGTCGCCGCCGATCATGAAGGTCAGCGTGCCGCTGGTCGCGCCCGGCGTGGAGCCCGTGCAGGGGCTGTCGAGGTAGTGGCTGCCCTTGGCCTCGAACTTGGCAGCGATGCGCCGCGCCGTGCTCGGCCCGATCGTCGAGCAGTCCGCCACGACGGTTTTCGAGCTCACTCCCGACAGCACTCCGTTTTCGCCGGTGAGCACTTCCTCGGACATGGCCGAGTCCCCGACGCACAGAAAGATGCAGTCGGCGAACGCGCCGACTTGCGCCGGTGTGTCGCAAAAGTGTCCGCCATCGTGCGAGTTCGCCAGGTCGTGCGCCTTCGAGCTCGTGTGGCTCCACAGCGCAACTTCGTGGCCGCCAGCCAAGAGATGCTCCGCCATGGGCTTGCCCATGAGTCCGAGTCCGAGAAAACCGAGTTTCGCCATATTGAGATTGTATCGGACGGGGCAGGGCTCCCCGGACGAGGTCCAGTGCGCCGCGAGCCTGTGCGAGAATACCCAACCGTGCCGCGTTCGGTGCTCGTCAGCAAGCACGTCTACAGGGAGGCGATCGACTACTTGGCGAAGCACGTCACTGTCGACTACAACGACTCAGACGAGAGCCTTTCCGGCGCACAATTGCGGGCCCGGCTGGGCGGCAAGCAAGGGGCGATCTGCCAACTTACCGACCGTATCGACGCAGCCTTGCTCGATGCGGTCCCCGACGTGAGGGTCGTGTCCAACATCGCCGTGGGCTTTGACAACATCGACGTTCCCGCTGCCACCGAGCGCGGGGTCATCGTGACCAACACACCGGGCGTGCTGACCGACACGACCGCGGACCTGGCCTTCGCGCTGATCTTGGGGGCGGGCAGGCGGATCGGGGAGGCGGAGCGCTTCTTGCGGGCGGGACGCTACAGCGAGTGGCGCGTCGATCTGCTCACAGGTTGGGACGTGTGGGGTGCAACTCTGGGAATCTTCGGCATGGGGCGCATCGGCCAGGCCGTGGCGCGCCGGGGGCGCGGGTTTAACATGCGGGTGCTGTACCACGACCCGTTTCGCCTCAGCGATGATGCCGAGCGAGAACTGGGCATCGAATTCGCCGATAAGGAAAAGGTCTTGGCGCAGGCTGACTTCGTAACGCTGCATTGTGCGTTAACGGCTGAGACCCGGCACCTGATCGGCGCCGCCGAGCTGCGGGCCATGAAGCCGACATCCGTGCTGGTCAACACCTCGCGTGGGCCGGTGGTAGACGAAGCGGCGCTGGCCGATGCCTTGCAAGCGGGAACGATCGCGGCGGCTGGCTTGGACGTGTTCGAAAGAGAACCCGAAGTCCACCCGAAGCTGCTGGCGTGCGAGAACGCGCTCCTCGTGCCCCACATTGCGAGTGCCTCGGTGGCCACCCGCAGGCGAATGTGCGTGATGGCCGCCGAGAACGTGCTGGCGGGCCTGGCCGGTGAATGCCCGCCCAATATCGTCAATCCTGAAGTGCTGGACTGAATCGACCTGCCATGAAGCAGAGCCTGCTGCGCCTGTTCCTCAAGACATTGGATCGGGCTTCCCTGGCCAATGTCATGTCTGCCGGCGTCGCGCGACGCGGGCAAGCGTTGACCGCCCTTGGCAGCGAGGTCGATCTTGGGCAAGCGAGACGAATCTTCGTGGCGGGTGTCGGCAAGGCCGCGCATCCGATGTGCGAGGCGTTGCTCCCGCTGCTGCCGGACGACAGAACGGCTGCAGCGGTGGTGGCGCCGGCGGCGTCAGACCCACCGCTGCGGGGCGCCAAGGAGTTTGTGGGAGGGCACCCTTATCCCAACCGAGCAAGCGACGAGTCCGCCCGATTCTTGCTGGATCAAGTTGCCGGCCTGGGTGCCGACGATCTCTTCGTTTGCCTCTTGTCGGGCGGAGGATCCGCGATTTGCGAGGCCCCGCTCGACCCATCGGTATCGCTGGCCGACATGCAGGCGTTCTACGAGGTCCTTGTCACCTGCGGGGCAAACATTGTGCAGATCAATATCCTGCGCAAGCACCTCTCGCGCATCAAGGGCGGTCGCTTGGCCCAGGCTGCGCACCCGGCCAGGCAGATGACGCTGTATGTTTCTGACGTGCCGCCCGATGAGCCCTCGTCCGTCGCTTCCGGCCCGACCATGCCGGATGCCTCGACCTGCGAGCACGCTTACCGGACGGCCGATGAGCTTGGCATCGTTGCCAAGCTGCCCGTTTCGATTCGACGCTTCTTCGAGACACGGACTCTCGCCGAGACACCCAAGCCCGGCATGGCCGAGTTTGCGCGAAGCCAGTGGGTCTGCTTGCTCGACAACGCAGCTGTGCTGGAAACTCTCGAAGGTGAGGTGCGCCGCTTAGGCTGGGAGCTCGAGCGTGATTTGAGCGTCGACGACCAGCCCGTCGAACTCGCGGCCGATCTGCTTTTGGACCGCTTGCAATCCCTGTCCCGCGCCCACCCCGGTAGGACCGTCGCGGTGACGAGCGGAGGGGAGCTCAGCAGCCCGGTCAAAGGAGATGGCATGGGCGGGCGCAATCAAGCATTTGTGCTGTGGATTGCCCGCAAGCTCGCCGAGCGGGGGATGCGGGCGACCGTCCTGAGCGCCGGAACTGATGGCATCGATGGCAATTCTCCGGCAGCCGGTGCCATTGCCGACGAGTCCACCGTGCCGCGGGCGCAGTCGCTCGGAATGGACCCGGCCGACTTCGAGCGGCGGTCCGATTCCTTCGGCTTCTTCCAGAAGCTCGACGACCTAATCATGACCGGGCCCACGGGAAACAACGTCCGCGACCTTCGCATCCTCGTGGCAGCGCCGCAGCTGGCGATCCGCCACAGTTGAAACGGGGACAAAATGTAGGATGGAGTCGGCGGTCTAAGGCCACCCGCGTGGGGTAAACAGTAGCCGAGTCCGCGCAAGGAGAGACGGATGACGAAAGCGCAGGCAGCGTTGCTGACGGTGTCAGTCATGATACTTGCGAGTGCGCTCGGCCTCCCCGTGCCGGCCCGCGCGCAGGGCGACGGCGCCCTTCCGACGATCGAGTCGCACACGGCCGGCTTCGAGCGTCTCGACGGCTCCTTCCCGCTCTACTGGGACGATGACGCCGGCACGCTCTGGCTGGAAATCAGCCGTCTCGGCGTCGAGGTGCTGTATGTCAACGCGCTGGCGGCCGGGGTGGGTTCGAACGATATCGGGCTCGATCGTGGCCAGCTCGGCGGTACGCGCATCGTGCGATTCGAGCGGATCGGCCGCAAGATCCTGATGGTCCAACCGAACCACGCCTACCGTGCCACGACCACCAACCCGGACGAGCGGCGTGCGGTGGAAGACGCCTTCGCCACATCCGTCCTGTTCGGGTTCACGGCAGCGGCCCGCACGGGCGAGCGCTTCCTCGTCGACGCCACGCCGTTCCTGTTGCGCGATGTCCACGGCGTCGCCGACAGGCTGCCGGGAACGTACCAGCTCGACCGGGAACGCAGCGCCGTATACCTCCCGCGTACCAAGGGGTTTCCGCGGAACACCGAGATGGAGGCCATGCTGACCTTCGCGCGCGACAGTCGCGGAGACGGACCCGGCTTCGGCCGCGGGTCGATCGAGGCTGTCGCCCCGAGTTCCGAGGCGGTCACCGTGCGCCAGCGCCAGGCGCTCATCGAGCTGCCGGACGACGGCTACACGCCGCGTCCCTACGACCCGCGTGCTGGCTACGGTGCCGTCTCCTACGTCGACTACGCCGCGCCGCTGGGCGAGCCGATGACCCGCCGCTACCTGCGCCGGCACCGCCTTGAGAAACGCGACCCGTCAGCCCCCGTCAGCGAGGCGGTCGAACCGATCGTCTACTACCTGGACCGGGGCACACCAGAGCCGGTCCGCTCCGCGCTGCTCGACGGCGCGCGCTGGTGGAACCAGGCGTTCGAGGCGGCCGGCTATCGGGATGCGTTCCGTGTCGAGCTGATGCCCGAGGGAGCCGATCCGCTCGACGTGCGCTACAACGTCATCCAGTGGGTGCACCGGTCCACACGGGGTTGGAGCTACGGCAGCTCGGTGACCGACCCCCGCACCGGCGAGATTATCAAGGGGCACGTCACGCTCGGTTCCCTGCGCGTCCGGCAGGACTACCTCATCGCCGAGGGGCTGCTTTCGCCCTATCTCCGCGGTGACGAAGAAGTGCCCCAGCTGGCAGAGCTGGCGCTGGCACGGATCCGCCAGTTGTCCGCGCACGAGGTGGGGCACACTCTGGGCCTCGGACACAACTACTACGCGAGCCGCCAGGGGCGCATCTCGGTCATGGACTACCCGCACCCGCTTGTGAAGCTGGGACCGGACGCGCGGATCGACCTGTCGGACGCCTACGACGTCGGCATCGGGGAATGGGACGAGGTGGCCATTGCCTATGGTTACCAAGACTATCCGGACGGGACCGACACGGCGCTCGCGCTACAGCGGCTGCTCGACGAGGCGTGGGGCGAGGACCTGCGCTACCTGACGAACCAGGACACGACCGCTCACCCGCGGGTCCACCAATGGGCTAACGGCACCGATCCCGCCCGCGAGCTCGAGCGGATGCTGCAAGTGCGCCGCATCGCCCTCAACCGCTTCGGCGAGAGCGCGATTCCCGCCGGACGCCCGCTGGCGACGCTGGAGGAAGCACTCGTGCCGCTCTACCTCCATCACCGCTACCAGATAGACGCCGCGGCATCTGCGCTCGGAGGCTTGGACTACGTCTATGCAATGCGGGGCGACGGCCGCGAGCCGGTGACGCCAGTGCCGGGTGACCAGCAGCGAGCGGCGCTGGCGGCGCTGCTACGGACGCTCGATCCGGCCGAGCTGACCCTGCCTGAAAGCGTGCTGGAGCAGATTCCGCCGCGGCCACCGGGGCACGGCCCACACCGGGAGTTGTTCCCCCGCCGCACCGGTCCGGCATTCGATGCCCTGACGCCTGCAATCGTCGCGGCCGACCTGACGGTCTCGCAGATGCTGGTCCCGTCCCGGGCCGCCCGGCTGGTCGAGCAGGCAATGCTCGACCCCACCCTGCCGGACCTGGGGGAGGTGCTGGAAGCGCTGGTGGAGAGTGTCTTCGACTGGCCCGGCGAATCCGCATATGCGTACGCGGTCCGGCGGGCCGTGCAGCGGGTCGTCGTCGAACGGCTGATGGGACTCGGCGAGGCCGCTCCGATGGCGGAGGTGCGCACCCACGCGACGGAGGCGTTGGAGCGCATCCGCCCTCGACTCTTGCCGCGCGGCGGCGATACCCACAATCGATTGCTGCGGCGCGAGATCGAACGCTTTCTCGAGCGACCGGGTCGACCCATTCCGAGTCCGGCCGCGCCCATGCCTGCGGCGCCTCCGGGCAGCCCGATCGGCACCCCGGCGCTGGAGTGGCTGCGCGGGGCGCCCCAGGATTGCTCTTGGGAATGGCGGTCGGGATTCTGAGCATCAGTCTGGTGCTAGCGACCGGCTTGCTGTGGTATGTTGGCCTGCGTTGCCGGGCCCGTGCTACTGGGCAGGCGAGTGAGCAACCCGTCGGTCTTTCGGACCGACGCCAAGCTCGATTGAGCATCCGGATGTCCAAGTTCGCCCTCGCCCTCGCGCTCTGCAGTTCGGTGGTTGTCAGCGCCGCGGACAAGCCGAACTTCATCGTGATCTTCGTCGATGACCTTGGCTACGCCGATATCGGGCCGTTCGGCTCCAAGCTGCACCGCACCCCCAATCTGGACAAGATGGCGGCCGAAGGACGCAAGCTCACCAGCTTCTATGTGACCGCGCCGGTCTGCACCCCCTCGCGCAGTTCGCTGATGACCGGCAGCTACCCCCGGCGCGTCGGCCTAGATGAAAGCGAGAAGGGGCAGTGGGTGTTGTTTCCAGGCAACCAAGAGGGCCTCAATCCCGACGAGGTCACCTTGGCCGAGACATTGAAGGCAGTGGGCTACAAGACGGCCTGCGTGGGCAAGTGGCATTTGGGCGACCAGCTTCCGTTCCTGCCGACCCGACATGGGTTCGACTCGTACTTCGGAATACCGTATTCCAATGACATGGGGCATGATTCGCGAAAGCAGCCTTACCGTTACCCCCCGCTCCCGCTGCTGCGCGGAGAAGAGGTGATCGAGGAGGAGCCCGACCAGAGATTGATCACCAAGCGCTACACCGAAGAGGCCTTGGAGTTCATCGAGGAAAACAAGGAAGGCCCGTTCTTCCTATATCTGCCGCACACCATGCCGCACTGGCCGCAGTATTCCTCCGAGCGATTCGCGGGCAAGTCGAAGAACGGCGCTTGGGGCGATTCTGTGGAAGAGATCGACTGGTCGACCGGGCAGATTCTCGCAAAGCTCGACGAACTCGGAATCGACGACAACACGATGGTCGTGTTCACGTCGGATAACGGCGGTGCCGTGCAGCACGGGGCCAGCAACGCCCCGCTGCGCGGCGGCAAGGGGACAACCTGGGAAGGCGGTCACCGCGTCTGTTTCGTGGTCCGTTGGCCGGGCCGCGTGCCTGCGGGAACGACAACCGATGAAGTCGCGATATCGGTAGACATCCTGCCGACCTTCGCTGCGCTGGCCGGCGCGTCCGTGCCGCCAGACCGGGTGATCGACGGCAAAGACATCCGCACTCTGCTACTTGACGACCAGCCTGAACCGTCGCCGCACGTTGCGTATTACTACTACTTCATGTCTCATCTCAACGGTGTCCGCAGTGGAAGGTGGAAATTGCATGTCGCTAGGAAGGGCGGGCGCTATCCCGACTATGAATCCAACCCCGTGCTCGAGCTCTACGATCTGGAGACCGATATAGGAGAGGAGCGCAACGTCGCTGAGAAGTTCCCACAAGTGGTCGAACGCTTGCAGGCCTTGGCCGAAGTGGCCCGGCGAGACCTGGGCGACGGCAAGCGGGCTGGCAAGAACCAGCGTCCGCCGGGAATGGTGGATATGTCGGTGACGCTCACCTCCAATTGAGGCAGCGATTCGTCGGTGTGCCGGCGGAAGCTACTCGTAGTCGATGAAGAAGGGCGAAGTCCAAGCGATCTCCGGGTCGCCATCGGGCTTGTCGGTGTCGCGCTGGAAGACGCGCACGTAGTAGTACGATTCGCCTGGCGTAGCCTCGGAATCCTTGTACGTCAGCTCGGCCTTTCGACCGCCCGGGCTCTGGGTGAAGACGTATTCGCCGTTCTTGACAACATCCACGCGCAGGATCTCGTCTTGAGCTTCGATCTCGATCCGGATTTCCGGCGGGTCCGATGCGGAGGCTTGGAATTCTTCTCCGACCATGTGCCCGTCTGCTGATGCCTTGACGTAGATCTCGTCGCTCGCGGCGAACGTCCGGCGCGCCAGCATGGCGTCGAACAGCGCGTCCCGCGTCGGCGCTTCCGCCCAAATCGCGGCCCATGAGTTGTGCGTCGAGCCGTGGTCGCTGTAGGAGACAAATCCGTAGCGGTGTCCCTTGTTGAGCGCGTCTTGGGCAAAGTGCCCCGGCTCGTCCACCTGAGTGCCGCCGCGCTTCTCTCCCTCGGGAGCCTGGAACATCTCGTAGCTGCCGCGCGAGCCCTGATAGATCTCGAGCAGGCAGTCAAACGGCGCCGGCTCCCAGTTCCAATCAGCCAGCGGGCCGGCAGCGAACGTGTGCGGCACTACCACGACCTTTTGGCCGGCTTGGCTCAGGGCGTTGTCCTCCATCCACTTCCACATCACCGGAGGCAGGTTGTCCGGCGCCTCGAGGCCCTTTGCGCGATCAATCGGCCGCAGCGGACCGCCGCGCTTGAGGTAGAGGACGTTGCGGTGGCCTCCGGGACGGTTCATCGAGTGCTCATAGGTGTAGATCCCCCAGAACTTCGGGGCATGGGTGTAAAGGTCGACCATCTTCTGCGCGTACCACCATTGGTAGTCCCGCAGGGAATCCGGCCAGCGCCCGCCCAGAATTTCGTTGTGGTCGCTCGGACCGACGAAGTCCATCTTGGCCGCGTCTATCGCGTAGCGGTAGGTGTCCTCGATCGAGCCGTCGCGCGCGCTATGGCCGCGCACGTCTGTGTGCCTGTGGCAATCGCCAAGCAGGAGCGAGTAGGTCTTGCCTCCGGCAGACATGGTCTCCCGCTGGCGCGGTTCGAAACCGGCGCGGGGTTGCGTCACCACAACTTCTGCGAGTTCCGGCTCGACAGATTCAACAGACTCCAAGGCGGCCGAGAAGACGTTGTAATGCAGGGCGTGAAGTTGGTCCTTCGGCAGGTTCTCCGGGGAGCGCAGGTCGCTCGCGAAGGCCAGCTGCAGCGATCCATCCGGGCCGGCTGCGACTGCCGTTCTCTGCGTGTTGCGCCCCGAGCTGTTGGAGAGCATCACGGGCATCGTCCAGCCGTCCGCGCCCAAGCGCGTGGCGTACACGTGGAACATCTCGTGAGGTTTCCGAATCGTCCAGTGTCGGAACACGACCCAAGCTGAGCCGCCTCCATCGAATCGCACCGTAGGCAGTTCCGCATAGCGGGACATCCTGCCGGTCAGGACGTCGTCGATCTGCGAAACTGGCTCGAAGACGCGGCCGTTGGAGAACACCCGGACCCCCAGGCCCCTGCGCGCGTGCAGTCCTTCGCTGCCCTCGGCTGCACTGGACTCGGAGTAGTCCTTGCCCCAATTCTTGCGGGCGGTGTCGAAAGCGATCCACGCCCGATCTGCCGCGTCCACCGCGACGCTCGAATGGAACTCGGCCCTAGGATCGGAAGTGATCGCGATCGGCTCGCCCGCGCTCTGGCCGTCGAAAGACGCGAGGAACACGTCATAGTTGCCGGCGTGATAGCTGTCCCAGGAGATCCAGGCCCGGCCCGTCGAATCCAGCGCGACCGAGGGTTCCCAGTCGCTGGCATCGGACGGCGACACGCGAACCTCGGACCCCCAGCCGGCGGCGGTTCGGCGTCGGGCGTAGACATCGGACTGCAGGTCGCGGAACGACTGCCAAGTGACGGTGACGTCGCCGTCCGGGCTGGCTGCCGCGCGGACATGGAAGTCCGAGTGAGGGGACTCGGCGACGGTCTCTATCTTGCCGACTTCCGAGTAGTCGCTGACACTGGCTCCGTAGAGTTGGAAAGCGCCCTCGTTGCGGCCCGACCAAAAGGCCATTGCCCCGCCCGGCACAGCCACGATGGCTGGCAGGTAGTGGTCCCAGTTGCCGTCGCTCAGCACGATCGGCCCGCCCCAGGTGCCTTCCGGGCTTCTGCGGCGGACGACGACTGTGTCGGCGTCGCTGCCGTTCCATTCCACATACGCCATCCACAGGCTGCCATCGGCGGCTGCGGCCAAGGCCGGCCAGTCGGCGGTCTGGTCGGCAGGCGAGACACGCGCGGATTCTATTTCGCCGGCGACCTCGGCGGGTGGCAGATCGGCTGCCGGCACTTCCGGCATCTCCGCAGGCGGTTCGCCGCAACTGGCAAGGACCATTACCAGCAAGAGGAGGAATGCTGCCGCAGTGCGTTTCACGCGACGATTATATCGGCAGCGCAGGGTCTCTAGGTGCTTGTCAAACAATAATTTAGGGAATTACAGAGGTGAGTGCCCGAATGGTAGATTTGGGTATTGGCGACTTCAAAGGTACAGGATGTAGGGTTTGGGGATACCACGATTTTTCGAGGTATTTTCCGGTGCTCGCGAGGCTTGCGAGGACCGGAATAGATCGTCGCCGATGGGCTTTCCCCCGTGCATCCCTTCCCGCAAAGACACCATTTGCAGCTCTGGCGGAAGCCTGCCCGACCGCTCCAGGTCTTTGGTGGGACTGGCCAGCCAGACCCGGCGGCCCGCTCAGGCCACCGCCTGGCCCACGGCCAGCATGAAAGGTAGTAGGCACAATCTACCTGCTTGAGCCTATAGTGTTTGCAGTGCGCACTCTGCTTTGGCTCGTCCTCTGCGTGACGGCTACTGCGGCTTCGGCCGAAGAGTGGAACCGATTTCGCGGGGCCAACGGAGACGGCGTTTCGGCAACAGCCCGCCCGCCAGCCGATTTCTCCGCGCCGGGCGCACTGGTTTGGCGCTCTCCGCTCCCGCCGGGCCACTCCTCCCCCGTCCTCCACGGCGACCGGATCTACCTCACGGCCGCCGAGGGGGGCGCCCGCACGGACGCGGGCCGCCAGAAAGTCGTGGATGCCGGCGGCGTGTTGTGGACCTATGCGATCGACAAGAAGTCGGGAGCGACGCTGTGGCGCCAGAAAGCTCCGCGACCGAGGATGGAACGCTACCAGCCAACGAACTCGCCGGTCTCCCCGAGTCCGGCGGCCGACGCTGAAGGAAACGTTTACGTCTTCTTCGGGGACTTCGGGCTGCTTTCCTACGACCCGTCCGGGCGAGAGCGCTGGCGCCTTCCGCTTGGGCCCTTCAACAATGCAAACGGCCACGGCACGTCTCCTGTCATCGTCGGCGACAGCCTGATCTTGCTCGCTGACCAGGATACGGATTCTTATCTGCTCTCGGTCTTCAAGGACACAGGCGAGCGGCTTTGGAGGACTGCACGTCCCGAATCGACCCGCTCATATTCCACTCCGGCGGTTTTCGAGCCCTCCTCCGGCCCAGCCCAGATCATTGTCCCGGGGGCATACAGCGTTGCTTCCTACGATCAGAAGACCGGCGAAAAGCTCTGGTGGGTTCGCGGCCTGTCATGGCAGCCCAAGTCGACGCCGATCGTCGCCGGCGGCCGCATCTTCGTCAACTCCTGGGAAGGGGCCGGCGGCGGGCGTCACGAGGATGTTCCCGACTTCCCCGCCATGCTCGCCGCAGCCGACCAGGACTCAGACCGCAGGATCTCCGAGCCCGAGCTTCTCGCAGTCGAGCCCAAGAGCCGCTTCGAGATCATTGATCTGAACTCCGACGGGCTTCTAGACCGCCGCGATTGGGATTTCGAGGTTGCCAAGCGCACTGCCTCCAACGCGCTGGTCGCCATCGAGCCGGGCGAGGGCCGCGGCGATCTAACCGACACGACGGCCGTGCTCTGGCGTCTCGAGAAGTTTCTGCCTAACGTCCCTTCGCCGTTGCTCTACAAAGGCTTGCTGTACCTCGTGAAGGACGGCGGGATTCTCTCGGTTCTCGAGCCCGAGACCGGGCGAGTCGCGACGCAAGGGCGGCTTCCGCAAGCGTACGACAAGTACTACGCATCACCGATTGGGGCCGACGGTCGCGTCTACTTGTTCAGCGAGCCGGGCAGAGCAACGGTAATCGAAGCCGGCCGTGATTGGAAACCGCTTTCGCAGCACGACTTCGAAGAGCCCGTCTACGCTACACCGGCCCTGGACGGGCGGCGCATGTACGTCCGCACCGCGGCGGCGCTCTATTGCTTCCAAAGCGGTTGAGCGGAGCATCTTTGCGCTCGGTTGAATGCGGGAAAGTCAGATCCTTCCCGCCGGCCGAAGACCCGCGCCAGCGGCTCCCGTCAACGAATCGCCGAGCTCGCTGCGGGCCTGATCGGCAAGACGCTCAAGCCGCCCGACGACGCTGGGATGCTCGGCGGCGACGTTCTTGCTCTCGCCCGGGTCCTGTTCGACGTCGTAGAGCGCCAGGCTGTGCTCGACATCCGTGACCTTCCCGCGTTTGCCGCCGAATCCGATCGCAGCTGGATCGGGGGCTTGATGGTCGACATGAGGGAACTGCAATTTCCAGCGACCGCTTCTCACGGCTCTGAGCTCATTGTTCCAGTAGTAGAAGAAAGGCCTCCGCGAGAGCGATGGGTTGGCCTCGCCTCGCAGAAGCCTGGTGAGATCGATTCCGTCGATGGCCCTCTGCGGCAGGGGGGCGTCGGCGAGCCTGGCAAACGTGGGAAGCAAGTCGAACACCGTCACAATCTTGGAGCTCACCCGGCCCGCGGCAATCACCCCGGGCCAGCGGATGATCGCCGGTACGCGCACTCCGCCGTCAAAGGTCTGCTTCTTCCCGCCCCTGAGCCGGCCCGGGGAACCGCCGTGGTCGCCGAAGATCAGCCAGGGACCGTTGTCGGACGTGAAGACCGCCAGCGTGCGCTCGTCGATTCCAACTCGCTTGACGGCGTCGAGCACTTGCCCGACCGAGTCATCGATCTCCTCGAGGACGTCGCCGTACAGCCCTCCGCTGCTCCTACTGCGAAACCGATCGCTCGCAAAGATCGGGGTGTGGGGCATGTTGTAGGCGAGGTATAGAAAGAACGGCCGGTCGCGGTTGCTCTCAATGAACCGCACCGCCCGCTCGGTGTAGCGACGGGTCAGCAGCGATTGGTCGGGGTGTAGCTCGATCGTCTCGTCCCCCTCCCTCAGGCCGATGCCCGCCTTGCCCTGGCGGCGAACCTCGAGATCCATGTCAGGCCCCATGTCGTTGGATGCGGGCGTCCCGAAGAACTCGTCGAAGCCGTGGCGCAGGGGAGAAAAGCTCTCGTGATCGCCGAGATGCCACTTGCCGAACAAGGCTGTACGGTAACCTCTATTCTTGAGCATTTCCGGCAGCAGCGTTTCATCGGAGTGGATGCCGATCTTTGAGCGGTACGGCACTACGCCCGTAATGCCGACCCGCACGGGATAGCAGCCGGTCAGCAAGGCCGCCCGCGACGGCGAGCACACCGGTGAAGACACGTAGAAGTCCGTGAAGCGCAAGCCCTCGGCGGCCATGCGATCGAGCCGCGGCGTCTTCTGGGAGGTCGCGCCATAGACCCCGATATCGCCAATCCCAAGATCGTCTGCCAGTATGACGATGAAATTGGGAGCGCGGTCGAGGGATTGCGCCAGTGAAGCTTCTGCGAGGAGCCAAGCGATCGCCAAGCAGAAGGCCCTCATTGGGTCAACTCCAGCGCGCGTGGGTCGTTCACTTTGAGCACGCCAAAGCGCGCGTCGTTCTGGGCGCTGACGTAGAGATACCCGTCGCGGTAGACCAAGTCGTGACCGTTGTCGTATCGAGGCTCGCCTTCGAGTAGGACTTCGCGGCTGGGGAAGAGGTCGCCGTTGCGGTATTGAGCGATCGAAACCGGGTGCGCCAGGTCGGAAACGTCGATCGCTTCTACGCATTCTCCGCCGGAGACGAACAGCGCCTTGCCCACGATCGTCATGCCGGTGGCGTCGATGTCGCACACCGGCAAGTTGGCGGTTTGGAAGATCTCGGCCGGGTTGCTCAGGTCGACGACCGAAACGCGGTCGGGCACGAAGGCGCCGAGATAGGCGACGCGACCCGACACGGCCACGCGGTTGGCGCCCTCGATATCGAGGCGCGTGCCTCGGTGGGAGGGGATACGCCCCTCCGCGGTCCATTCTGATACGGGTGCCAGACGGCCTTGATCGTCAAACACTCGGTAGACCTGGACCGCCGCAGCCGTGCCGCGGCCGGTGTCGACGACGATGATGCGGGAGTCATCGACCTGGGCGATGTCGTGCGGGCTCGTCTGTCCGTGAGTCCGCGCGTCGAAGGCGTCCACCAGCCTTGGGTTTCGCGGCTCAGAGACGTCGAAGACGCCGATGAAGCCGATCTTGTTCGCCGTGAACACGAAGTCGCCGATCTTGACCATCCCGTTGATCTTGTCGATACGCTCCCGGTCGCTGATCGTCTTCAGGACCTTGGGTTGCCGGGGGTCGCTCACATCCACGGAGAGAAAGTCACGGGTCCCGACGAGCAGGGTTTCTCCCAAGGGCAGCACGGCTTCCGCATCCTCCAGCTCCGGCAGATCCGTGAGCGCCGAGAGCAGTGTCGGCTGGGAAGGATCGGAGACGTCGATCAGAGCGAGCGAGCCGCCTTTGCCGGGGACAAACGCGATGTCGCCGCTCAGCTCGACGTCATGCGGACGTCGCAGAGCGTTGTCGTCGTGCAGCACGCCGACGAGCTCGAGCGCCTTCGGCGGCCCGGGCGGCGGGGCGCAGGCGCACAGCAACGCCGGCAGGGCGGCAGATCTGAGGACGCAGCTCATCCGACGGGCTGCGTTCGTCCGGTAGCGCTGGAACACCGCCTTGATCGCTCGAAGGCTGTTGTCGGCGGCGACGGGCGGAGGCGCGAGACCGGCGCTTGCCCGCACGCAGGCATAGTCGGGCGGGAAATGGCCTGGGACCGACATGCAGTTCAGCGAGAAAACCTCGACTATCCCTCTTGGATCTGTTTGCTTTCGGGTTCGAACGTCTTGCGCCTGCCGCTCCAGAGAGAGTCCGTCGCCATGATGCAGGCGATCGAATGGCCGTAGCCAGCCTCGACAGGCGCGTAGAGGATGCTGCGGTCTCGCCGACGCATGGCGTCGAGCCAGTTCGCCATGTGGTGTTGCGTCCCCGGCTTCTCCGGAATTTCTTCCGCCTCAGTCAGGGCGTCTGGGTGCTCGCTCCCGTCGCCGGACACGCGCCAGACGTTCTCCACTTCCATAGTTCCGAGCGTTCCCATCACGCGGGTGGCGCTGCCGGCGGCGTTGCTGAGGCAGGTCGAATAAGTCGCTAGGAACTTGCGGTGTCCGCTGCCGTATTCGAGAGCGGTCTGGATGTCGTCCGGATTCTCGCGGTAGTCGCGGAAGCGATAGAGGCCTCCGTGCGCCACAACGCTGAGCGGGTAAGGCTCTCCGGTGAGCATGTGGATGACGTCGACCCCGTGGGTCATCCACTGGTCGATGATCGCGCTCGAGAACTCTCGAAACAGACGGAACGAGCGGTAGATTCTGGGGTCGAACGGGCGGGAGGGCTTGCCCATCAAGAAGGCTTCCCAGTCGACATCGCTTTCTTTCAACGAGTCGAGCTCTTCGGGCTTCTTCGCCCAGCGATAGGGGCTATAGGCGTTCCAGATGACGTCGACACGCACGATCTCGCCGATGCGGCCCTCTTGGATGATGTCGATCGCCGAACGATAGCGCGGGTAGCTCCGCCGTTGGGTGCCAATCTGGACAATCCGGTCCGATTTCTCGACGGCCTCGAGCGCCTCGTTGGTCTCCGAGAGCACGTTACCCATCGGCTTCTCGCAATAGACGTCCTTGCCTGCTTCCACCGCGGCCTTGAGCATCTTGGCGTGCTGGTGATCGGGGGTGGCGATGATCACCGCGTCAATCTCTGAATCGGCCAGCAGCTCCTCGTATCGCCGGAACGACTTTGGCTGCGCGCTGTAGGATTCGCTGACCAGTTTGGCGGCCGCCTCCAGACGCTGGTTCCAGATGTCGCAAACCGCCGTCACGCGGGCGTTGTATGCACTGCCGAACTCGATGCATTCCTTCATCACCTGCGTGCCCCGGCCGCCGGGGCCGATCACGCCCACCTGGATGCGGTCGTTGGCGCTCTGCGGCGTCGCGGCCGCCGTGCTAGCGAGCGCCAAGCCGGCGCCCGCCGCCGAAGAGGCGTTCAGGAATTGACGTCGATTCAATCGAGGATGCGGCATCGTCGGTTCTCCTTCAGCTCGCCAAGCGATAGACGCCCAACGCGGTTCTTCCGAGAATCCGCTCCTTGTCCTTGTCGGCAAAGAACGGGATGAGGTCTTTCATGATTAGCAACTCGTAGAAGTTCGCATAGATCATTAGACCCCGTGCAATGACTGCATGGATTCTGGTCGCGGTTACTCCGAGATGCGGACTCCGTCGGGGTTCTCAAACATGAAAGGCTGACCCGAGCCGCCCTTACGAAACAAATCCGCTGCAACGTTCGCGCTCAACAGGACATCTTTGAGCGTCCCCCGTCCCTCAACCGCCGGCCCAATCAATCCGGTGAAGATGTTTCCGGTGACGGTGACCTGTCTCGTACCCTCCAGAAGCACGCCGCGCGCGTATCCTTTTCGCGGCCACTCGACGTCATACTCTTCCTCGCGTTTCGTGCCCTGCCCGAGAAAGCTGTTGGAAAAATTGTTTCCGGTGACCGTAATCCGTCCGCTGCTCTCTCCGATCCGTACGGACCACTCCGGATTGATCGTAAACGTGTTGGCGCTGACTGTCGAACCCCAGGCGTCGCGGAGATCCACGCCGCCTGCATTATTGTGGGCCAGCACGTTCGCGCTGACCGTGACTCCGTAGACGTCGCGGTCCAACACGATCGCGGTGCCCGCGCACTCCTCGATCATGTTCCCCGAGAGCACCGAGCCATATGTGTTCTCGACGACAATTCCGTGCCGGAGATGGTCGTCGATGTTGTTCGCGTTCATACACAGATTGAAGCTGTCGATCACGCGGACGGCGTCCAGGTTCTCCTCGAACTGATTCGCATTGACCACGATGTCGTGGCCGCCCTCGACCTGTAGCCCCGACGCTCCGTTGTAAGTCAGGATGGAATCCGCGATCCGAGGGTCCTCGTAGCAGTGCACAAGGCGGATTCCGTTCTCGCCGTTGCGATCGACCGAGAGACCTTCGACGTAGATCTCGTCCACGAACCGGGCCAACAACCCGTCGCCGCTCTTCGGATTGCCGCTGATTCGGAAGTTGGCCAACTGGACTCGCCAAAGCGAGTTGTCGCGATTTTGGCGAACCGAAGCGTCCGGATCAAAGACTGCGGACTGCACAATGACCGCCGGCTTGCCGTCCTCGTTCAGGTTGACGATATGCGTTGCCGCGCCCGAGCCTTCGACACGGACGTCCCCGACCGAGAGAATCAGAGGCTCGTCTATCTCGAACCTGCCAGGCGGGAGCCGGACGAGGCCGCCGGTCGCCGGAAGCGCATCGAAGGCCTCTTGCAAGCCGGCGTAGTCCGACGCATTCACGGTTGTCGGGCCGGCGTGTTGAGTCTGCGTTCGAAGCAGAAGGGCGCTGCCTGCGAGCAGCAACGACGCGGCGAGCCACAGCGTTGTTCGATTCATGGGTCGAATGTATACCGTCGCCGTAGGTCACGCAACTGATCGGTGGAGGTTGCTACGCCTGCGTCTTCGCGGGCTGGAAGTCACTCGCCGCTGAGCCTCAGCGTGACCGCGATTGGCGTTCCCGGAATGGGGAGGCCGCGGTGGCAACCACCCTCACGGCGAGGCGTAACGCAGCTCCCATGCGTCGGCATCCCCTGTTGATGCAAGCGCCAAAGAAGCCAAGGGTGCCCGCGCCTTCAGCAGCATTTCGTTGAACTCTTCCATGGGGTCCGACATGGCCACGATGGCCCCTCCAGACGCCACGGAGACACTCTTGCCGTCCATCACGATCGCTCGGATCACTATGCTGAGGTCCATTCGATCGCCGTAGGTCAAGTAGCCGAGCGCGCCCGAGTACGGACCTCTCGCTCGTTCTTCCAGCCGGTCGATGATCGAAAGGGTACGGACCTTCGGCGCGCCGGTCATGGAGCCTCCCGGGAACGCAGCGGCGACGCAGTCAAGGCAGTCCCGGTCCGGCGGAAGCTTCCCGGCGACCGTGCTCACCAGTTGATGGACCGTGGCGTAGGACTCTACGTCCATCAACTTCGGCACGCGGATCGAGCCGGTCGAGGCGATCCGCCCGATGTCGTTGCGCAACAGGTCAACGATCATCAAGTTCTCCGACCGCGTCTTTTCGTCTTTGCGCAACCAGCGCGCCAGCCTCGCGTCGTCCTTGGCTGTGCTTCCGCGCGGACAGGTGCCCTTGATCGGTTTCGCCCAGACCCCGCGGTCCGGATCGACACGTAGGAATCTCTCCGGCGATGAGCTGAGAAGCGCCAGATCCCCAAAGCGAAGATATGCCGCATGCGGTGCCGGGTTTAGCTCCCGCAACGCCCGATAGGCCGCGAACGCCCCCACATCGCATGTCACCGAGAACTCGCTGCTAAGGCAGATTTGGTACGACTCCCCGGCTGCCAGCTCGGTCTGGCAATGCTTGATCTTGCTTTGATACGCCTTGGGGCCGTCCGAAAGGTGCGCGATGACGGGCTTGTTCTCCAGTGCGGGTCGGCTAGCGGTCCGCTCTTGGCCGAGGAGCGCCCGCTCGGCGCTGTCGAACCAGATTGCTGGATCGTCGCTTGACGCTCCGACGCGAGCGACCAAGCACACGCGGCGTTCAGCATGGTCGAACACAACGCATCGCTCGGAATCCACGAATGCGGCGTCTGGCGTCGCAGACCTGCGCGATGTTGGTAAGCCCACCTCGTTGCGGAACTCGTATCCGAAGAATCCAACCAAGCCGGTTTGAAAGTCGAACGGCAGGGAGGGGTCCAGCTGTACCGCACGGCCCAAGCGCTTGCGCAGCTCTGCGAACAGGGATGGGACCTTCTTGGTCTTGGTGCCGACCCGCGTCCGCACTGTCAGGCTGCGGTCCGCCGATTGGTACAGCAAGGCCGCACCCTCCTGCCCGGAAGCATCGCCCATGAAGCTGAATCTCGAGTGGCCCGGGATCACCGCCGAGCTGTCCAGCCAGAATGCGTGCTCGGCGTCGGCGTAGAGGAGCTCGAACGCCTCTTGAGGCTCGACCCAGCGTTCCAGCGCGCGCGATTCACTGCGGGCCGGACCCGCTGTTGAGGCACGGGCAGCGGCGCTTCCGCCGACTGTCGGCCGGCCGCTGGTTGGCCGGGTCTGCTTGATCGTGCGGTGCCGGGCGTGCCGAGCAGCCAATCGGAGGAAATTTCGAACCAGCTGCTCGCCGCAGTCCGCGCTCACGGACTCCGGATGGAACTGCACGCCAAGCTGCGGACGAGACTTGTGCTGCAGCGCCATCACGACTCCGCCTGTAGTCGAGGCTGTTGCCGTCAAGCATGCCGGCAGCGAATCACTCTCGATGCAGAGAGAGTGGTAGCGCACTACGTCGAAGCTGGCGGGGATATCGCGGAACAACTCGCTGCCATCGTGCGAGACACGAGAAATCCGGCCGTGCATGGGGACAGGCGCCGGTACGACCCGCGCCCCATATGCGTGCCCGATACCCTGATGGCCCAGGCAAACACCCAGTAGCGGAATGCCTGACTCTAGGATGACTTCATTACAGATGCCGAAGTCTTCGCAGCGCGCGGGAGTTCCCGGGCCAGGAGAGATGACAATCGCATCGGCACCGATTTCCGTGATCACGTCGCGCCAGTGCGAAGCGGCGTTGTCAATTACCACTGGAGTGTGGGCAGTGACGCTCGCGATGAGCTGGCTAAGGTTGAAGGTGAACGAGTCTCTGTTGTCTATGAGCAGCACCTTCATCGCGCAAAGTGGGCTGGTCGCGGGTCCGTCAATGAGTTCAAGGGATTGAGCCGACGCGCAATCCGGCGCCAATCTCCAGCTTCGTGGCCGACGATGGTATCGCCGAGAGCCTAGGCTTGGCAGCTAGCGGTCACGCTCGGATGGAGTGGTATTGGCCGTGAGGGCGCGGAGTTGCTCCTCAAGTGCCCGTACCCGCTCTTCTGCTGCGCTCGCCCGCTGCTTCGCCGCAATTGCCTCCTGCTTTGCCGCCCGCGAATCACGCTCCGCGATCCGCCTCCGCCGCTCGGCTTCTTCCAGCGCGCCGTCGGTCTCTTCCCCCGTGCGCGGGTCCCGCAACACCAGCACCGTCGCCCGGGCCTGCCTCCGGCTGCTCACTTCCAGCCCTAGCACCCGGCTCGGGAACCGCCGATCCTGACCGCTGCTCGCCACTGGCCGCACCGGGGCATACTTCCCCCCGCTGGCCTCGTAGCCCTTTAACGCTGACCCCATCAAGGTCCCGTCCGGGTCCAGCCGCCAGTACTCCCGAACACCTATCCGGGCGTACTCCCGCGCCTTGTGCTCGGCGTCATTCTCCGCCGTCGACGGCGACGCCACCTCCAATACGAAATCCGGGGCCTTGCCTTCTTCCCAGATCCGGTACGAACTGCGATTCGCAGGGCTCACCCCGAACACCACCTGCACGTCCGGCTGCAGCCAGAGATTGTTATCGTCACGCCGGTAGTACACCGCCAGTTCCATGGCCACCAGCACGTCCGTGCGATCCCGGAAGTGGTTCCGCAAGGCCGCCGCCGCTTGCAACACGGCATCGCCGTGCGCGATGCTCTGCGCGATCCAATTCCGTTCCGGGTATTCGATCTCGTCCGGCTCCGGAAACGCTCCGGCACCGGCTTTGGCCAGCCCGGAACGTTCGGTGCCTGTGGCGGTCGTGACGGGCATGTCGCAGCGGGCAGCGCACGAACGCGCTGCCCGAAGATGATACTAGCACCGTATCAGGGTTCGTCTCCCGACCCGCCGCTGTGCTTGCATGCACCCTACGCCGGCGTGCCGGGCCCGTCCCTAGCGGGCCGATTCGAGCACGGCAAGGCCCCTTAAGGTGCCTGTGATAGCCTACTCAGAACGTCGCTGGCGCGATGCCCGTACCGGTTCAACTGCCCAAGATTTGCGTATGCATCGGGCATGCTGACGCCCGCCAAGCGGCAGACCTGGCCGTGGCCAGCTGCGACCGCGGCGAGAGTTTCTTGGAGCTTCGGATCGACCATTTGGACGATCCTTCCGCCGGCCCCGGGATTGTAGAGCGGATCGCTCGCAGCCACCCCGCGACCACGATTGTCGCGACTTGCCGTCGCGCGCCCCACGGGGGCCAGTTCGCGGGTCCGCTCGATCAGCAGGTGCCGATTCTCCTCGAAGCCGTTGCCGCGGGCGCCGGGATTGTGGACGTCGAGATCGAGGCTTTCGCGGACCGCCCCGACATGCTGGCTCCTTTTCGCGGGATCTGTACGACGCTGGTTTCTTTCCACGACTTCGCGGGGACGCCCGAGCTCGCACCGGTAATCCGTCGCTTGGCAGCGACCGGAGCGGACATCCTCAAGGTGGCGACGCACGTGCAGCGACCTAGCGACAATCTGCGGCTGCTTGCCCTGTGCCAGGATCGCGACAACGTCGTCGTTGCAGGAATGGGAGAGGCGGGTTCGGTGGCCCGCTTGGTTTCTCCGGCACGTCGCGGCCTGTTCACCTATGCCGCTCCGGATGCGCATCCGACCGCCAGCGGCCAAGGTTGCGCCGAAGTGACTGCCGCTCCCACGGCGCCCGGGCAGACCTCGGCCACCGCTGCCCGAGACTTGTACCGCGTCGAGTCCGCCTCGGCCGAGACGCGACTCTTTGCAGTAATTGCAAAGCCGGTCGGGCACTCCATGTCGCCCCTGATCCACAACCGCTCGTTCCAGGCGCTGGGATACGACGGGCTATATGTTCCCCTGCTGGTCGAGCCCGACGACATTGCCGATTTCTTCCACACCGCCCGGCACCTGCCGCTACACGGCGCCAGCGTGACCATCCCCCACAAGCAGAGCGTTATCCCCCACCTGGACCGGGTCGACGAAGCCGCTCTGGAAATTGGCGCTGTCAACACGATCTACTGGGACCAAGGCCGCATGTGCGGTACCAACACAGACGCGCGGGGCATCGTCGAGCCGCTTAGCCAGCGGGTCAGGCTCGACGGGGCGCGGGTTCTGGTCGTTGGAAACGGCGGAGCCGCCAGGGCGGCCATCGTCGCTCTCAGGAGGGAGGGAGCGAGGGTCGCCGTGACCGGTCGCAATCCCGAGCGAGTCCGCCAGCTAGCCGGCCAGCTCGGAGCGGACGCCGTGGCATTCGAACGTCTGGCAGGCGAGTACTTCGACGTGCTGGTCCAGGCGACTTCCGTCGGCATGCGGCCCGATGCCGAGGGAAACCTGTTCCCCGGCACGATTCCGGCCGATGTGGTCTTCGACCTTGTCTACAACCCAGTGGAGACGGCCCTGCTCAAGCGTGCCCGCGCTGACGGCAAGGTCACGATCAGCGGCGTCGAGATGTTTGTCGAGCAGGCTGCCGCGCAGTATCGGATTTGGACTGGGATGGATGCCCCGCGCGATGTCATGCGATCGGCCGTCCTAGGACGTAGAGTGGGATAAGCGGGCGGGGTCGCCGGGCATGGTCAAGCCAGATTTTCAATCGTTCCGAGAACTTGCGGCTCAGGGCAACCTGGTTCCTGTTTGGAAAGTGATCACGGCCGATCTGGAGACGCCGGTATCGGCGTACCTGAAGCTGGCCGAGGGCCGGGAGTACGCCTTCTTGCTCGAGAGCGTCGAGGGCGGCGAGCGGATCGGACGCTTCACCTACATCGGCACTGATCCGTTCTCGGTCGTCACGGCGTACGGCGACGAGGTGGAGATTCGTGAAGGCGGCGCCGTGACCCGCCGTCAATCCGATGTCTTCGCCGTCTTGAAGGAGCATGCCGGGCGTTTCACGCCTGCCGGGGCCGACGCCCTGCCTCCCTTCAGCGCGGGAGCGGTCGGCTACGCAGGATTCGACTTGGTCAGGCAGATCGAGCCCCGCGTGCCCGCGTTCCGCGAGGACGACGTGAAGGCCCCCGATGCAGTCTTCATGTTCTTCACATCGGTGGTGGTCTTCGATCACGTCAAGCACCAGGTCTATCTTGTCGCTAACGCCCGCATCGGCGACGACGTGGACTTGGAGGAGTCGTACGGCCAAGCTTGCGCAGAAGTCGACGCCCTCGAGGCTTGTTTGGCCAAGCGGGTCCCGCTGCCGAACGGAACCCGGCCGGCGGTCGATCTGCAGCTGCGCTCGAACATTGGCAAGGAAGCCTTCTGCGCTGCGGTGGAGAAGGCGCGCGAGTACATTCTCGCCGGCGACATTCTTCAGGTCGTGCTCTCGCAGCGTCTCGAAATGCTGCCGGGAGTCCACCCGTTCCAGATCTACCGCTCGTTGCGCACTATCAACCCGTCGCCGTTCCTGTTCTACCTCCAGCTAGGAGATTCCGCCGTCGTGGGAAGCTCCCCCGAGATGCTAGTGAAGGTGGACGGCAGGCGCATCGAGTATCGCCCTATCGCCGGAACCCGGCCGCGGGGCGCAACCTCGGAGGAAGATCAAGCTCTGGCGGACGACCTGCTGGCTGACGAGAAAGAGCTTGCCGAGCATGTGATGCTGGTCGATCTCGGCCGCAACGATGTGGGCCGCGTGGCCGAGTACGGCTCAGTACACGTCCCGGAATTCGAGATCGTCGAGTACTACTCGCACGTAATGCACATCGTCTCGAGCGTGCTCGGCACCCTGCGCGATGACAAGGATGCCTTCGACACGCTCAAGGCCTGCTTTCCCGCCGGAACGGTATCTGGCGCGCCCAAGGTGCGGGCGATGGAGATCATCGCGGAACTCGAGCCAACCAAGCGCGGAGTCTATTCGGGCAGCGTTATGTATCTGGATTTCTCGGGCACTCTCACGTCGGCCATCGCGATCCGCACCATGATGGTGCGCGGCGAGAAGGCATACCTGCAGGTGGGTGCCGGGATCGTGGCGGACTCGGTGCCAGAACGCGAGTGGGACGAGACCATGAACAAGGCCGGAGCATTGCTCAAGGCCGTCGAGCACGCCCGGGAACTCTAGCGCTTGGCAAGGCTGCCGCGCGCAGCCTTCAATCTCGTCGCAAGCTGGGCAGCAATGGGGCGCGCAGCGCCATGTTTGCGGCTACCGCGCCGGCGGCTAGGCCGAGGGCGACGATCGCTCCCAAGGTCAGGGTCAAGGGCAGCCAGGGCGGGTCGGCCGCGCCGCTCACAAGATGCGGCGCGATCGCTAGCAGAGCCGCCATCGTACCCGTGCCGACACCGAACACCAGCAGGAAGGAGTTTTCCAAGAAGATCAGGCGCCCCACGGCCGCTTGCGAGAATCCGATCGCGCCCAGTAGCGCCAATTCCCCGCGCCGTTCGAGCACGCTTCGGACCATGACGACTGCCAGGCCCAGGGTGCCCAGCAGCAATCCAAGGCCCCCGATGCTCTGGAAGGTGCTCAGGTAGGTGTTCTCGACAACCAAGAACCCGGCCAGCCGGTCGGACGACCGAACCGCATCGAGGCCCTCGTCGGCAAAGGCTTCCTCCAACACGCCGCCCGCGCTGTCCTCGTCAGTCTCGACGAGCAGTGCTTGGTAGCCGCTGTGGTCGGAGTAAAGGTCGAGGAAGCGATCCTCCGCGACCAACAGCTCCGACTGGAAAATACTGCGCGAGAGCAAGCCGGCAAGCACGAGGCGGCGGTCTTGGCCGGAACTGTCCGCCACCAGCAGCTCGTCGCCGAGTGCCAAGTGCAGGATCCAGGTAACCGAATTAGCGTCCCCGAAGACCGGGATCGCCCCGTCGAAGTCCTTCTCGAGCAACAGCCAGGGGTTCTCGCGCTCCGCCTCGGTTTCGGCCAAGCTGGCCTGAAAGGCGAAGCCTCCGCGCTCGATGAGCGCTGCGGACACTCCGGCGACGGTGGGTTGCGATGGCTGGTAGAGGTTCAGGCAGCTCGCGTCTTCGCCAGCCCGTACCCGCAGGGGCACGAGCCGCGTCGAGCCTGCGCTGGCCGCGGCAACCTCGTCGATCCGCGCCTTGAACAGCGGGACGTCCGCTTCGGCGAGAAAGCGGAAGCCCCCGTCGCCAGAGTGGATGTCCGGTTCCTGCGCGCTTACGTCGTGGCGATTCATCGCGACCGTCACGATCATGAACGAGGCACACGCGACCAAAGTGGCCGACAGGACGCTGCGAGTCGGGTTGCGACTGCCGTTGCGAAATCCAAGCGCTGGAAGCGAGGAGACGTTCAAGGCGCCGCGCTGTGGCCGCAGCAGTACCGACCGCAGCAGCACGAGCGCCGCTGCCAAGGCCAGACTTCCCGCGCCGAAGAACGCCGCCAGGCGTGACGTTGAATCGGCCCCCAGCGAGATCGCCAGCAATCCGAGCGCCGCGACTGCCAATGCCGCAGCGGCGAGTCGCAGGCGGCGCGACTTGCGCTCGGCCGCGATATCGCTCATGGCGGGCTCGGTCCGGCCCGCGAGCAGGGCATGGGGGCTGAGGTCCGCAAGGCGCCGCAAGGAGAGTCCGATCGAGCCCAGCATCAGCCCGAACGCCGAGGCCGCGCCGATCAGCGGATCTGCAGCGCCAACGTGCAGCTGTAGGAACGAGCCGCCTACGGCGCCGCTCCACCACGTGCTCAGGCCATAGAGCATCAGGCTGGCATAGGCAACGGCACCGGGGATCCCAATCAGGCAGCCAGCGGCCGCCAGGGCCGCGCCCTCGCACAAGAGCAGCACGCGCACGAAGCCCAGAGTGTGGCCGGTGGCGAGCAGCGTGCCGATTTCCCTGGTGCGGAGTTCGACGCCGAGCCGAAATAGCAGGAAGACCAGGATCGCGGCCGCCGCGATGAGGAACATGCTGAAGCCGATGAACAGCCCGGAAAAGTCGGTAGCGCCCGCCGACGCGTCCAGCCCGACTTGCTTGACCGGTAGCAGGGCAAGGCCGAAATCGGCCGGGTGGAGACGTTGGCGCAATTCTGTCCTGAAGCTCGCGAGCTCTTCGGCGGGACTGGTTTCACCGGTGGATTCGAGGCGAAGGGAGGTCAGCTGTCCGAAGCGGCTGGTCCACAACTGCTTGGCGGTCCCTAGGCTCACGAAGGCCTTGGGCGCCGCCCGGTAGCGGTCCCAATACTGCTCGTCCCGCGGGCGGATCAGTCGCAAGTCCATCGGGAACGGCGGATCCCAATCGGAGATCCGCGTCCTGTCCGACATGCCCTTGTAAGCCGGGGCGTAGTCCCGGTCCAGCGCGGCTCCTTGCATGCGGACTACCCCAACAAGGCTGAAGCTGTGCGAGGCCGTTTGCAGCTCGCTGCCCGGACCCACCACGAAGTAGGTCAGATCGACCGTATCGCCCGGACGGGCTTGCAAGTCGTCCGCCGCCCATTGGTTGAGCAAGATTTCGCTGTTGCCCAGCTCCGGAGCCTTCGCGCCGTTGGCAAGGAGCAGTGTGTCGGGGTAGGACTCCAACGCGGTCACGGTGGAATACGGGACGCTCCGGCCGCCTGTCTCTAGGGTGTTGGCGAGATACGTGAGGACTTCCCTCGAGTGCCACCCGCCAGCTTGCGCGGCTCCCGCGACGGCGGTGGCGGCCTCCGAGCCAAGCACCACCCGTTCCGACTCTACGAGGGCCCCGCGCCCCTCCGGCAGGGGCCTGATGACAAGTCGGGCGTCTTGTGGCGCGAAGCTCTCCTGCCAAGTGGCTCGCGCCCTTCGCAGCGTGCCGCCTGCGACGAACAGCGCGTTGGCCCTTCCTGACTGCTCCAAGGCGCGCTGGAGCACGGGCTTGCTGACGAATGCGTTGTATGGCAATTGCTGTTGCGGGGACAGGCCGAAGCGGCCGGGACCGGTGTTGTCCAGAATCGACACTACCTTCAACCGCAGCAGGCGCACGTTGTCGGCCTTGCGGCCCATGACGGATTCCGCTGGTATCAGCGCATCTGTCTGGAAACGGAGGAGTAAGTCGTCACCCTCTTCAGCGCCCAGCTCTGCGGCGAGCCTGCGGTTGAGCACGATCTCGCGATTGCCGATTTCCGGCGCGTCAATTTCGTAGAAGGCCCAGAAGCCTGCGTCGACACCGTGAATCCTGACCTTCGATGCCCGGGCGCTAGATTCGGCGTGCTCTGCGCTGCCGCGGACGAGCACAGCCGAAGCCGCTCGCGCGGTATCGGAGAAAGCCTCCGTCGCGGTCTCGCGAAAATACCGCTCGCCGACGGCCGCGAAATCGATCTCGCCCAAGCGATCCAAGGTCAGGCCTCGCAGGCTTTCCCGAACCGATGAGCCAACGATTAGCGCCCCGGCCAGAACGGCTGTGCCGACGCCAACGCCCAGTGCGACAGCGGCATGTACCGCGCGGAAGTGCAGCAAGCTGCGAGCCAGCAAGCGACGGCGAGTCATGCGGTTGCTCGAAAACTAGATGCCCGCAATCGCTACTTGGCGTCGCCGGGCTGATCGCCGCTCGCCGCTAGGGGCAGGGTGCCAAGCGACTGCTCCATCCTCTCAATTTGGCGCCGCGCCTCGCGGGCCTTCTTGCCGGTCGGATCGAGTGCCAGGTAGCGCGTGTAGGCATCGATCGCCTCGCGTGGATTCTTGAGCCGGTCGTGGGTGATCGCCAGGCGCCAGTACGCATCGGCGAAGTTGTCGTCCCAGCGGGTCGCTTCTAGGTAGCGCGAGGCAGCCGCGGCATAACTGCCCTTCTTGAAGTAGTAATTGCCGACCTTGAGTTCCTTGGTGGCTTGGACGGGGTTGAACGCATAGGTCTGCTTCGGACGGGCAAAGTCCTCGTCCTCGTCAACCAGTTCCGAATGCTCCGGCGGGCGCTCCGCGAATGCGGCCTCTTCTCCGGGCTCGCCGCTGGCCAGCCCGAGCGCCAGTGGCAGCAGCAGCGATGTTATCCCAAGCCGCCTCACCGCATTGTTAGTATAGCCGTGGCCCGGCTCGGCCCCGGCCGTTGCCTTGCTGCAGCTTGAGCCTGTCTGCGGCCCCTGAGGGCAGGGGCACAGGCGTTCCGCAGACCTCGACTAGCGGCTCTTGTGCGACTGCCCCGGGGCGTCCTCAGATGGGTTTGGAAGTCCGGCCAAGAGTGAAAAAAACTTGCAATCACGTTACGATGGGGGCTTGCATCAATTTCTGGAGATAGAAGAAATTGCCAGACAAGCACGCTTTAGTACTGGGACTGGACTTCGGCACCGAGTCAGTGCGGGCGCTGTTCGTAGACTTGGATGGGCATGAGCACGGCTGGTCGTCTTCCAAGTACAAACACGGGCAGATCACGGCCAAGCTGCCCGGAACGAACGTCTCGCTTCCGCCGGACTATGCGCTGCAGCACCCCGGCGACTGGCTGGACTCGGCCGCCAAAGCGACCCGCAGCGCTTGGCGGCGCGTAGGCAACGCATCGGCCCGCATAATCGGGATTGGTGTCGATTTCACCAGCTGCACGATGCTGCCAACGCTAGGGGACGGCACGCCGCTGTGCCTGGTCTCCGAGCACAGAGCGAATCCTTTGGCATGGCCGAAGCTCTGGAAGCACCACGGAGCGAAGACCCAGACCGAGCGCATCGATCAGATCGCGAGCCAGCGCAAGGAGCAGTTCTTGGAGCAGTGTGGCGGGACGATCGGCCTCGAGTGGTTCTTCCCCAAGATGCTCGAAACTCTGGACGGGGCACCAGAAGTCTACCGGGCCGCCGAGGTGTGGGTCGAGGCGGGCGACTGGGTCGTGTGGCAGTTGATCGGGTGCCAAGCGGACGAGATGGCGCGCTCGACATGCCAGGCGGGGTACAAGGGCATGTGGACTTCGCGGGACGGATTCCCCTCCAAGCCATTCCTGCGGGCAGTCCACCCAGAACTTGTTGATGTCGTGCGCAAGAAGATGCCGGGCCGGATGAAGGCCCCGGGCCAAGTCGCCGGAAGGCTGTCTCAGGCTATGGCGAAGAAGCTGGGGTTCCCGGACGGCATTCCGGTCAGCACGGCAATCATCGACGCGCATGCCGGCGTGCCCGGCGTGGGCGCGGCAGATCCCGGCACCTTGGTCATGGTCTGCGGGACCAGTTCGTGCCACATGCTCAACGCGGTGGAGTACCACCGCGTGCCGGGAGTGGCAGGTGTCGTCAAGGACGGCATCTTGCCAGGGATGTACGGTTACGAAGCGGGCCAGGCGGCTGTGGGCGACGCTTTCGACTGGCTGCGGCGGCTCACCGGCCAAAAAACGTTTGCGCAATTGGCGAGAAGGGCCCGCACGGTTCCGCCCGGCGCTGACGGAGTGTTGTGCGTGGACTGGTTCAATGGCTGCCGGACTCCCCTGATGGACGGAAACCTTCGCGGGGGGTTCCTCGGTCTAACCTTGCGACATGAGCCGCATCATTTGTATCGGGCATTGCTCGAGTCCAGCGCGCTCGGCCTGCGGTGGATCGTGGACTTGCTCAGGGAGCGCGGCGTGCCGGTGAAGAAGTTCATCGCAACCGGAGGCTTGCCCCATCGCAATCCGCTCTTCGTGCAGGTCGCGGCAGATGTGCTGGGCGAGAACATCCTCATCCATCCGTCCCAGCAGGGGCCGGCACTCGGTGCCGCGATCTTGGGCGCGGTGGCTGCCGGCAAGCGCGCTGGCGGCTTCAGTTCGGTGCGCTCGGCAGTGCGCACGATCGGTGGCGTGCGGAAGGATGTCAACGGCCGCGGCGGCACTTTGATCGCGCCGGATCGGCAGCACACGAAGCTCTACGAGCCACTATATGTGCGCTATCGCGAAGCTGCGGCATTCGTGCAGCGGCAACGTGCTGTAACATAAGATGCCATTGCTGGCTAACTTGCCAGCACACTCTTGATGGGCTACATTAGGGAAGCGAGGTGATTGACATGGGAAAAATAGGGGTCGTTAGTCTGGCATTCGTGTTGGCAGCAATCTGCGTGCCACACGTCGATGCCTTCTCGCGTGGCGCGCCCGCGCGCACCAGCGGGGGACCTTTTCCCGGCGAAACCAATTGCACCCGCTGCCATGCTGGCGAGGTCAACTCGGGGCCGGGAACCTTGTCGCTTACGGTGGGCGGCGTCGCTGCCTCTGGCGAATCGGCCGCAGAGAGTCTTACCTACACGCCCGGCGAAACGATCGCGTTGATCGTATCGTTTGAAGACACGACCAAGTTTCGCGTTGGATTTCAATTGACAGCGCGCTCCGGTGAAGGCTGCGGTCAGCCGGGCTCGCTGGCGGCTGCGTCTTCGGACGATGGCATGGGCATTTCGGCTGGCTCCGGGAACTGCGGGCCGACTAGCAGCCAAGTGCAATGGGTGACGCACCAAAGTCCCCGTAACGGCAGTTCCGCGACATTTGCGGTCGACTGGACAGCGCCGGCTGAGGACGTGGGCCCGGTGACCATCGCCATCGCAGCCAATGGGGCGGACGGTAGCCAGGATTCCCGCAACGACAACATCTACACGCTGCAGGCTGTGCTCCAGCCGCAAGCCGCGGCACCCGCGGCACCCGTGATTTCCGATGGCGGAGTGACGTCGCTCGGGGATTCGGAGACGCCGTTGACTACCGGCGCACCGGGCGGGATCGCGGTGATCAGCGGAACCGGATTTGCCGCGATGGGCGAGGGGACCCTTGGTTCCGTCGGTGCGGATGGCGGACTCGCCACCAACGCGGGCGGAGTCTGTGTCGAGGTCAACCAGGTGCGATCCCCCGTGCTGTATGCGGACGCCACGAGCGTCTTCGTTCAGATTCCTGCCGAGACGGCCCTAGGGCCCGCGGCCGTGGTGGTGATCGGCAATTGCGGGGCTGCCCCGGACGGCCCGCAGGAAGTCCGCAGCAATGTAGCCATGTTCGAGATTGCCAGTGTGCAGCCGGTGCTGTTGCAGGTTTCGGAGAGCGTGCAGGGCGCGGTTGCCGTGCACGAGGATTTCTCGCTGGTCGCCAGCGAGCCGGAAACTCCAGCCGCCACCGAGATGCAAGCGACACCGGCGACGACTGAGGGCGACGCGCAAGAAGATTCATCCGGCCCCGGGATGTCGCCGGCCGTACCGGGCGACGTCGTCACGTTCTTCGGAACAGGATTCGGGTCTGCCGATCCTGCCCTGGCCTCGGGGGAGATCCCGGCTCTCTCCCATGTGCTGGCCGCCGAGTCGGTTCAGCTGATGCTTGGCGAAACAATGATTCCGGACGACCACATCGTCTTTGCGGGAGCGACGCCGGATGTTGTCGGCCTGTACCAGCTGAGTGCAAAGATTCCCGATGCGATGCCTGCCGGTGATTTCGCGGTCTCTCTGATGGTGGACATGCAGTCTTCACCTGTTGGACCGATGATCAATATCGGCGTGCCTGCCGCGACCGACGATGGCGTGGCCTGTGCCGCGGACCTTGTGTTGAGCGTCGGCGAGTCATGCAGCGGGAGTGTGAACGTATTCGGGACTGACTACACGGGCGTGTTTGAAGTGCAAGAGACCCAGGCATGCGTCACAGTCTCGGCACTTCCGCCGTTCTGCGGGGAAGAAACGCTGAACCCCCTCAATCTGGACCTCCTAGTCGCGGAGAAGCAGACCGACGGCACGTGGAAGATCACCAAGTTCGGGGATTGAGCGAGCGCTGGCACAGAGGTAACGTCGATGCGAGATCTTGAGCAAGAAAAGGTGGACCGACTCATGAATCGAAGATCCTTCAAACAATGGCTCTCCCTTCCATGCCTGTGGAGTGTGGCGCTGCTGACAGTGCAGGCCCAGTCGGTCGAGCTGGAGTACGCCCCCGAAGATGGAGCAGTCTTCAACGTCGTCGAGACCGTGAAACGCGTCACTACGCCACCGGGGGACGATGCCGCGACCGTCACCGATGAGCGAACGCGCGAGAGTGTTGTCACGGTCGCAGCTGTTGCTGTTCCGGATCCGGATACGGTGATTACCACTCCGGGCTTGACCGTCGACGTGATTCCAGACTCCACGGCATTTTCGAACAAGGTGACGATCGAATCCCAAAGCCTCACTCGCAACGGCGCTGTCGTGGCGAGCCCGCTGCATGCGGTGCTAGGCGGATTGGAACTGACCTACCACGTGGACGCTCAGGGCAACCTGCTTGAGATCGCCGGATACGGGGGCGTTCGCGACGCAATGACTGCGAAGCTGCCTGACAAGCTGGCATCAACCCTGCTCAAGCTGGTCAACCCCGAGACACTGCGGCACCAGGATCGAGCGAGCTACGAAGAGGTTTACGGTCCCTTCACCGAAGGCAGCGTTACCCCGGTCGACGACGAGGTCTCGGCAGCGATCCACGCTTTGCCGTCCGAGGGTTCCGTGGTCTTGTTTGCCGTTACCACGATCGAGAGCGACGAGCCCGAGGAAGGCAAGGTCACTCTCGAGCGCACGTTCAACTCCGATGCCGCTGCCCTCGCGATGCAGGTTGACGACTTGGAAGAGGCAACCATCTTGGAAGCCCAGGGCATGCTTGCGTCGATGCTCCCGGAGACCTACGCGAGCGCGAGCGTGTCCGGTTCCGAGAGGGTGGTCGTCCAAACTAGCGGCGCGCTGGTAGAGTCCCGCACGCTCACGCTGGTCGCGGAGTGGACGCTGCAAGCGCCCGAGGACACCACTCCCGAAACGCACCGGATCGAAGATATCAAGACGTTCACGGCAACCGCTGTCGAAGTGCCGCCCGACCCGGCGATGGTCGCACAGCCCTGACCTGAGAATCGGTCCTGCTCGGCCATAGCGGCCGGCCGGTGCTGCGGCGAACGAAAGGGAGCCTCGCTGCTGGCGCGCTTGGTGCGCGGATTCGAGGCTATGAGCGCCAAGAGTCCTCTGCCAGGGCGAAGACTTGAGCGCAGCGGACACCCGCACTCGATATACTGGCTTGGCCGTGCCTCTTCCTGGCGCGTGCGACTGCCAGGCGGGCGGAGTCGATTGCCGCACTCGGCCTAGCGGCGAAAATCACCGTGTTGGATCTTCTGGATCGCTACTTCGAAGTTCGACAGCTTGGATCCAGTGTCCGGACAGAGGTCGTCGCGGGAGCGACCACCTTCCTTGCGATGAGCTACATCATCGCGGTCAATCCGGCGATTCTGGCCGACGCCGGGATCCCTCCCGCCGCAGCCGCGTTCGCGACTTGCTTGGTCAGTGGCGTGGCCACCATCGCCATGGGATTCATTGCCCGGCTGCCCCTTGCCGTGGCACCGGGCATGGGCTTGAACGCGTTCTTCGCGTACGCCGTCGTACAGGGTCACGGGTTGGCCTGGCAGGAAGGCCTCGGCATCGTCTTTGTTTCGGGCCTCGCGTTCTTGGTGCTGACTTTGTTGGGCGTTCGGAACGCGATTCTGCGCACGATGCCCCCGCAACTATTGCCGGCCATCGCGTCGGGTATCGGCATGTTCTTGGTCATGGTCGGGCTGAGGAACGCCGGTTTGATCCGCGCTCACGACGCGACGCTGGTGACCCGAGGCGACCTGACCGCCCCGTCGGCGGTGCTGGCAATCGCCACGCTGTTGTTCACCACCACGCTCCTAGCGCGCGGCGTGCGGGCCGGAATCGCGATCGGCATACTCGGAGCCGCTCTGGTCGGCATCCCCCTCGGCCTGACCGGTGCCGCGTCCCATCCCGGCGGCGGTGCATTCGATGCCCTTTTCGCCTTGGAGATCGATGCCGCCCTGTCCATAGGAGTCCTCGACATCGTCTTCGCGATGCTCTTTGTCGATATGTTCGATTCGCTCGGAACCGTGATTGGTCTGGTGAAGAAAGCGCGCCTGGGAGACTCCGGTGATCAGTTCGCCGGGCTTGGCCGTGTCATGGGAGTGGATGCCGGGGCCACCATCCTCGGCGCCCTGGCCGGGACATCGACCATGACCACCTACGTCGAGAGCGCGGCGGGCATCCAGGCCGGGGGCAGGACAGGGCTCGCCTCGGTTGTTACTGGTGGATTGTTTCTGCTGGCCGTGCCGGTTGTGCCGTTCGTAGGATTGATTCCCCCATTTGCCGCAGCCGCGCCTTTGATTATCGTCGGTGCAGCGACGGTCGGCATGGCCCGGGAGATTGAGTGGGACGACATGGACACCGCCGTGCCGGCCCTGCTCGTGATCGCCGGGATGCCCTTGATGTTCAGCATCGCGGATGGGCTCGCAATGGGCGTGGTCTCGTATTCCGCCCTGAAGATCCTGCGCGGCCGCGCAGGACAGGTGTCCTGGCTGGTCCATGCGCTTGCAGCTCTGTTCGTGGCGCGGTTCGTCCTGCTCGGCTAGCGCCGGTCGAGAACGGCGCGACGTTCGAGCGTCAGGCCGCCCGGCGCAGCGCCGCGGCTAGGACGCTTCGAACTCGTCGCCCGACGACACGGTCTTCGCCCGCGGCTAGCATCCACACAGCGATCTCGAGCCCTTCCGAGGAGCGCGGCCGTACCTCGATGGCCGGTTCTCCCTGGCGCAGCTCCTCGGCCGCCTGCTCTGGTGTTAGCTGAGCCGCGCTGTAGTCCCACCGGATGCGCAAGTGTGGGACAGCGTTGGCGATCTCTGGCGTGAACATCTCCGTCGACACGCCGGGCAGGTTCGCGACGTTGCGCGCGATCCGCGCACAGCTTTGTTCCCATTCCTTCCAGACTTCGTCGTGGTCACGCTCCAAGAACTCTTCCAGCGCGACAAGCATCCCGACGACCTCTTCCTTGTTGACCTTGTTGGTGCGGCCGACGGAGTCCGAGTGCGGGCTGTTGTTCAAGCGCGCAGCTTCGATCAAGTCGCGGCGTCCGATCAAGAGCCCCGCCGATTGAGGCCCGCGCAGGCCCTTGCCACCGGAGAATGCGACCAAGTCGTAGCCCATCTTCGTGAAGCGGAAGAGATTGTCCGCCGGAGGGACGTCGGCGGCGACGTCGTTCAGGGTAGGCACGCCGCGCTGCTTGCCGACGCGGACGAATTCTTCGTGACCGATGGCGCCGTCGCGTTCGGCATGGTTGAGAAAGAACAGCATCGCGGTGCGCTCGTTAATCGCCGCTTCCAGGTCCCGCGCCGAATCCACTTCGACGAGTCGGACGCCGCAATTGCGGATCGCGTGGTCGTAGCCATTGCGGTGCGACTTCTGAAGCACGACCTCGTTTTTCATGCCGGCCGTGTCTGGGAGGCGTCGGATCCAGTCTGCGGAACTCCCAGCCACGCAAGCGGCAGTTCCGAGAGTCAGGGCTGAAGCGCACCCGGCGGTTACGAGCGCCGCTTCGCAATCAACCAGCTCTGCAATCCGGTCGCCTGCATTCTCGTGCAATTCGTTCAGATCCACGTACTGAGTTGCTGCCACCTGCATTGCGTCCAACACCGATCGCGACATCTGGGACGCGGTCAGCCTGGTGTAGGTCCCGGCTGCGTTGAGAAAAGGCCGGACACCGAGTTCGGCCAGCACGTCGCGGCCGACAGCCCGCCGCCTTCTTTGGGCCGCGGCGGTTTGCGCGCTCAGGCCGATGCCGGGCACGGCCAGTGCGGATCGCATGAAGCCGCGACGATCGCTAAAGAGCCCGCGCAACATTGAATCCCCCCTTGGTGAAGCAACCCGCAGTTAGGTTCCGGCCACGTTCAGCCAGCGCTGGTCAAGGCAGGCGCTTGATGCGGATATTCCTGAACTGTACGGGTTCGTTGTGACCCAGGAAGCCGATATGGCCGCTCCTTCGCTTCAGGCCTGGATGCTTGGCCAGCAGAGCCGGATCCTTCACGTCGGCAGTGTCGGCGTCAAGGATCTTCGTCCCGTTGAGGATGACTGTGATCCTCGACCCCTCGGCCCTTACCTCTTGGCTGTTCCATGCGCCAACCGGCTTCAGGGCACCGGTCTTGGCCGGGGCAACGTGGTACAGGGACCCATGCTTCTGCCAAGGCTTGATATTCGCGTACCGCTCGGCTGAGTTGTCGATGATCTGGAGTTCGTTGCCAGCGTAGGCCATGTCGCTCCATCCGAGCGGGCAACGCACGCACAAGCCGTTGTTCGAACCCGACTCGAGCTTGAACTCGAAACGCAGCACGAAGTCGGCGTACTCGGAAGCCGAGAGCAGGTTTCCGCCACTGCCCTTGGCGCAAGCAATGGTCCCGTCCTTGACCGTGTAGCCCTCGCCGCGTTGGCCGAGCAGGACCCAGCCATCAAGCGACTCGCCATCGAACAGCTGAACGAAGCCGTCTTCGGAAACACCTGCCCCGGCAAAGCACAGCACGAGGGCGAACAGCAAGCAGGTTCGTTGCATCACTGGCAGGAATCATAGCACCCGATTTGTGGCATGGCTTGCGAATCGGCCGTATATGCGGGGAAAGGGTGGCTCTGCGATGCGCTAAGAATAGGAGGTGTGGACGGCAGCGTTTTCGAAATCGTTGGGGAGGCTGGCTTTGACCGGCTCACGAAGGCCTTCTACGACCGCGTGCCGGCGGACGAGATCCTGGGGCCGATGTACCCGGAAGGGCGATACGAGCAGGCGCGCGTGCGCCTGCGGGACTTTCTGGTCGGCCGTTTCGGAGGACCCCAGCGCTATGTTGAGCAGCGCGGACATCCGCGCTTGCGCATGCGACACATGCCGTTTCCGATTGACGAGCGCGCCCGCAATCGCTGGATGGAACTGATGACGCAGGCTATTCAGGAGGCTGAGTTTCCACCAGCGGTGGCCGACGAGATGCTGCGCTACTTCGCGGATTCCGCCACGTTCATGATCAACCGCGGTCGGCCGTAGCGGCTAATCCGCCAAGAAGTCCTCAAAGGCGAGCGCCACTTGGCGAGCGATGATCGCGTTACCCTTCGCGTTCGGGTGGATTCCATCGGCGTTATTCAGTTCGGGGACCATCGCCACGTTCTCTAGCAGGAAGGGGATCAGGGGCAGGTCGAGCTCGTCCGCGAGCCGCGGATAGACTCCGTCGAAGTCTCGCACGTACTCCGGGCCGTAGTTTCGGGGCAGCTTCATGCCCGCCACGACGACTCTCGCCCCAGCCTGCCCGAACTGGCCGATGATCTCTCGCAGGTTGCGCTCCATGGCATCGAGCGGGAGGCCGCGAAGGCCGTCGTTGGCACCCAGCGCCAAGATCACCCATTTCGGCTGGTGCGCGATGGCTACATCGATTCGGCTGAGGGCCACAGCCGTGGTGTCCCCGCTGATCCCCTCGTTGACGACGCGGAAGCTCATGCCGCGCTTGTCGAACTCGCGCTGCAGGAAGGCCGGGTAGGTTTCGGACCGACCGACCCGCTGGCCGGCCGTAAGGCTGTCCCCGAAAGCGACTACGACGGGCCGCGCGTCCGGCACGTCGGATGCGACTGCTGGTCGGCTGTTCCCTGCCTGCTCGGCACTGGGTGGGTCCGGGGCGTTCGTCTCGGTGGTGCCGCAGGCGGCCAGCACGACAATCGCCGCGCTCATGGCCAGGACTGCGAAACGGTAGTGCGGGAACAACCTCGACATATCGTCAGGGCCTGCTAACCTCAGTATGTGCAATCAGCGGCCGGGATGTTCGCTCGGGTTCCGTGGCGGATCCCGCGCGGCCACGGGCGTGCGGCTCGGCTGGCGGCTTAAGCCCGGGCACGGCGAGGTGGGGCGAGACCGCACGGTATCGGCCAAGGCAGGCGGTTGGTCAGCCTGCCGATAGAATCGAGAGAGGAGCACTGGCGCGCGATATGTCGAACCCGGCCCCGGTGCTGGAAGTCCGCGGGCTTGTCAAGTCCATTCCCAGCGGCTCGCGCGTCGTCGAGATCCTGCGAGGGCTGGATTTCACGATTCCGGCAGGAACGTTCGTGGTCATCCAAGGGCCTTCCGGCAGCGGCAAGAGCACGTTGCTGGGACTGCTGGCCGGCTTGGACAAGCCATCTTCCGGCGAGATCCTGATCAACGGAGAGCCGCTTTCCGGCTTGGCGGAGAACCAAATGGCGCTGTTGCGCGGAAGCAAGATCGGATTCGTCTTTCAGGCCTACCAGCTCGTGCCGACCCTGACCGCCTTGGAGAACGTCATGCTGCCGCTCGACCTGACCGGTCACGCCGACAGGGAATCCCGCCGGCGGGCGATCGAATTGCTCGGCGAGGTGGGCTTGGCAGAGCGGTGCGACCACTATCCGGTCCAGCTCTCCGGCGGCGAGCAGCAGCGCGTCGCCCTGGCGCGCGCCTTCGTCACGAGTCCCCCGATCGTGCTGGCCGACGAGCCGACGGGCAATCTGGACAGCCGCAACAGCGAGTTGGTGCTGGAGATGCTCTTGCGCCTGAATCGCGAGACCGGCACCACGCTCGTGATGGTCACCCACGACGACCAGATTGCCGCGATGGCGAGTCGCCGGATCCAGTTGGTGGATGGCTTGATCGTCGCGGATCGCGTTGCAGAATCCGTGCTTGCCGCCGTGCCCGCCTAAGTGTCCCGGATTGGCGGTGATAAACTGAGGGTGGACTCCGGATCCGTGCAGCGGGATGCTGTGAACTCCGCCAGGTCCGGGAGGAAGCAACGGTAGCGGCCTCTGCCGCGTGCCGCGGGCCTCCGGAGTCCATCTTCGGCGCAATTCGGGGTCGTCTCGATGTACCAAGTCATTGCGCGCAAGTACCGTCCTCAGAGATTCGAGGAGGTTGTCGGCCAAGCTCACGTCAAGCTGACGATCAAGAACGCCATAGCCCAGGGGCGCATCGCTCACGCCTACATCTTTTCCGGCCCTCGCGGGACGGGCAAGACCACCATGGCCCGCATTCTGGCGATGGCCCTGAATTGGGAAGACGGCCCCAGCGCATCTCCCGATCCCGATTCACAGGTCTGCAAGGAGATCGCCGCCGGTTCGTCGCTGGACGTGGTCGAGATCGACGCCGCCTCGAACCGGGGCATCGATAGCATCCGCGAACTGCGCGAGAGCGTCAAGTTTCGTCCCGCGCGGGACCGCTACAAGGTCTTCATCATCGACGAGGCGCACCAGATCACGAACGACGCGTTCAACGCCTTGCTCAAGACTCTGGAAGAGCCGCCCAGCTGGACCGTGTTCGTGCTCTGCACGACCGAGCCGCAGGCCATCCCGGCCACGATCACCTCGCGCTGCCAGAGCTTCGCGTTCCAGGCCGTAGACCAGCAGGAGGTTGTCCAGCACCTCGACAAGATCTGCGCCAGCGAAGGCGTGGCCGCCGATGCCGACGCGCTCACGGCTGTCGCCCTGGCCGGTGACGGATCTGTCCGCGATTCGCTCTCGACCTTGGACCAGGCGATCGCGGCGTTCGGCAAGAAGCTGGAGGCGAAGGGTGTTCGCGACTTGCTCGGGGTGATCCCTAGCGAGGGTACGGGCCGGATTCTCGGCGCGATCCGGGACGGCGATCCGGCGGCCATGCTGGCGGTTGTCGACGACTTGTTCCAGCAGGGCCGGAATGCGCAGCACTTCTGCGGCGAGCTCACGCGGCAGTTTCGCAATCTGATGGTGATGAAGGTCGCCGGCCACGACACCAGGCTCGTGTCCGCCGGCCATGCCGAGCGAGAAGCCGCCAAGGACTGGATCGAGGCCTTCTCGCAGGACGACCTGAACCGTTACGTGCAGATCTTGCTCAGCTTGTACCAAGACCTGCAGAGTTCCACGCATCAGCGCTTTCGCCTGGAGGTCGGGCTGCTCAAGCTGGTGCATGCTGGACGGCTGGCACCTATCGAGGAGGTCTTGAGCGGGCTAAGAAAGGGTGTTCCCCTACCGCCCCGAGTCGACGCCGAGGCGAGGCCTCCTGCGGACGCGCCGTCGAGTTCGCCGACAGCGGCGCCGTCACCCGGCGCCACCGAGCCGGCCCCTGCACGCAAGGCCGCCGCGCCAGCTTCAGGCTTCTTGGGGGAGCTTGTGCGCTCGCTGCAAGACGCCGGGAACGAGTCGCTAGTCGATGCAGTCCGGGCCTGCCGGGTGGAGCGCGAGGAACGAGTTGTGACGGTCCAGGCTCCCGGTGATTGGTTCCCGATTCTTGACTTGCAGAAGCCGGTCTTGGAAGCCGCCATCGCGGCCGTGATCGGGGCCAAGCCGGATGTTAGACTCGTGGCCGCCGAGCCAGACCGCCAAGCCGAGCAGCGCCCGGGTGGTTCCTCGCGGAATTCCGGTGCCACCAGTTCTGGGAGCGACGACGACATCAGTACGCGCGCCTTGTCCGACCCTGCAGTCCAAGCCTTCACGAAGCGTTTCGACGGCCGCGTCACCAACGTAGTGGATTTGAGAGAGAAGACACAATGAAGATGCCACCCAACGCCAAGCAAATGTTTGAGCAGGCCAAGCAGATGCAAGATCGCCTCAAGCAGGAGGTCGACGCAATCCGCGTCGAGGCTTCGACGGGCGGCGGGATGGTGACCGTCAGCATGGACGGTCACAAGAACGTGACCAGCATCAAGATTGACCCGGAAGCTGTCGAGGACATCGAGATGCTGCAGGACATGGTCCAAGGGGCCTTCAATGAAGCTGTGCGGCGAGCCGAAGACGAAGCGCAGCAACGGGTCAGCGGCCTGATGGGCGGCATGTTCGCCGGCGGGCTGATGCCGCCTGGGCTGGGGGGCTAGGCTTCCCCGCTGCGCTGATCGAGGATTGGTCATGGCCGCTGGCGACTTGGCTGCACCGATGGCCCGTCTGGTAGACGAGTTGAAGCGCCTGCCGGGCGTGGGCGCGAAGTCGGCGCAACGGCTCGCCTTTCACCTGCTGGGAATCGAGCGCCCCAAGGCCGAGGAACTAGCGCAGGCGATCTTGGCGATGCGCGAGCGCGTGCGGCTGTGCGAGCGCTGCAACAACATCGCCGAGGGG
Organism: Bryobacterales bacterium; assembly: GCA_022823865.1. GTDB lineage: Bacteria > Acidobacteriota > Terriglobia > Bryobacterales > UBA6623 > VXMF01. Next base: position 48,684 of record JAJEHF010000162.1, read on the forward strand.
GCGCTGTGCCCGATCTGTAGCGATCCGAACCGCGATCACGGGTTAGTGTGCGTCCTCGAGCAGCCCAACAACATCATGGTGCTCGAGCGGACGCGGGCCTACACCGGCGTGTACCACATCCTGCACGGCGCGCTCTCGCCGTTGCGCAGCGTGGGTCCGGAGGATCTCAAGATCAAGAACCTTATCGAGCGGATGCGGGACAACCCGATCCGCGAAATCATCTTGGCGACCAGTCCGACCACCGAGGGCCAGGCGACCTCGGCTTACTTGAGCCGGCTGCTCAAGCCGCTCGATGTCAAGGTCAGTCGCATCGGCTTGGGGATTCCGATCGGCACCGAGCTGGAATTCATCGACGAGGCCACGATGATCGAATCAATCGAAGGCCGGCGCGAGCTCTGACCAGCCACCAATCCGTTCAGTTGGCGGGGTGCGCCAGCATGAACTGCTTGATCAGCTCCACCAGCTCGGGCGCGGCGTCTTCCTGGCAGAAGTGCGCCGCGTGCTCGATCTGCGTCACCTGGCCTTGGGGGAAGAGCGCGCGGAAATCGGCGATCGCCAGCTCGGGCGGGATGGCCTTGTCCAGCATCCCTTCGGCGAGCATTGCCGGCTTGGAGCGCAACTCCGGGACGCCGGACGCGCCTGCCTTGACATAGCCTCCGATGCGGTTCAGCGCGACGTCTAGCGGGAACTCGACGGCACCCTTGCATTCCTCCGGGCTGCTGAACGCCGCGGCGTAGGCCCGCTCTGCGGTTTCGTCCAGTCCGGTCGCGCAGCCCAGCCGGCCGATTAGGTCGCCCACATGGTTGCCCAGATCTTGCATCCTCTCGTAGTAGGAGCCGTCCGCCTCGGACGAGCGCACCCAGCGGAACCAATCGGACTCGTGGAGCTTGGGCGGTTTCGGAGCGTCGCGCGGGGCCACCATCGCCCCGTACCCGCAGATGCTGTTCAGCAGGCAGATGCGAGCGACGCGTTCGGGGTGCCGGACCGTGTAGGCGGTCAGCATCGGCCCGCCCCAGTCCTGCCCGACGAAGGTGACGCCGCTGAGTCCCAGTTCATCGATCAGTGCCGCCAGATTGTTTACGTGGGTCTCTAGCGTGTACGTCATCTGTTGCGGCGTCTCGCTCTTGCCGAAGCCCATGTGGTCGGGCACGATCACGCGCCATTGCCGGGCAAGCTCCGGCACGAACTTGCGGTAGATATAGCCCCAGGTCGGCTCGCCGTGCAACAAGACGATGGGCTCGCCCTCGCCCTCGTCGACATAGTGCATGCGGAATCCGGCGGCGCTGCAGAAATGCGGGGCGAACGGGAAGGTGCCGTCGAAGGTTTCGTGCGGATCGATCATGTGTGCATCATCATATGACGCCCGTCACCCACGGCCGCAGCCACCCCAATCGGGCTGCTTGAGTGCCTGCCACCCGAGCCCTCGCTTGGCGCAGTCTCCGGCGGAGCTTCGCGCTAGACCGCTCTGGATTCGATGGATCCGCTGCCGGTGCTAAACTCTTGCAAATTCCAACATGCGACGCTTGCTTTCCGTCTCGTTGCCGATCTTGCTGGGCGTCTCGACCATTGCGCCCGCGGCACCGCCCCCGAACTTCATCGTGCTCTTTGCCGACGACCAAGGCTGGGGCGACCTCGGAGCCTACGGCCATCCGGACATCCGCACGCCGCATCTCGACCGCATGGCGGCCGAGGGGATGCGCCTGACGAGCTTTTATGCGGCGTCGTTTTGCGGCCCGTCCCGGGCGGCCCTGATGACCGGATCATATCCGCCACGTGCGAGCCTCGATTTCAACCACGGCCCCGAGGCGACGACGGGCATTCACCCAGACGAGATCACCGTGGCCGAACTGCTCAAGGACAGGGGCTATGCCACCAAGATGATCGGCAAGTGGCATCTCGGCGACGCCCCGGAATTCCTGCCTCACCGGCACGGATTCGACAGCTGGTTCGGGATTCCCTATTCCAACGACATGTGGCGCTACCACCCTGTGATGCCGATCCGCCCCCCGGAGAACGAGCGCATGATTTCGGCCCGCCAGCGCGGGGCCATGACCGGATTCGCCGGACAGGGGAGCTACTACGACTTGGAACGGGGGCAAGGGTTTCCGCAACCACTGCCGCTGATGCGCGATGACGAAGTGCTGGAAACCGATTCCGACCAGCGTGGCCTGACCACGCTGTACACCGAGTTGGCGCTCAGCTTCATCGAGGAAGCCAAGGACGGTCCGTTCTTCCTGTATCTTCCTCACGCCATGCCGCACGTGCCGCTGTTCGTCAACGACAGCCGCTGGGGCAAGTCCCTGCGCGGCCGCTACGGCGACGTCATCGAGGAGTTGGACTGGTCCGTAGGCCAGATCTTGGGCAAGCTTGCCGAGCTGGGCTTGGACCGCAACACATTGGTGGTCTATACCTCTGATAACGGTCCTTGGCTGCAGTACGGAATCGATGGCGGGTCCGCCGGGCCGTTCAAGCTCGGCAAGGGGACCACTTGGGAGGGTGGCATGCGCGTGCCCGGGATCTTTTGGATGCCCGGCCGGATTCCCGCCGGACAAGTGAGTTCGGCGGTTGCGGCGAACATGGACATCCTGCCGACCTTCGCCGGGCTCGCGGGAGCGGACCTGCCAACCGACCGAGTCCTCGACGGCCGCGATCTGTGGCCGCTGCTGAGCGGCGCGACCGACGAGTCGCCGCATGAGTACTTCTACTTCTTCGCCGGCCGAGGCCGCCGGGGCGAAACCCGGCTGCAGGGAATTCGCAAGGGCCGGCACAAGCTGCGCTTAGCTAACGGGCCGAACGGGCAGCTTGCGGCTGGTGAACTCTACGACCTATACGCCGATGCGGCCGAGAAGTTCGACGTCAGTTCGCGCCATTCCGATCTCGTGCAGCAGTTGCTTGCCCAAGCACGCGCCTTCTTGGCCGAACTTGAGCAGTCGACCCGCCCCCTGGGCGGCGCCTAGCCATACGTCGGCACGAGCGCCCGGCGGGGTCAGAGCGACGGGACCTCGAAGAGCACCCCGCCAAAGAGCAGCCACGCCACCAGCAGCGTCCAGCCGATGTTCACTGCCTGCGCCAGCAGGAACGCAACCGCCGGCCTGCCCTCGTCCATCGCAACCAGGTCCCGGAAGCGTGTTTCAAGGCCGATACAGACGAAGGCCAGGGCGAACCACCACGTGCGCAACCCCCGCATCAGGCTCTTGGTCGAGTCCACGAATTCGGCGCTGAAAGCGAACGAGAACAGCAGCGAAGCGGCGATGAAGCCCAGTACGAACTTCGGAAAGCGCTCCCAGATGATGGCCGCGGAGGGCGCTTCGCCGGTTGCCGCGCCGCTGCGGAAGGTCCACCACACGGAGAGCGCGAACGCCGCCAAGCCGAGCATGGCGTTCTGGGAGAACTTCACGATCACCGCGGCGTTCATCGCCGAATCGCCCACGATCTCTCCCGCCGCCACCACCGCGCCAGAGGTGTCGATGGTGCCGCCGAGCCAGGCTCCGCCGACGACGTCGGGGATATCGAATTGAGAGATGATCCAAGGCATGACCAACATCATGGGAATCGCCACGACGAGGACGAGGGACGTGACATAGGAGAGCTTCTTGCGGTCACCCTGCACGGCACCGCAAGCTGCGATAGCTGCCGAGACGCCGCATATCGAGACGGCCGTGGCGAGCATGGCGGAGAATTCGTCGTCGACCCGCAGCTTCTGGGAAATCCAGAAGCAGACGTACCAAATCACGAGGATGACCAGCAGTGCCTGCGCGATTCCCAGGACTCCCGCTTGCAGGATGTCTCCGATCAGGATGTTCGATCCGAGCACGACCAGCCCGGTCTTGATGTAGTACTCCGTGCGTGCCGCTGCCTGCAGCCAGCGCGGAACTGTCAGGACGTTAGAGATGAACAGGCCGATGAAAAGCCCGGTGATGACGTATGTCACGCCGGCGGCCTTGACGGCCGCGTTGCCAGCCAGGAACTGCGCGAGCCAGCCCAGCAGGAACACAGCGGGGAACGCGATAGCGAAGGCCTTCAGGCTTCCCCCCATCAGCTTGATGCCGATGCCCGCCAGTGCCATTAGGAGTGCGCCTGTCGAAACGATGGCCGCGATGCCCTCTCCGCTGAATATCGAGCCGACCGATCCTAGGTCCCACGAGAATCCCGGCAAGACTGGCCGCAAGCCGGCCAGTGCGAGCACGACCAGCGCGAAGCCGAGCCAACACGCAACCCAGTCTTCGGAGGAGAGTAGGCTCGAGCGACGGTTCGAAGCGGCGGTCATGGGTGGGTTCTCCGGAGCGCTAGATAGAGTACCGTGATCGATCGCGTAGCGTACTTCGAGGTCGGACTAGTCACGGCACCATAGCCACCGTAGAGGATAGCGAGACGGACGAACGCTGCTCGACCGGGGCTGGGCCGGCGGGAACTTCCGTCTTCTCGCTGCTGAGCGGACACAGTCTCTACTTCAATCCAAGAACTGGCTTGACCTTAGCCCAATCGTCTGGAATCGAATCCCATTGGGTTCGTCTGGTCGCCCGAACGATTGGTGATGGATGGGGTGATGAAAAGAACGCCAGTCGGCTCCCAGGCGAGCTTTCTAGGTATCGGCGTGCCTTGTTCGCTTTCTTGCCAACGAATACAACGGCCTGCAGTCGGGGCAAGAGGCGAATTAGATTCTTGACCTCCCGTACGCCCCGCTGAAGCTCTCCGGGCGAGACCCGACGCTCTCTGTTCCACCAAGGCACGACGTTCCATGTGACTGTCAGTTCTCGGGGGATGCCTGCTTCGACCATAAAGCAGAACGTGGCTTCCGCTGTCCGGTCGTCGTTGTTTCTGCTGATGAAGCCCGATCCGACCCCGTCCGTCCCGGACGTCATTCGTCCGGGCTTTTCGAAAAGGAACAGTACGCGTGCTTCGATTCCACCGTCAAGTGGGTCAAAGTACGGCACCTTGCCAAACTTCTGCGCTCTCAACTCGTGTACATATCGGGTCAGCGGTTGTACATGTGGATGATTTAGCAGCTTCCGGCGTTGCTCGCGCACACTTCCGTTCCCCAAGGACCGAGGCCTATCCTCCGGGTCGCAAGTCCCTTCAACCGGCGCTCCTTCGGAGCAAGGATCAGTCATGCATGCCACCCGTACTGCTCGTCTAGGGATTCCGACTGAATTCCCTCAAGAGCCGCGGAGCACTCGGGTCGGCTCTTCACAAAAACTAGCCGGCCTTCTCGGCTCCTAGGCCGGTGTTGGCCCTCACGCTGAGTTCGTAGTACTTGTGCTCGGCTGACGGTTCTCGCGATAGCAGCGAGCCGATGACTGCCGCCAGGAAGCCGAGCGGAATACTGACGATGCCCGGATTCTTCAGCGGGTAAAGGGCTTGCGCCTGGATCATGCGCCGTGCGCTCTCCGCCACCTCGGGACCGTCGATTCCCATGAAGCTCGGGCTGACCAAGATCAGGCCCACCGACGAGAGCAGTCCTGCCGCCAAGCCGCAAACCGCGCCGCGCGTGGTGAACCTCTTCCAGTAAAGCGAGAAGAGGATTACCGGAAGGTTGGCCGAAGCAGCGACCGCAAAGGCGAGTCCGACCAAGAACGCGACGTTGGCGTTCGGCCCCAGCCCGATGGCGATCAAGATGGAGACCGCCCCGACCACGAACGCCGTCCAGCGGGCCACCCGTACCTCGTCTCCGGGGCGGCGCTCGCTGCCGTGGTGCAACACGTTGGAGTAGAAATCATGGGCGAACGAGGTTGACGCGCTGATGGTCAGTCCGGCCACCACGGCGAGTATGGTGGCGAAGGCGACCGCCGAGATGAATGCGAAGAATACGTCGCCTGCCAGCGCCTGCGCGAGGAGCGGAGCGCTCATATTGGTGCCGCCGTTGGCGGTGATCTGGTCGGGGCCCACGATGGTCGCCGCGCCAAAGCCGAGGAACGTCGTCATGATGTAGAACGCCCCGATTAGCAACATCGCCCAGAACACGCTGACCCGCGCGGTCTTGGCATCCGGCACGGTGTAGAAGCGGATCAGGATGTGGGGCAGGCCCGCCGTGCCGAAGATCAGCGCCATGCCCAGCGAAATCAGGTCCAATGCGCCATACGGAGGCTTGTAGTAGTGGCCGGGCTCCATGAAGTTTCGGGTCACGGCAGCTCCGTCGGACTGCAGGGTGATGTTGGTCGCCGCCTTGAACAGTTCGCCGAGATCGAAGCCGAAATGGGCCAGGACTAGCACGCTGAGCAGGAACGTGCCGCTCATGAGCAGCACGGCCTTGACGATCTGCACCCATGTCGTGGCGAGCATGCCGCCGAAGACTACGTAGACGATCATCAAGACCCCGACGCCGGTGACGGCCGCGGTGTAGCCGATCCCCGATCCCGCTAGCAACAGGCTCACCAGCGCCCCGGCTCCCACCATTTGGGCGATCATGTAGAACGTCGAGACGGTGAGGGTGCTTAGCGCGGCCCAGGCCCTTACCGGACGTTCCTGTAGCCGATACGCCAGCACATCGGCCATCGTGTACTTTCCCGAGTTGCGCAGCGGCTCGGCAACGACCAGCAGGACGGTGAGGTAGGCCACTAGGAAGCCGACGGAGTACATGAATCCGTCATAGCCGTAGAAGGCGATCAAGCCGGCGATGCCGAGAAACGATGCCGCGCTCATGTAGTCGCCGGAAATGGCCAGGCCGTTCTGCCAGCCAGTGATGCGCCGCCCGGCGGCGAAGAAGGCTTTCTCGCCCGACGAGCGGCCGGCAGCCCAGTACGTGATTCCGAGGGTTGCGGCGATGAACGCCAAGAACATCAGCAGGGGAAGCGACACTCTACTCGCCTCCGCCGTCCAGCCCGGACTTGGCTGCGTCCGCCAGGATGTTGTCAGCCATCTTGTCGAACCGGCTGGCAAAGCGCATATAGATGAAGGCGATGGCCCAGGCCATCAGGAACTGCGAGAAGGCGAAGAGGTACGCCCAGTTGGCCTCGCCCCAGACCGGGCGGGACATCAGTCCAGGCCGGTACCCGACCAGCAGCGGCAGGGCGAAGTAGTAAGCGATAAAGAACACTGTCATGGCACAGACCGCTCGTTTCTTCTGCTGGATCATGCGCCGGAAGGGCGCGGAAGAGTAGATCTGGTGCCAAGCGCTCATTGCGGTTGAGACACAGCATACCACCAACGAAAGCGCCGCAGCCGTGAGTCATCGGGGCCTGTTTCAGATTCGGCAGTCCTTATCTTAAACAACTGATTCTAAATAGTTTGTACAATCCTAGCGAGCGCTCGCATGCGTCAGAACGAAGCGCCCCAAGAATAGTTCAAGCGGGTATACCAGTAGGCGCCGTTAAAGCCGAACGGCGATGCCTGGCTGAACTGGGACCCGATCGCGTACTGTGACGGGCTGATGTCGGTGAAATTGTTCAGCGCGTTCTGAGCGCCCCCGGCGATCGACACGCCCTTGCCAATCTTGTAGTCGATCTCGAAGTCCACTAGCCACTCTCCGGGATAGGTGTGATTGTCTCTGCGTTCGTACCATTCCCCGTAGTAGCTCAGCCGGCCCATCAGATTGAACCGCCCGACCCGCTGCTTCCAAGTTGCGTTCAGGCGATCCATGGGCAAGGAGTACTGCAGCCTCCGGATGCGCTCGTCGCTGAGCAGGTCCGGGTCGTGCTCAGTGACGTTCGTGCCGGTGTGGTTGTAAAGGAAGCTCAGTTCCGACCGGGCCGTCGGGGCCAGGACCGCCACGATGTCTATGCCCTGCGTGACCGTGTCGAAGTCGTTGACGAAAAAGCGGAACGAGCTGAGATTGCGCGCGCTGGTGACGCCTTCCGTGATGAGGTCCGTGACCTCGCTCTCGCTCAGGGTGAAGTTCTTCGAAATCGTCAGGCGGTCCTTAACCGCAATCCGGAAGAAGTCCGCGGTTAGCGTGAAGATCCCGGCCTCGGCGATTGCGCCGGCCGTGAAGTTCAGCGACGTCTCGGGCCGCAGCCCATGCCCGCCCCTGAGCGCAGCCACTTTCGAGTTGGATGGTATGGTGCCGCGATTGACCAGCTCCTGGGTCGTGATGTCGAAGATGGTCGAAACGTTGAACGCGTTTTGCTGTCCCGGGGTCGGGGCACGGAATCCGGTGCTGGCGCTGGCCCGCACGGCGAAGCCGTCGGCCACTTCGGCGCGGGCGGCGGTCTTCCAGTTCAGGGTGTTCCCGAAATCAGCGAAGCGTTCGAAACGCAGAGCGCCGCCCCAAATGAGCCGGTCCTCGGCGTCGGAAAGTTCCATGTCGGCATAAAGAGCAGAATTGCGCCGATTCCAGCTCCCCACCGCGATCGGGCTGAAGCCGGGAAAACCGTTGGACGCGGCGCTGAAGCCTTGCGGAGCATACGGGCCGAACGTCCACGACTCCTCTTGGCCTTGTTCAATCGTGAACTGTTCGTTGCGAACCTCCGCTCCAGCGGCGAAATGGACGAGTTCGCTGGCCTCGTAGGCGATGTCGAAGTTCAGGTTGAGATCTTGCTGGCGGTACAGGCCGGGCTTGAACTCGGTCGGCGTGTCGGGTCCGAGCGAGGCGTTGACCGTGTTGTTGATGAAGAAATCGACCTCGCTGGTGCCCGCGCTGGCGCTGGCGTCCCATCGCAGCGCGCCGGCAAACTGGCCGCGGATTCCGCCCACGACCGAGTTGTCGATGTAGAAGCCGCCAAAGTTCGGCGTGAAGCCGCCAGGAAACAACTCTTGGAAGCTGAAACAATTCGGATCGGAGAAGACTTGGCTCAGAGCCGCTTGGTCGGGAACGTGATCGACAACGGGCACGACCGGGCAGCCGGCCGAGCCGTCAAGCACGCCGTCCCGAGCGTCCAAGGCGTCTCCGACCAGCAGTGTCTTGCCGCCATCGCCGCTGAACACGGCCGAGCGCGTGTTGGGATTGCGGAAGAAGAAGCCGCCAGTCACCCTGCGGCTGGCATAGTTCGCATGGCCGTAGGCTTGGGTCGATTCCCCGATGAGTTTTCCGAAGTTGGCGAAGAACTTGGCATTGTTGCGCTCTTCTGGCGAACCCCAGATCTGGGCCGGACTGCGAACCGCGGTGTTGCCCGCAGCGATCAAGGCCACTGCGTCGGCGCGTTGCACGCTGCGATCAGTGGGATCGCTGTTGCCGTACTCGAAGCTGAGGTTCGCGAAGCCGTTCTCGCCGATCGGCATGCCCACGTTGGCCGCGTAGGTGATGCTCTGTCCGTCCGGTCCGCGGCCCGGGATGTCGCCGCCTTGGTAGGTGCCCGCCCGAACTTCTACGCTGCCGCCGCTGGGAGCGTCTTTGAGGGTGAAATTGAGCACGCCGGCGATGGCGTCGGAACCGTATTGAGCGGATGCGCCGTCGCGCAAGACCTCGACCTGCTTCAGGGCGATTGACGGAATTATCGAGATATCGGCGCCTTGCGAGCCATCGGCCACGCCGCCGCCGACCCATGTAATGACTGCCCCGCGGTGCCTGCGCTTGCCGTTGACCAGCACGAGCGTGTGATCCGGCGCTAGATTGCGCAGGTTAGCCGGGCGGATGATCGTCGCCGCATCGGCGATCGGCTGCCGGGTCACGTTGAACGAGGGGACCACGTTGCGCAGCTGCGAAAGCAGGTCGGGACCGCCCTGCTGCACGAACTCCTCAGCGGCGATCACGTCCACGGGCACCAGAGACTCGGTCACGGTACGAGCCTCGGCACGACTTCCCACCACGACCAGCTCTTGCGAGACGGCCTCGATCTGCAGGACCACCGTGATCTGCCCGGTCGCTTGCAAGACTTCGACCTCTTCTGGCTCGAAGCCCGGCGCGAACACGACGACAGAGTGCGGTCCGGGTCCCAGACCGCACAGCAAGGCCGCGCCGCTATCGTCCACGGGCACCTCTTTCGATCCAACCGAGACCCCTGCCGTGGGCAGTTGGGCGGAAGTTGGGTCCAGTACGCGCACCTCTAGGCACGGCGATTTGGCCGCCGCCTGCTGCACGGTGGAGGGAGTAGCGAGAGCTATGGAGGCGATCGCCAGCACGCGCCCAACGAAGGTGATCAGATCGTGCTGCATTGTGATCTTGCTGCCCTCGGCCGACAGTGGTTCGAGAGCTTATTTCCTCATCGTAGCCTGACCGGTGAAGTGCGCGATTCTAGCAGCTATCTTCTTGAATCGACTTGATTTGAATCCTTGTATGCCCCTCTTGCGTGATGGAAGATGCACGAGTTATCGTTCCCGATTGGCTACAGTGGGCGCGTGACGGACTGGCTCACGGTGGAACAGAGGCGCCGCGTGATGCAGGCCGTGAAGGGCAAGGACACCGGCCCCGAACTGACTGTGCGCAGCATCGTCCATCGCTTGGGCTATCGCTACCGGTTGCATAGGAAGGGCCTGCCCGGCCGTCCGGACCTCGTGTTCGGGCCGCGCAAGAAGGTGATTTTCGTCCATGGCTGTTTCTGGCATGCTCACAATTGCCGATACGGTCGGATGCCGGAATCGCGCCAGGAGTACTGGGTCCCCAAGCTGATCGGCAACATGGAGCGCGACAAGGCCAACGTGGCCAAGTTGGAGGCGATGGGTTGGAAGGTTCTCACCGTTTGGGAGTGCGAAGTCAAGAAGACCGCGGAGTTGGTAGACCGTCTGACCGAGTTCCTGGACAACGAGCAAGGGCTGCGAGCGGATAGCGGGTAGACTTCGCCTGACGGCGCGCCCGGACCGCTCAGGCGAAGTAGACCAGCATGAAGACCGTGGCTGCCCCAAGCAGCCAGCCCCATGGGCGTTCGCTGGCCCAAAAGCTCCGTGCTTTGCCGTCTTGTGCGACGGGCCGGCCCCACCATGTGAGCTGGTCGGTGTCGGACCGATGGGATCGGTCGCGCGAGCTCACCCAGACCAAGATGGCCAGAGCGAACACCGACGTCAGAGCCGTGCGGTGCAGGAAGTTGAGTTGCGCCCCGAACAGCGGTTCGACAGCCGAGCCCGCGGCCCACAAACCGTAGAGCCACTGGATGCCGAACGAGAAAAACGGAGAGGCCAGCAGCGCCCAGAACGCTCCTTCTGCCGACGCCCGCCGCCAGAGCACCCCGCCGAGAAACGCTACGGCGATGCCTGGGACCACGTGTCCCATCTGTGCCGGCACCTTCAGGAAGAAGTTGTCCGCGGCCTCCTCGGTGTAGATCACCGCGGCGATGCAGGCGGCGATGAGCACGAATGCGACGATGCACAGTCGGCCTACCCGGATCAGCTTGCGCTCCGAAGCGTCCGGATCGACGTACTTGCGGTAAAAGTCAAACGTCAGCAAGGTCGCGCCCGAGTTCATCATCGAGTCGATGCTGGAGAGGATCGCCCCGATCAGCCCGGCCGTGATGATGCCCACCAAGCCGTAGCCGGCCGGCACCACCATCTGAACCAGCAGCGGGAACGCGTCGTCGGGCAGGGGCAGGGCCGAAATCTCCCCTCGTGCTAGGCTCGCGTCGAAGAGCAGGCCTGCGGCCACTCCAGTGGCGATAGACACAAAGGGAATCAGCAGCTTGAGAAAGCCCGCTACCAGAATCCCCATGCGAGCGTCGAACTCGCTCTTGGCCGCCAGCGCCCGCTGCGCGATGAACTGGTTGGTGGACCAATAGAAGATGTGAATGATCAGCAGGCCGCTGAACACGCCAGTCCAGGGCAGCTGCGGGTGATCGGTCGGCAAGTATAGGTGAAACTTCTGCTCGGCGGCGGGAAGCGCCGCGTCCTTGGCGAGCAATCCGCCCAGTCCGCCGACTTCGGGCTGGCCGAACACCAGCACCGCGACAAACACGCCGGCCAGCAGCAATAGCACGGATTGCATCACGTCGGTCCAGATGACCGCCTTCAGCCCGCCGACGATCGTGTAAGTGGCCGTGACCAGGGCGAAGATCGCAATGCCACCCGTGTAGCTGATCGCCAGCGGAGTGCCGTCGAGCAGGTAGCTCAGCGCCCTCGCCCCGATGTAGAACCCGAGCGCCATGCGCACGATCACGATGGTGAGAATGTTGAACGCCGAATACAGCACGCTGCTGCGGCCGTCATAGCGCTTGGCCAGGTATTCGGAGAGCGTGTACAGGCCCATGTCGCGATACAGCGGCAGGAACACGAATGCCAGCATCAACAGCCCGGCAATCGCCAAGAACTCGAAATGAGCCTGCGCGAACCCGATCGAATAGCCGATTCCGAGCATGCCCACTAGATGGTCGGCACTGACGTTGGTGCCGAAGATCGAGCCGGCTACGCCCCACCACGGCACGGTCCGGCCCGCTAGGTAATAGTCGGCAGCGGTCTCTTCCTTGCGCCCGGCCCACAAGCCGATCCCCAGCACGGCCGCAATGCTGGCGACGAAGATGAAGATGTCAAGCGTTGAGAGTGGAATCGGCACGGCTCAAAAGGTAACGGACGGATGTATGGCGCTCACTACCAGATTCCGATCAACTTCCACCACAAGGTGCCGATGGTACACCACACGAACACGTTCCATAGGGCGACCACGAAGCCGACCGACCACCACTGCTTGAAGCTGGTGTAGTCCTGCGAATAGAAGATCGGTGAAGGCACGGTGCCGTAGTGCGTCAGGCCCGCCGACAGGTTGGCGAGGCATGCGAGCAGGTAGACCACCAAGCCTACCGGCGCACCCTGGCCGAGCAAGAGTAGCAAGAAGACCGGAAACAAGGTCAGGAAGTGCATCGTGATGCTGGCCAGGCCATAGTGGGCGAAGAAGTAGATAGGGAGCACAATCGCCAGCATCGGCAGCCACGGCATGTCTCCCAGACCAGCGCCGATGGCGTCGGTGAGAGCCCGGGGCACGCCGGCATCGCTGAGCGCTCGGCCCAACGTGATCACCCCGCCGTACCAAATCATGATGTCCCACACGGCGTGCTGGCGGATCGCCTCCCGCCAGGGAAGGACGCCGCTTACGATCAACACGCAGGCCCCCGAGACCGAGGCCAGCGCCACCGGCACCGAGTGCAGGTTAGAGGTGATCCACAGGCTGCATACGGCGCACACAAGCGCGGTGGTGAACCATTCCCTCGGCCCCATCCTGCCAAGTTTTCGCAGCTCGTCTTTGGCGAACTGCATGGCATGTGGCGTGCGCTGGATGTCAGGCGGCACGAGCTTGGCCACGATCCAGACCAAGCCGGCAATGCTGGCCAGGCTCGGCACGATTCCGGCCGCCGCCCAGTGCGCCCAAGTGAGTTCGTAGCCAGCCAGTGTCCGGGCCAACTCCACGGCCACGAAATTCCCCGCCTGACCTGTCAGGAAGGTTGCCGTTGCGACGATCTCGCCCTGATAGACGGCGGCCATCAGGAACGTGCCCAGCAACTTCGCCGTTGGGCCGGGGCGCGAGCCGTAGAGTTCCGCCATGCTGCGCGTGATGGGCATGATCACGCCCCCCGCCCGGGAGGTATTGGACGGGATCATGGTGGCCAGGGAGAGATCGCTCAGGATCAGTGCGAAGGCCACTCCCTTGGAATTCTTGCCGAAGTAGCGCACGAACAGAAGCGCGATCCGTCTGGCGAGATTGGTGGCGATCAAGACATGCGCGATCAGCAGGGCGCCGACCACCAACCACACCGCAGGGGTGGCAAAGCCTGCCAAGGCTTGGTCCAGGCTCATGGTGCCGCTCCAGACGGCAGCAACCAAGGCCAGCAGAATCACCGCGCCGCCGGGAAGCGGCCGCAGCATCAACCCCGTAATGGCGGATGCGAACACCCCGGTCAGCCGCCAGCCTTCGTCTGAGACGCTATCTGGGCGGGGCAGGACCCAATAGACGCCAAGCCCTATCGCGACAACGATGGCTAGGCGCCTCATGTCGGGAGCGGCGCTCGCAGGGGGATTGGACGGCATTAGCGGGTATCGAGAACCGGCGGGAGAGGGTTGGGTTCGACTGCGGGTCAGCGATCTCCCATCAAACCACGGACAGCGTCTCGGCATCCCAGCCGACGGTCCGCGACTCGTTCAGGGAGATGTTGGCGAGCTGCACGATTAGCGCGGCTTGAAAACCCTTGTCCATCGTTGCTCGCGGCTTCTCGCGCGTACGCACGCAATGCAGAAAGTTCATGACGTGGTCGATGGTGGCTTGAGCGAAGCCGCCGGGCTGTTCCTTGTCGAGGGACGGAGTCTCGGGGGAATCGCGGGGAAACACGCGCAAGAACTCCCGTCCGATGTCCATGCGGGCCAGCGCGCCGTCGTAGGCATTGAGCTGGTCGGCGCGGCTGGCGTAGCGCATTGCGTTGTAGTTGATGGTGAAGATCGCCATGAAGCCCTGTGGGTACTCCGCTGCCACCACGACGGACTCGGGCTGGTCCATGCCCGCCACGTGCGGTCGCAACGCGGAGGCGTTGACTGCGACGGGGTAGCCCGCATCCATGATCAAGTGGATCGAATCGAAGATATGGCAGCCTTGGTCCTGCGCGATGCCGCCCGAGTATGCCGCTAGGCTGCGCCAGTTGAAGAAGACCAGGGGGTCCTCGGGGACCTCGGGCGAAGGCCCGAGCCACCCCTCCCAGTTGATCGGCCCCTTGAACGAATCGCGGCGCGGTTCGGTGCGCGAATTGAGCCAGTAAGTGCGTACCATGCGCACGGTGCCCAGCTCGCCTCCGCGCCGGATTTCGCGAGCCTCCAGGTACAGGTTGTAGCTGCGCCGCTGCATGCCGACCTGCACGATGCGATCTGACTCGCGTTCCGCCTCGACCAGTTCCTTGCCCTCGGCGGGCGTGTGGCACAGCGGCTTCTCGACATACACGTCTTTCCCGGCGGCCATCGCGTCCAGCGTCATGCGGTGATGCCAGTGCTCCGGTGTTGCGATTAGGACTGCATCCACATCCTTGTCGTCCAGCACTCGCTTGTAGTCGCGGTAGGCCTTGGTGCCCGGGCCGGCCGCCGAGAGACCCGACTCGAGGTTGGGCTCGTACACGTCGCAGACGCCATGGACGGAGAGATTCGGATCGCGCTTGAACTCGGACATGACTCTGCGGCCGCGCCCGCCGGCGCCAATCAACGCTAGGCGGACCGACTCGCTGGGAGTCTGGGCTATGGCGGCACTGGCTGTAGAGAGAAAGAAGATGCGCCGGTTCATGCGTGCGAAGATTCTCGCATACCGGCGGCACCTACAGTGCCTACGGGGCAGCGCCTGCCTCCTGCCCGCAGAATCCCGCTCTGCCCGTACGACAATGAAGATATGGGTGGCGACCAACAGGCCGGCTCCAGCTTCGCATCGCGCAAGGCAACGTTGTTCGCGACGGCACTGGCGATCGCGAGCGTCGTGATTCCGTTCTGGTTCTGGATGGACACGTGGTTCGGAAAGGAACTCTCCGACGAGCAGATTCAGGAGTACCTCACTGACAACGAGCGACCTCGCCGGGCCCAGCACGCAATGGCCCAGATCTCGGGGCGCATGAGCGCGGGGGACGGGTCGGTGAAGCAGTGGTATCCGTTGCTGCTGGACTTGGCCCGCCATGAGCTGCCCGAGTTGAGACTGACCGTTGCTTGGCTCATGGGCGACGACCCGGCCAGCGATGCATTTCACGCGGCTCTGCTGGACCTCGTCTCCGACCCGCATCCGCTGGTGCGCCGAAACGCCGCTCTCGCGCTGGCAAAGTTCGGCGACCCCGCCGGTCGCGCTGAGATGCGCGGCATGCTCGAGAGCCGCCGGGTCGTCAGCGAGCACGGCGGTATCGTGCGGAATCGCCTCAAGCCAGGCGACGCCTTTGACGCCGGGGCGTTGTTAGTGCGGGTCGAGCCGGAGGGCGGCGGCGATCCCTTGGATGTCCGCGCTGCCGTTCCCGGCATTGTTGACCGCCAGCTGCTCGCGGACGGTGACACGGTTAGTAGCGGGGACGAAGTCACCCTGGTTCGACCCGAAATGACGCATGTCATGCAGGCCTTGCTGGGACTCTACATGGTGGGCACCGCCGAAGACATCGCCTTGATCCAGCCCTACCAGCGGCCCCGCGACGAACTGGGGCCGCAAGTCGCCCAGCAGGCCCGGCAGACCTTGGAGCGAATTCGCCAAGTTGTGGGAGGTCAAGCGGCCGGCGCACCAGCTGCGGCTTCCAATTGATCCAGCGTCACGATTTCGTAGCAGCTTGGATCATGCATGATGCGATCCACTAGCGCCACGTGCATCGCGTGCCCGGCGCGGGAGGCGACCACCCTTCCCAGTAACGGGTAGCCGAGCAGGGCAAGGTCGCCGATCAGATCGAGCAGCTTGTGGCGGCACGGTTCGTCGGCAAAGCGCAGGCCGCCCTCGTTGAGCACGGAATCGGTTCCGAAGCAGACGGCGTTTTCCAGCGACGCGCCGCGAATCAGCCCTTGGTCTCGCAGCAGGTCCAGGTCTTGCACAAAGCCGAATGTCCGAGCGGGGGCAATGCCCTCTACGTAGGCCTGCGGGGTGACAGTCAACTCCTGTCTTTGGGGGCCGACCAGCGGGTGCGGATACCGGGTCTCGCAGACCACGCGGAACTCTTGGGCGGGTTCGATGGAGATGCGCTTTTCCCCGTCGCGCACTTCGACGGGCCGGATCACGCGCAGGTAGCGCCGGTGCCTGCGCTGCTTGCGCATCCCCGCCTTGCGCAGCAAGTCCGCCCACGGCAGCGCGCTGCCGTCCAGGATCGGGACTTCCAGTTGGTCGATCTCGATGCGCACGTTGTCCACGCCCAGGGCCCGCAGGCTGCTCAGCAGATGCTCGGTCGTCGACAGCAGCACGCTTTGGCGCATGAGGCTGGTCGCGAAGCTGACCCTTGCAACATGGCGCCAGCTTGCGCGGATCGAGAAATCGTCCAGGTCGGTGCGCACGAACACCACTCCCTGGCCCGCCGCAGCCGGTGCAAGGCGCAGGTTGACTGCGACTCCGTAATGCAGTCCGACGCCGCTGGCGGCCACCGGGCGTGCAATCGTGTGCTCGTAACGAGCGGCGCTGCCGTTGGCGGGAAAGAGCACGAACCGAAGCTCTCTGTCGTGATAGCAGGTTCGGCGAAGTTTTGCAAGTATCTGTTAAATAATGACTTGGACACACCAGAGTGTGTCAAAAGTGCAACGTCAAAGGTTAGACCACACCATACAATCGGCTCCGATTGAGCAGCGACAGGGGATCGAAATCGGCCTTGATGCGCTGCATGAGCTGCAGCTCGCTGCCGCCAGCGTTCCATTGCTCGATGCTGTGCTTGAGTGAGTCAGGGCCGGCCTCGAGGGTAGCGCGAAAATCCGCTTGCCGAAGTTCGGCGATGGCGCGCCCGGCCGTCTCGCTGTCCGGAGCCAGTAGGAGTCCGGTCGCGTTGCCGGCGCGAAGCGCGGCTGCGCAGCCGCAGCGGGCTGCCAGATCCAACAGCTCTGCCAGCCCGGTCTGGACCGTCGAACAGCGCACCAGCGCGCCGTCCGGGTGGGTGTTCAACCAGTTCGGGCCGCATTCTTGCACGCGCTGCCATAGCCCCTCTGGCGCACCATCGAGGCTCGCGCCATGCGCTGCTGCGAGCATCTCAAAGGCCTGGTTGAAGCGGCGTGTTACGGAAGGGCTTCCCGCGGCCTCGACGAGCAGCGCCGGCGAGCCGCCCAGGCCGAGAGCTTGGGCAGCGCCGGCGTCGAGCATGTCGATAGCGATGGGCTGCAGGACGCCCGCCAGGATTTGCTTGCGCAGCTCCAGCAAGGGCGCCGATGCCGCGCGGAACACGAATGAGGCGAAACTCTCGGGCCTCGGAAACACCTTGAAGTTCGCTGAAGCGATGACGGCGAGCGTGCCAAATGATCCGATCATCAATTTGGCCATGTCCAGTCCGGTCACGTTCTTGACGACCATGCCGCCCGAACTGACGATCTTGCCGTCCAGCGTTGCGAAGCGCATGCCGATCGTCATATCGCGCGCGGTGCCGAACCGTCGACGCCGGCTGCCACTGGAGTTTGCTGCAAGAATCCCGCCTACCGTTGCATGCTCGGCGAACGGCGGGTCGAGCGGCAGGAACTGATTGTTCTCCGCGAGCGTCCGGCTCAGGTCTGCGTAGCGCATGCCCGCCTCGACACTTACCGTGAGGTCGGCGGGCTCGTACGCCAGCAGGCGGTTGAGGCGGGAGGTCTGCAGCCGGCAGGCGGCCTGCCGGATCGGACCGCCGAAACTTGCCTTCGAGAAGGCGCCCCGCGTCTCGATGCTGGCCTGCTCCTCAGCGCACCGCAGCAGGGCGGCGCGCAAATCCTCGATTGTGGATGGTGCGAGAGATTCGGTCATGAGGCGTTAGGCGGGACTCGAGAGGCGCGCGCCCAGACGCTCCGCCAACGGGCGAGCTCCGATAGTCTTGACCGCAAGCAAGCGTGCCGCCGCAATGGCTACATCACGCGCTCGAAGATGGCGAAGTCTCCCGGATTCCAAGCTTGCGCGATCACGTACAGCTTGCCGTTGGCCTTGTGCAGCACCGCGTTGTGGACATGCTGGAAGTTCTCGAGGCCCAGTTCGGCCTTGGGCAGGATGGTCGATACCAGCCTGTCGTCTTCGAGGATATAGATCGGCGCGCCCTGCGGCCGGTCCGCGCCGTGCAGCGCCCCGACTACGCCGAGGTTGTCCAGATAGTCGACATCGCAGGGAAACGATCCCAACGGGAGCTTGAGGGTGGAGATGTACTGGCCGTGGCGCGTGAAGCGATCGATCTCGGCGTTCGGACGGTCGGCGACATCAATGCGGCGCGTTCCCATCGGAACGGTGATGCCGTGACCGGTGCCGAACTGTCCGGCCCCGCTGCCCTTGCCTCCGAAGGCGAGGTCGTACCAGGAGATCTTGAATGGACTGGTGTTTTCCACCTTGGCTGTGATCACGTAGTCCAGCGACGAATAGCCGGTGGCGACGTACAACAGGCCGTCAAGCTCCTCGACGTCGGTCGGCACGAAGTTCCCGCGGCCCATGAAGTAATCGGTGGCGGTCGGCGTTCCAAGGTCCTCGCCGCCACTGGGGGTGGTTAGCTTGTGCTCGAGCTTTCCCCCCAAGTCGGTCGTGTAGACAGTGCTGTTTCCGTTGCCGGGAAACGTCAGGTGGGCCTCGCCGCCAGAGTCGTACCAGATCGTGGCGTTGTGCATGTTGTGCGGCTTCATTTCGGCCGCGGTGGGCAGCATCTTGGTCGCGCCCAGGTCGCTGCTGATCTGGATGATGCCGGCGCCCGGCAGCGCGAAGTAGACCTCGCCCTTGCCGTCGCGGCGGTCGATGGCGAATCCGCCGTGGGCCTTCTCGAGCACGGCCTGGGCCTCTTGCGGCAGGTGGCTGCCCTTGTAGACCACCTTGAACTTGTAGTCGCCCTGTCCGCTCGTAAGGTGGTTGTCGGCTGCCGTCGGCTCGGGTGCGAAGCCAGCGTTCCACGTGACCAACAACAATGTGGCGAATAGAGCCGTGAGAAGTGTGCGTAACATGAGTGCCTGCCCTTGGCAATACTGTACACGACTGCGCTTCGCCAAGTTGCCTCGCGAGGAGTAGCAGCAACCGTGGGAATCCGTTCATCGGGCCTCTGCAGGCCCTGCAACCAGCATCCGTGCCCGCTGGTCAGCCGATTCCCGCGCGGGCGCGGCAGATTTGGGCGGTGGTGGTAACATCACACTAGGCGGCTGGCTGCCCGGCGCTATTCGAAGCGGGGTCGGCTGCCGCCGATGCCCGACCCCCGTTGGGCAGGTTCGCAGCATGTCCGAAGTTAACCTTACGCCGGTGGACAGCAGTGCCGAATGGGGGCATCTGCCCACAGCCATCCGGGAGGAGATCGACATCTTCGAGACCGAGCTCCGACGGGTTCAGGCCGGCTTGGTCGACGAGAAGATCTTCACGGAATTCCGCTTGCGCCACGGCGTCTACGGGCAGCGCCAGGATCGGGTCCAGATGCAGCGCATCAAGATCCCGATGGGGCGGATGAGCGCCGACCAATTGGTAGCCCTGGCGGACATAGCCGAGGAATACGCCGTTGGCGTGCTGCACGTGACGACACGTCAGGACTTCCAGTGCCACTTCGTCGACATCAATGACACCCCGAACCTGATGCGGCGGCTGGCGGCCGTGGGCATCACCACACGCGAGGCGTGCGGCAACGTCATCCGCAACGTGACCTGCTGCCCGTGTGCGGGAGTTTGCACCGACGAGGCCTTCGATGTCGCTCCGCACGCCCACGCGATGGCGTACTTCATGCTGCGCCATCCGGATGCGCAGAATTTCGGGCGCAAGTTCAAGATCTCCTACTCAGGGTGCTCGGAGCACGGTTGCGGCCTGGGCCGGATGCACGACATCGGCGCCGTCGCGAGAGTCCGAGACGGAGTTCAAGGATTCGAGGTCTACGTGGGCGGCGGGCTCGGCTCTCTGCCGCACCAGGCAAAGCTCTACAGCGAATTCATGCCGGCCGACCAGATGCTGCCCTTGGCGCAGGCGATCTCGCGCGTGTTCGCGAGGCTGGGAGAGAAGAAGAACCGCGCCAAGGCGCGCATGAAGTTCCTGATCGCCAAGCAGGGGATCGACGAATTCAAGCGGCTGGTCGAAGAGGAGCGCGAACGGCTGTCGGCCGACCCGAGGTGGGAGGGCGAGCTCCAGCTGGCGCTGGAGCAGCTCCGCGACGAACCGTTGAAGCCCCCTTCGCGGCTCGATGCGGGCGGCAGCCAGACCCCGCAGTTCGCCGAGTGGCTCGAACTCAACGTGCATCCGCAGAGTCAGGATGGCTATTCGATGGTGGACATCTATTTGCCCCTCGGCGATATCACCTCGCTACAGGCGCGGCAGCTGGCGGATCTCTCGCGGCAGTATGTCAAGGACACTTTGCGCACCACCGTCGACCAGAACCTGCTGCTGCAGTGGGTTTCTAACGCGGACCTGCCGGGCTTGTTCGCCGACCTGGCGGAGATCGGCCTTGCCGAGACCGGGGCGGGCCGGCTCAAGGATGTCGTTGCCTGCCCGGGAACCGATTCTTGCAAGCTCGGCATCACGGCTTCGCGGGGCTTGGCGGCGCACCTGAGGAAGGAGTTCGGCAACGGCATGAGCGCGATTGCGCACCGCTCCGATCTCAAGATCAAGATCAGCGGTTGCTTCAATTCTTGCGGCCAGCACCACATCGCCGACATCGGATTCTTTGGCTCTGTCCAGCGCAAGAAGAACGACACCGCGCCGGTGTTCCAAGTCACGCTGGGCGGCTCGACGCGCAACAATGCCGAGTCGTACGGCCTCGCCGTCGGCAAGATCCCGTCGCAAAACGTGGACAAGGCCATCGTCAGGGTGACGGAGTTCTACAACCGCGAGAAGCGCGGCGACGAGACGTTGAGCGACGTGGTGGCCCGCCTCGGCAAGACGCGCGTCAAGCAAGAGCTGGCCGAGTTCATGGAGCTGCCCACGTTCGAGGAGTCGCCCGACTTCTATCGCGATATCCGCCAGCCGTGGCAGTACAAGCGCTCGATCGGTGTCGGCGAGTGCGCGGGCGAGGTTGTCGATCAAGCGGAGTTCTTGCTCGAGGACGCCGACCGGATCCACTTCGAGTCCACCTTGGACCTGGAACGGGATCGCTTCGGCGACGCGTCAGCCAAGGCGTTCGAGGCCTGCAAGAAGGCCGCCGACGCGCTTCTGTTCACGAAGGGGCTGTGGCTCTCGGACCGCTACGACACGGTTGAGGAATTTCGCAAGCACTTCTACGACACCGACAGCTTTTATAGGCCGTTTGCCGACAACTTCATGCGCACGGCGCAAGAAGGCCCGAGCGAGGATTCGGAACGGGCCCGGCTGCGCGTTGAAGAAGCGACCCTGTTCATCGAGGCGGCACAGGGCGTGTATTCGCAGGCGACGGATTTCTAGGCCTGGCCGACCGCATGCAATCAAACTTGCAGAGGATTGATGTCAAGCTGTTGCTTGACTGCCCGCCCGACCCCGACCTTGACCAGTTCTTGGTGATCTTCGACCGCTGGCGCAAGGCCGACGACCATCCGGCCGATTGGGTGGACCTGGCAGACTACGCCCACATGCCCGGCGGGCCGGGAATCCTGATCGCCGGCAAGCGGGACACCTTTTCCGTCAACCTCAACCCTCCCGGCCTGGGCCTGTTGACCAGTGTTCGCAGCGGCTTGGAAGGCTCGCTGGAAGATCGCTTTCACGAGGCGCTGCGGCGTGCCCGCGAGTTCAACGCTGCGGTCATGGCGGAGCCGGAATTCCCGGCCGAATTCTCTGTTCGCGAGGGGGCTTGGGAAATCTACGTCAATGACCGGCTGGGATTCCCCAACACGGATCCGACGGACAGGCTGGTGCGTCCGGCCGTGGCCGCTGCGCTCGGCGTAGCTCCTGGGTCGTTGACGCGCGATCCTGATTCGCGAAATCGCCTCGGATACTCGGCTAGGTAGGCGGTCGGCCAGTGAATAGGCCCCGCCCGCATGCGGTGTCCGTCAGTCGCCCCGACGCGCCGAAGGCCGGTCCTTGAGATAGCGCCAACCCTCCTTGGGCGAGACCGCGAAGATCGAGCGGGCGATGTTTTCGGGCGCGTCAGGGACAGTACCGGGCAGTGGGTACTCGACGGGCTTGCTGCGCGGCACGCTTCCCCGCCGAGTCTCGGTGCTGGGCTGCTTCCGCTTCGCGATCTGTCCGGATTCGACCGAGTTGGGATCGCCATCAATCCGGGGAGGTGCGCGCATCCCCGCACGCTGCCAGAGATCCTTATTTATTAGCATTTATTCTGAGTTTCTCCCCAAAAAAGCTGAACAAGGCAGGGAATATCGGGTATCCTATGAACATGAACGGAGCGGAGTTCGTCAGGCGTGCCAAGCGGTACGCGAGGAACGCCGGTCTGGAATTCCGGTTCGACAGGTCCGAGGGCAAGGGCAGCCACGGCCGCCTGTACCTGGGGGGCAAGGCGACTTTCGTCAAGCGGTCGGAGATAGGCAGGGGCCTTCTGGCCGCCATGCTCAAGGAACTGGGAATAGGTAAGGAGGATTTCTAGTGCGATACGCGTATCCGTGTCAAATCATCCCCCATGAGGGCAACGAGCTGGTGGTGTCCTTCCCGGATGTTCCGGGCGCGCTGACCAGTGGGTACAGCCGCGCCGAGGCGCTGGAGGCGGCCGTGGAGGCGCTGTCAGTCATGCTGGCGGGGTACGTGGAGGACCGCAAGGCCATCCCGGTACCAAGTCCGGTGCTGGACGGGCAGGAGATCGTGGCGGTCGACCCGGTGACGGCGGCCAAGCTGGAGCTGTATTCCGCCATGCGGGACCAAGGAATCACCAAGAGCGCCCTGGCGGAACGGCTCGGGCTGTCCGACACAACCGTGGGCCGCCTGACCGATCCGGGCCGCCGCTCCCATATCGGCTCGGTCGCCCGGGCCTTGCAGGCGGTCGGGCGGGGCCTCGTGATCGAGGGCCGCGCGAATACGGTTCGCTAGCTTCGTGGCCGGGCGTCGGGGTTCAGGCTCCCGCTAGGCTGGCTGTCGATGCGCGGCAGGTTCATGCACACGCGCTTGTGGAACTTCAGTTCCAACGCATGCCGCCCCGGTCCTCGCTTCGGACCAGTTCGTTGTGCAAGGCCGCCTTGGAGCACAGCACGCACACGAGGCTCAGCGAGGCCAGCGGCACGATCATGAAAGCGGTCCAGACGCCGACAGCCACGGGCAGGCTTTCGCTCAGCGATTTCGCTAGCGGGACCGAACCTAGGACGACGATTTCGAAGTTGATTGCCGATTCGACTCCGACGTAGAACTGGTAGCGGTGGCTGTGGAAGCGCACGGAGCGCCAGACGCTGAAGAGGAGTCCGTAGCGCCCGGCGGGTTGCGCCATTCCTTCCTCGGCGGTGGCGGCGGGTCGGTGTCCACGCGGATTGCATGTTAATGCGATCCGTGCTCGCTCCGAACGCCGTAGTCTGGGCCGTCTAGGCCGAGCCCTCGGAATCCTATCGAGTGCTATTCTCAAATCTTGAGCCCGGCACTCCGACCCGGAGTTGGTGCAGCCTCTGCCTGAGGCGCGTGGAGCTCCCATGCTGACGTTCCAAGAGATCGTGATGCGCCTGAAGGCGTACTGGGCCAGCCAGGGCTGCATCATCCAAGAGCCGTTCGACTGCGAGGTCGGCGCAGGGACGATGTGCCCGGAGACTTTCTTGCGCGTGCTGGGCAGCGAGCCCTACAAGGTTGCCTACGTGCAGCCCAGCCGCCGTCCGGCGGATGGGCGGTACGGCGAAAACCCCAACCGCTTGTACAAGCACATGCAACTGCAGGTGATCCTAAAGCCCGCGCCGGAAGACGTCGTCGATCTCTATCTGAAGAGCTTGGAGGAGATCGGGATTGACCTCTCGCAGCACGATTGCAAATTGGAAGAGGACAATTGGGAGTCGCCGACGCTGGGGGCCTGGGGCGTGGGCTGGCAGGTCATGCTGGACGGCCTCGAGATCACGCAGTTCACCTACTTCCAACAGTGCGGCGGATTGGACTTGGACGTCGTTCCCGCCGAGCTCACCTATGGCCTGGAGCGCTTGGCTGCGTTCATCCAGGACGTCGAGAGCGTTTACGACATCCGGTGGAACGACCGCTGGACCTATGCCGACGTGAGGCTGGCCGACGAGGAGCAGTACTCCGCGTACAACTTCGAGGAGGCTGATGTCAGCTTCGTCTGGGACGAGTTCAACTTGCACGAAGCCGAGTGCAAGCGGCTCCTGGAGCGCTATGCGAGTGAACTAGCGCCGTTGGAACGGCGGCGTTTCCCGCTGCTGGCCGCGTTCGACCAGACCTTGAAGTGCTCGCACTTGTTCAACACGCTGCAGGCCCGGGGCGCGATCAGCGTCACCGAGCGCGCCCAAGTGATCCAGCGAGTGCGCAACTTGGCGGTTGCGGTCGCCAAGGCGTGGGTCGACCAACGGCAGCACTTGGCTGGGGAGGCAGCGTGAGCGACCTGCTTCTCGAAGTCGGCACCGAGGAGATCCCGGCTCGCTTGGTGCCGGGGGCGATGCGGGACTTGGAAAAAGGCTTCCGGGCGGTCCTGCGCGAGCTCGACCTCGAGTGCGGCGGGCGAATCTCGGTCGATGCCACGCCGCGCCGCTTGGCGCTGGTTGCGGAGGGTCTGCCCGATCGGCAGCGCGACCGGACCGAGACTTTGGCGGGACCGTCGAAGCAGATCGCGTTCGATCCCGACGGGAACCCCACCCGCGCGGCGCTGGGATTCGCACGCAAAGCGGGCGTTGTGGTCGAGGAGCTTGAACTAGGAGATGACGGCAAGCTCACCGTGCGGCGCACCATCGCCGGCCAGCGAACGTACGACCTGCTGGCCAGCGTGCTGCCGGACATCGTGCTCGGCGTGCGCTTTCCGCGAAGCATGTACTGGATGGGCAAGGGCAGTCCTCGATTTATCCGGCCGATTCGCTGGCTAGTGGCGCTGCTCGATGGCGATATCGTGCCCGTTGAGTTCGCCGGGGTCAAGTCCGGCAATGTCACTTGGGGCCACCGGCGGCTCGGTTCCGGGCCGATCACCGTCAACTCGGCCGAAGAGTATCGGTCTGGCTTGCGCGCAAATGCCGTGCTGCTTTCCGCCGAAGGCAGGGCGTCGAAGATCGTCGCCGACGCCGAGGCGCTGTTGCCAGCCGGCTACGAACTGCGGCGCAACGAACGGTTGCTGCGGACGTTGGTATTCGAGACGGAGCATCCGACGGCGGTCTTGGGGAGCTTTGACGAGAGCTATCTGGACCTTCCCGAGGAGGTGCTCGAGACGGTCATGCTCGTCCATCAGAAGTACTTCGCCGTTGAGGACAGCTCAGGTGCGATGGCGAATCGCTTCGTGGCTATCGCGAACTCTGGCAGCGACATCGATGGCGTGATCCGCAGGGGTCACGAGCGCGTCCTGCGGGCCAGATTCAATGACGCCCGCTTCTTCTGGGAGTTTGACCAGAGGAGTTCGCTGCCAGATCGCCTGGAAGAACTGAAGGCAGTCACGTTCCAAGCCTCGCTGGGCAGTTACTGGTCCAAGACCGAGAGCAACGTCGAAGCAGTAGCGCGCCTGGGCGAAGCTCTTTCCGTCAACGCAAGCGACGCGAACAGCGCTCTGCGTGCTGTGCGCCTGGCAAAGACCGACCTAACGACCGAGATGGTGGGCGAGTTCCCGGAACTTCAAGGGAAGATCGGGGGTCTCTACGCAGCCGCGCAGGGAGAGCCTCAAGAGGTGGCTGACGCGATTTACGACCATTACCTGCCTGCGGGCGGCGCGGGTCCAATCCCGCGATCGCTGGTCGGGCAGCTGGTGTCGCTAGGCGACAGGCTGACGACTCTCGGCGGGATGTTTCGGATCGGCCTGATGCCTACCGGATCGAAAGATCCGCTGGCACTGCGCCGGGCGGCCTTCGGCGCGATACGCATCGTCCTGGAAGGTTCTCTGGCGATCTCGCTAGACCGGTTGGTCGAGACCGCGTCCGCCGGCGCCAATGCGCCAAAGCTGCGAGATTTCTTCTTGGATCGTCTGCGCTTCTGGCTGCAGGAATCGGGCGGCTTTGGCGCGGATTCCGCAGATGCCGTCTTGGCTGCTTCCGACGCCGTGCCCGTCGACGTACTGGCACGGGCGCGAGCCTTGGCCGAAGTTCGCCACACCCCCGACTTCGAGGCTCTGGCGGTCAGCTTCAAGCGGATCCGCAACATCTTGGAGCAATCCGGAACGGCACCATCGCTGGACGGCGCGAGCTTGGATCTCGCTCTGCTGGAGGGCGGGGCAGAGATGGACCTGCACGCCTCGCTGCAACCCGTTGGGGCAAAGATTGCCGAGTGCAATGCCAAGCGTGACTACGCGACCTCGCTGCGAGCGATCGCTACGCTGCGGCCGGCCTTGGACCGCTATTTTGACGATGTCCTCGTGATGGCCGAGGACGAGGCTGTGCGTCGCAATCGCTTGGTGTTCTTGGCGGGCATGCTGAAGGCTCTGTCCACCATTGCTGACTTCTCGCTGATCGATGCGGAACCGGCCGGCGGCCAGCGCAGCTAGCTGCGCCTATAGTCCCCCGCGGTCCGGAATGTACTGCCGCAAGAAGCGGGCGCTTTGCCGGAGCGAGAGCTTGCGATCTTCCAGCGAACCCTCGTAAGCGCGATCCTCCACCTCCACGCAAACCGGGCCGTCGTAGCCGGTCGACGTCAGGACTGAGAAGAACTGCCCCCAATCGACGTCGCCTAGCCCGGGGAGCTTGGGCGTGTGGAACTGGAGGGGATACGCCAAGATGCCGACGTCGTCGAGCAGCTTCCGGTCCACCCGCACGTCCTTGGCGTGAACGTGGAAGATGCGGTCGCTGAAGTCGCGCAACGGGGCGATTGCGTCCATCTGCATCCAGGTCGGATGCGAAGGATCGTAGTTGAGTCCGAACGAAGGGCTGGGGATGTCCTCGAACATACGGCGCCAGATGGCGGGCGAGCAGGCAAGATTCTTGCCCCCCGGCCATTCGTCGCGAGTGAAGATCATCGGACAGTTCTCGATTCCGATCCGGACGTCGTGATCCTCGGCGTAGGCAACCAATTGCCGCCAGACCTGCAAGAAACGCGGCCAGTTCTCTTCTACGGACAGAGTCCAGTCGCGGCCGACGAACGTGTTCACAGTGGACAGGCCAAGCGCGCGAGCGGCGCGGATTACAGAGCGGATGTGGTCTTGCGCGACACGGGCCTCTTCGCTGTCCGGCGAGAGGGGATTGGGATAGTATCCAAGGCCGCTGATCTGGATTTGATGACGATCAAGCGAGTCATTGATGCTGTCGATGCCGGCATTGTCTAGGGTGGCAGTGTCGATGTGGGTAACGCCGGCGTACCGGCGCTCGGCCTTGCCGGGTGGCCAGCACATCACCTCGATGCAGTCATAGCCCTCTGCTGCACCGATCCGACAGATCTCGTGTAGGGAGACTTCCGGCAGGATGGCGCTTACGAATCCAAGTTGCATGCCTGTTCACAGGGTAGCGCCAGGATCGCCCATGTCGCGGAGCCCTGACGCGAGCGAGGGAGGGGTCTAGGTAAGGGCGCCAGTTCGCGGCCCTGTGAGCACAGCCATTTGCGGGCAGCCGCGGCAACGTGGACTAGGGGCAGGACGAGTGCCGCGAATCGAGAGGGCGACCCGTCCCGCTCGGCCGTGGTGAGCTGCTATTCCACCCGGGCCGGCTTGCCGGCCTTGTAGCTCTGCCAAGCGAACCAGTAGGCGACATGCCCGGGGAGCCGGGCGAGGCTCTCGCCGCCCGGGCCGGTAAGGGAGGCCTCGGTGACGGTCCATGGCGTCCCGTCGCTCGTCACCCGAGACGGATCCTCCTCGGTCGCGACAAACGTCCGTCCTCCCGATTCGTAGGCGCGGACCGTCTCTGTTTGGGCATTACCGATGAGGACCACATCACGCGGTCCCACCGTGTCGTGGATGACGGCGCCGCCTTTGAAGAGCGAGAGCGCCCAGGCCATTTCGTTGGCTCCGTCCCGCAGCACGAAGATACGGTCCTTCGGCGCAAGCCGACGATCTCGGATCACCACGGGAAACATCAGATCGGGGCTTGCAAAGTACTCGCTATACGCCTGTCCGGGCCGATAGTCTCGCTCGAAGCCGGTCTCGAGGGAGAGTGCCGTGGTGTCCGGATGGGCGGCGAGCCAGTCCTGCCAGCTCGTGATCACCACCGGCAAGACCTTGAGTTCGATGCCGGACTTAGCCAGTTTCCCCACCACGGGCCGCCCGGTGAATTGATTCCAGAGCGACTTCGTCTGGGTGTCATACATGAGCTTGTTCGACCGATACAGAAGGCCGGAAGAGCCGAAGACGAAAGGCTTGCGGCGGTCGTGGACCCGGCTATCGAAGAGGATGCCCGAGCCGCACAGCGTGCAGTAGGCGAGGGACACCGGGACGCCGCCTACGACGTCGTTAAACATCTCGTGCCAGTCGAGGATGCGGAGCGGATATGCGCGCGAGTCGCCGTTGATGCTGACCCCGAAGACCAGTTCCCGGTCGGTGAGGTAGGTCGCTTCACCGGCCGGGATCTGTTTGGCGTTCACCAGCGCGGGGATCCCATCCTTCTTGACCCCTCCCCAGACGATCTCCTCGATACGGATCTCGTGCCTCACGCCCGGGTAGAGGAAGCCGCGGAAGCTGCTGTCTACCCCGGCGAGGAGGTCTGCCTTGAAGGAAACGAAGTCCCGGTAGGGCCGGATCTCGGCGTGCTCCTCCAGCCACTCCATCCACGCGTTCCAGTCGCGCGGGATCTCGACTCCTGCGAGTCTTTGGAGCGCGTCCAGAAGCCGGCCGTCAGCGTCGGGCAGTACACGTAGCGCCGTGATGAGAGCCGGAATGACGTCCTTCTTGTTGCGCTTGACCAAGAAGCGTAGCGCTCGGTCACGGTCTGCCCAGTTCCGCGAGAACAACGCGGTGCGCACGGTCGCAGCGATGTTGGCCCCCGGTCGGGGAACACTGCGGCGAAGCGGGGCGTTGCCCGAGGTGTCACCGGGCAGTCTGGGTCCCTGGGCAGGGAATTGCGCCCCGAGGTCGGAGAGGTTGCCGAAGAGCAGCAGTCCGGCGAGCACCAACCCGAAGCGAATCGCTCGGAACATGACGGAATCAGTCTAGTCCAACGGAAGCGACCTCGCGATTCCCCTGGTGCTGCCGAAGCGGCCCCAAAGCCTCTCGGGCTGGACGCGCTTGCCACTTTTTCGGCACTGCGCGACGTGCACATCCCTGCCGACTGGTGCGGCCTGAAGAGGCGTCCGGAAGGGCCTCGCCCCGTTGGGATTGCAGTCGCCGTGCAGCTGGAGTCTTCGATGGAGGGAGTGATCCATGGGCGCCCAACCCGGCCCTAGCATCAAGCCGGTCGCCGCGGCCGTCCGGGGCCACCGGATGACCGGGGGCGAACTAGAGAACTTCAATGCCTCGTTCGTCGCCGGTGCCGTATCTTGGCGGACTCGAAAGCCGGGTTCTCTCTACCAGCGCAGCAACATCGAATCGCTGTAGGATGTGGGGCAGACGGGCGAGCGCTCGGAGCGGGCGGCTCACGTCACCATCACCTTACGGAGGATCCCACGTGCAAGATCAACGGCATTCGCGAGCCTTGGCAGCGGCAGGACAGATCGCTGCGGCAATCCTGCTGCTCGGACCGATCGGCTGCACGCGCGAGCCAGCCGAAGCACCGTCGCGGCTCAACGTCCTGCTCATCACGGCCGATGATCTCGGTCTTCAACTAGGCGCTTACGGCGAAAGCGTCATCGAAACTCCGAACCTCGACGCCCTCGCTGCCAGCGGCGTCCAGTTCGACGTCGCCTACGTGGCGCAAGCGTCGTGCAGCCCCTCCCGCAGCGCAATGTTCACGGGCCTTTATGTGCACAGCAATGGGCAGTTCGGGCTGACCAATGCCTCCGACTTCAGCCTGCACCCGCGCCTGCACAACGCCACGATTCCGAACGTCCTCAAGCGAGCCGGCTATCAAACCGGCATCATCGGGAAACTGCACGTCGCCCCGGAAGACAGGTACATTTTTTTGTCGATACGTGACTCGTCTGATGGGACCGGATCGTTGCTCGTGCAACTAGGGCAGCCTGTCGCTGGAGTTGCAAGGGCCTGCGCGAAGGGCGCTGGACCGCTCTTCGCAGCGCCCGGCAGGGG
>JAJEHF010000220.1 GCA_022823865.1 Bryobacterales bacterium
CCGTCCGATGCCTTTGATGCCGGGCGGCTTCTCCTCGATGGCCCCGCCCTGGGCGACGAGCTTGCGAACGGCGCGGCCCACCTTTTCGTGGTGGCACCCGAGGAAGCCCGTCCACTGCACGCGGGTGAACACGCCGCCGTGGCAGCAGGCGAGCGCGATCCATTCGGCGCGGCGTCCTTTCCAGCCGAAGGGCTTCAACCCTTCTGCGCGCTCCCTGAGACCGGGGACCGCTCTGCCCTCCGTGAGGTCGAACCGTTGCTTCGTCGTCTCCATGCCCGAAACGGTGAAGGGCCGCGTGGAGGGAAGTCAACCCACAGAGAATGCCTTGAAGTCCGTTGGCCTTCAGAGATGTTCGACAGCGTTCGCCGCTCGGAAGGGGGCTCCGCCAGCGATGTGGCAAACAACCCCGCGGTCGCGATGGCGGGCAGGTCGCTGTGGGATTGCGTTGCGGGCGACGCTGTCCCGGCTCCCTGCGAGTCATCGGGCGACCGACACGTGAAGCCGTGTCTGACGGCGACCGCTTTCCGATTAACCCCCTACTAGGGGGGGAAGATTCCGCATTGAGCGGGGTGTCCAGCACTCTATTCGACTCCGCGAAAAAGCCCGAACGTTGTTGCGCCCATCGGCCGCAGTCCTTCGCGGCCATCACAACCAACCCTCAGAACAGGAGGATTCCGATGACGAGGGTGCTTTCCTTCCTTGCACTGGCCACGCTCTTCGCTACGGGTGTGGCCGTGGGCGGGACCGTTGGGCCTGCGCCCGTCTACGCGCAGACCGAGGAGACCTGCGAGCAGGACGAGTGCGATCCGGCTCCTTGGTGGAAGTTCTGGGCCAGTGACGAGTGCGTCATGAACCCGGGATACCTCACCGGTTGCGACTGGGTCGGCGACGACGAGTGCGCGACGTACGCGTGCGGTCAGAAGCTGCCGGGCGGCGGCAACGGCTCAGGAGACGACGACGAGTAGGATCCGCCCCGAAACGGGGGGTGGTGGGCGCGGGCTGGCCTGCCGCCCCCTGGTTCGACCGAACCAAGGTAGGAGACAGGGAAGAATGAAAGGAAAGAACAAATGATCAGCGTAGCAGCAACAGTGGTGGCGGTTGCCTTGCAGCAGGCGGTGGTGACCGGAGTGGTCCGGGACAGTACGGACCTGGAGCCGGTCGCATTCGCGCGAGTGACGGTCGAGATCCCCGAGGTTCCACCAAGGGAAACGGTCACTGACAGATTCGGCGCCTTTACGATGGCGGGACTCGATGCTGGCGATGCCATCGGCATCCTCACCGTGGATGCCTTCGGATACGCGCCTTGGCGTATGGAATTGACGCAGGCTTTGGACGGTGAACTCACGATCCTGCTTCGAGCGCAGCCGATCGCGCTTGAGGAGATACGCGTCAACGCACGACGGGCGGCCGACCCGTTGTCGTCGTCTCCGGGAGCCTTCGTGGTGGACCGGGAATTGGTGCGCGCACAGCCCGTGGTGCTGGAAACGGATGTACTCCGCGCCACGGCTCTTTCCCCCGCCGCGTCGCCGGCGTCCGACTGGGTGGCGGCACCGTTCATTCGGGGCGGGGCGAGCGAAGGCACGCCGGTCTTCCTGGACGGAGTGCGGATCTTCAACCCGTTCCACGTCGGGGGATTCGTGGCGGCGCTCAACGCCGAGGCCGTCAATCGGGTGACTCTGCTCACGGGATCGTCGAGCGAAGCGCTGGCGGTGGGGTCGCTCTCGGGTGCCATCGACGTGGCCACCCGGGATGGGGCGCGGGACAGCTTCCGCTCAAGCGGCTCATTGGGGATCGCCTCGCTCCGCATGTCCGCCGAGGGACCGGTGGGTCGGTCGGCGTCGTTCCTCGTGGACGCCAGACGCTCATACATCGACCTGCTTACGGCCGGACTGGGAACGATTCTGGACAACTCCACGGTGCCGTACTCCTTCGGCGACGTTCATGGAAAGTTCACGAAGGATCTCGGTGGGGTTCGCCGACTCTCGCTGACGGGCTACTGGAACGACGAGGGCCTCGATTCGAGGCCCGAAGAAGTCCCCGAGGGAGACGCAGCGCTTGGCCGGGCCTCAAGGGCGATTTGGGGGAACATGGCACTGGCCGCACACTACCGGGACCGGCTTGGCTCGGCCACCCTGGTCGATCTGAGCGTCGGGCACAGCCGGTTCTCGGGCGACTACACGGTGTTTCAGGGCAAGGCGATTGACGCCGACACCTCCTCGGTCGTGCGCGGCATGATGGGCGAGTACCGGGCCGAAGTGCGGCTCCGGCGGCAGTCCGGCGACCTGACGCTAGACGGGGGCGTGCAGGCGACTCGTTTCGAGGCGTCACACAGCGCCGTCGGCAGTGAGTGGGACGGTAGCGACCCGCACGACCTCTTCGAGGCTTTCGATCTTGCGCCCGCGGCGACGAGGATCGCCGCGTTCGGCAGCGTGAAGGCAACCATGGGCGGCGGGCTCGCGGTTGGAGGGGGCCTTCGCGCCGACCACTTCTTCGGCGTCGAGGGGGCGCTGTCGCCCTTCGCGGAGCTGTCGTACCAACGGCCTCGTTGGAGGGCTTGGCTTTCCGCCAGCCGCTCACATCAAGCGCTGTCGTCGATCCGCAGCGAAGAACCGGTCTCGTCGAGCTATCTGGCCTACGACCTCTTGGCTCCGGTCCAAGAGCGTCCGCTTCTAAGGAACTCCGAAGTGTCCGGCGGCTGGGAGGGCGGCACCCACGGCGTGCGCGTTCGGGTGGAAGCCTTCGCCCGGCGGATGGACAATCTTCGTCTTCCCGCCTTGAACAACAATCCCATCGAATCGCTCATGCTCGTCGAGCCGTCCAGGCGCGAGCTGGGAAGCGGCACGGCCAAGGGGCTGGAGTCCACTTGGAGCTGGGCTCCGGCTGGCGGTGGGGCAACCGTGATCGGCAGCTACCGCTGGGCCAAAGTGACCCGAACCGTCGGCGGCCGCACCTATACACCCCGATTCCACAGGGATCACGAAGGGGAGTTGAGTGCGAGCCTGCAACGTGGCGGCTCGACCTGGTCGGTGCGCTTTTCTGCACGCAGCGGACAGCCGACGACGCCCATCGTGGCCTTCTTGCCTTTCGTCGCCTACCAGTCCCCCGATGCGCGCGCGGGTGGTCTCTACGACGATGTCCTGAACTTCGCAGGAGACTACAACTCGGCGACGCTGCCGCCCTACCTGCGAATCGACGTGGGCTGGCGCGGCTCGAAGGACGTGGACTGGTTCGGCGGCGGAACGCTGACGCCTTTCGCCTCCATCGCCAATCTCTTCAGCCTTCCCAACGTCGTTGGCGTCGCGCCCGAGGAGCGCAGGGACGGCGTGACCGAGCGCGTGTACGCGCCACAGCTTCCAATGCTCCCGTTCCTGGGTCTCGAATTCCGATTCTAGGGACCTACCAACCGATTGAGAGAGGATCTCGTCATGCATGACAATTCGATAGACAGGGCTACGGGCCGCGGGGCCAAGCGCCGTGGGCACGGCCCTGCGCACCTCATCGCCGCATTGACGGCACTTGGCGCCGCCGTGGCTGCGGGCGCGTGCGACTACACGCATCCGACGGAAGTCTTCGTCCCTGACGAAGACGTCATAGCGGTCGCCGCCGTGATCAGTGCGGGATTCGACACCGCCACCTTGCTTGTGACCTACCCGCACCGCGACACCCTGGCCGGTCCGCCGGTGGTCGGTGCCCAACTGTCCGGTCCGGGATGGACGGCCACCTTCTCGCAGGGTCCGGACTCGCATACGCCAGAGGGTCTTTGGGCGTGCAATCTGATATCCGGGTCGGTGGCCTGGAAGGGGCCTGTATCATGCTTGCGCGCCCAGCTTCCAGAGCCAATCGAGGTGGGCGGCCGCTACACCCTGTCGGGCACCACGGAACTCGGCGCCTTCTCGGGAGCCACCACCGTCCCTTCCGCTCCGGTGCTCGTCGAGCCATCGGTGCAGTTCGTTGCCACGCCAACCGGTGACACGTTCGGCGTCGATGTACGATACGAGACTCCTGCCGGGGTGGAGTTCATCGTAGCGGAAGCCGCCAACATCTTGCAGGTCGTCGTGGACAGCACAGGCGACTTGAGCGAGGAGCCCAGATGGATAAAGCGCCTCGCGCCCAGGGAGCTGAACCCGGAGGCTGATCGCGCTCGCATCACGGTCTGGGGCTATGGTTCCAGTTCGCCCCAGAACGCTTGGCGGCCTCCCGAATTCCGCCTCGACCTCCACCTCGTCGGCTTCGACGAGAACTTCGCCCGCTTCGCCCGGCTCCGCTACGACCGTCTGGTGATCCGCCCTTGGCCCAGCTTCGGGCTCAGCGGCGATGAAGGCATCTTCGGCTACTTCGGAGCCGCATCCCGTTCAAACCCAGTCCAAGTGATTGTGAGGCCAAAATGAAAACTCGATTCCTACCACCACCCCGACTCTTCCCAGTACTCCTGAGCGTGGCTGCGCTTGGGTTCGCGGCGGGCGCCTGTGACGGCCCAAGGAACAACGAAAGCGTGCATCCGCTGCCCGGTCGGATTCCCGGGAGCGAGGGAGCTACGTCGATCACGCGCGATAGCGTTCCGGGGGACATGGCACCCGCACGGCTGGCGAAGTGGACCGCCGCGCGCGACGCGATCCGAAACGCCCGCCTTGTCGTGGCAATCGGCAGCGCGGGGATGGATCATTCGGAACGTTCGGATCCCACGGTCTTCGGAAGTCTGGCCGATGTAGCGGTCGACACCGCCGGTCTTGTCTACGTTCTCGACGAGCAAGCTCAAGAGGTGCGCGCGTTCGATTTTGCCGGCCGCTTCCTCCACAGATTCGGCGGGTTCGGAGACGGACCGTCCGAACTTCGGCACGCGATCGGCATCGAACTGCTCGGTGACGGACGGATTCTGGTCGCGTCGCGTGATCTACGCGTCAAGGTGTTCGCGCCCACCGAGCAAGGATGGAGCGCGACCCAGACAATCGAGGCCCCGGTCGGCCCCCGCGCGATCTGCTCGATGCGCGACGGGCGAGTCTTTGTCAACGGCTATCGCCAGGACGCGAACACGCTCGTCCATCAACTGCCGATCTTCGGGACCGACTCGGTTGCCCCTGCCTTCGGAGGAGGCTATCAGGACGAAAACTGGCTCGTACAGATGGCGCTCGCCGACGGTGCGCTGGCATGCGCGAATGCCAGACGCGGTCTGGTGGTGCTCGGCCATCGCGCCATCCCGCTGATTCGGGCCTTCGACTCGCTCGACGGCTCGCTCGTTTGGGCCTCGAAGCTCGAAACGTTTTCTGGAATGCCCGTCTATCAAGGGGTGAACCAGAGGGGACGAAACTACATTCGCAAGGGTCGCCCCGCTCAATGGGATGTTCTGGGCTCGGTCCACCCCGTTGCGGAAGGCCACCTGCTGGTTCAGGTGGGCCACGGAAGCATGGTTCGACGGACGGTTTCCATCGAGAGCTACCTGCTGGACTCCGAGTCCGGTGCCGGAGCCTTTCTCGGCGATGAGGTGCCGAGAGCCATTCCCTTCGAGGGGGGATATGTCGCCCTGTACGAGGATCCCTACCCCCGGATCGAGGTGCGGGCTTTCGATGATTCCCAGTTGACCAGGATGGCCTCCGCGCCGAAGGGGGTGGCCGGGCAATGACTCGCAAGACAAGGACATGGATCGCCGGTACGGTGTTCACGGTGGGATCGGTTGCGGGCATGACCCTTGCCACTGTGGGTCTGATCCCCACGGTGGACATCGAGCTTGCCGTGCCGGCGCGCGAGGCGCGGGAGTACCGGCCCGGCAGCGTAGCCGCTCCCGGAGCCGAAGACGAGATCGTGCTCGTCTATCTGGGTTCGTCGTCGTGCGGCTGGTCGAATCTACCCGAGGTATCGCGCGCGGTGAGGGACGCGAAGGTCCTCGTCGCGGCGCATGCTCGGAACGCCAGGATGCGCTTTTCCACTCTGGGAATCGCTCTGGACGTGGACGCCTCACGCGGCTGGGCGCATCTACGCAAGGCAGGCTTGTTCGATGAGATTGCGGCAGGCATGGGTTGGGCCAACAGCGGAGCCGACAAGTACGTCTTCGGCAACTTGGCTGGCCCGGCATCCACCCCGCAGCTGCTTGTCGTCCAACGCTCTCTGGGCACCGGCCCGGGAGGACGCCCGAAGGCGGAATCCGAGCGGGTATTGGTGAGGAAGACCGGCTCGAACGCAATCCTGAGTTGGGTGTCGGAGGGAGCTGCATACGAAGGCCGGACCGGCGAAGTGCGGGCCGCGGGCGGGATGTGATCCCATGGGCCTCATGAGATCGATTCTGAGGAGGTCCCGCGATCGGCGCCGGTCCCTGCGGCGTCCTCCGGCCGTCCTCCCGCTTCAGGTACTTCGGTGTGGCACGCTGCCGATTGCGTTGCTACAATGCGTCATGCTCACGGACACCCTGCTCAGAGATGTTTTCGATGCGTCGCCGGACGCCATCCTGGTGGTGGATGACGGAGGCGTTATCCGGGATGCCAACGAGCCCGCTGCGACCATGTTCGGATGGGATCGTGGTGAGTTGGTCGGGCTGAGTGTCGATCTGCTGGTGCCCTTTCAGCATCGCGCGCGCCACGCGGAACTCAGGGCGGAATACGCGCTCCAACCCCGTGCCCGGCCAATGGGACACGGCTTGCTCCTGCACGG
>JAJEHF010000030.1 GCA_022823865.1 Bryobacterales bacterium
GTCACTCGCCGCGATCACGACCACGGTCTCGGGCACCAAGGTGCCGATACCGCGAACCTGCCGCAACATCTCGCCGCGCTTGACCGTGTCCGTGAAGACAACCGCGGCATCCACGCCCGGTGCCGCTGGCTCGATGCGGGACACGGCCCAAGCCACAGCCAGAAACGTGACAGCCGCAACGGACCCGGCGGCAATCAGCCGCGTGCGCTTCCGCTGGGCGTATCCTATACGTGGCTTGTCCATGCGAAGGCCAGCTAGTTGGTCTGAGAAGTGGCGCGGGTGGAGGTGGTGTGTGTGTACGGACCCGTCAAGAGCCCAATGCATCTACAGCAATGACTCCGGCCAATTGTCCCCCGCATCTTAGGCTCTGGTTTCAAGTGCTTTCCGCCTCCTGCCGTGCTGCCCATGCTCCTACAACCTGAAAAATACGGGCGTTGATGTGATTCGCAGCGAGCTCAGCTTCT
Source organism: Bryobacterales bacterium (assembly GCA_022823865.1). Taxonomy (GTDB): domain Bacteria; phylum Acidobacteriota; class Terriglobia; order Bryobacterales; family UBA6623; genus VXMF01. Next base: position 465 of record JAJEHF010000030.1, read on the forward strand.
GGCTCCAACTCGAATCCTTGGAGTTCCCAAATCTCCAACGCATCTGGCCCACACGCTTTGTCACACTCGAAATCATCAATCCCCGGAAGCTCCATGACGACCAAATTCCCCGGGGCGGACAGTCCCGCCGATCCGCTTTCCGTTTATCACGATTTCGATAGGGTACGAAGCCGGAGGGTTCGAATACTCAATTTCCAAGCCCCACGTTTCCCTGAGCCACCCCTCCCGTTTGTTGGGTTGCATCCTCTGCAATTCCTGAGCCATTTCCTCAATCCTAGCAGCTGCCCTTGAGCATCCGTTGACACCGAAAACGAGCGGAGGATTCTCGCGGCATAATGCTGGAAGATGATACTAACCAAGAGCTGCATGACGCCATTATGCGGGGCGATCCGGAAACCGTAAGGGATTTGCTTCGCTCGGGAGCCGACCCCGACGCATTCGTCATCACGAAGGATGGAGATAGCCAAGGAGTGGTGGCCGCATCACACACGGCGGTTGACTCAGGAAACCTTGGAGTCGTTCTAGTCCTCCTTGAAGCGGGCGCGGAGCCCAACGCCGCCATGACCGGACTAGACGGACCGGGCAGTGTAGCGGGAACAGCGCTTCATATCGCCGTGTCGCAGCGAAACGTCGAAGTTGTACAGACGCTGGTGGAATGGGGCGCAGACACCGAGGCGCTCGAAGTGATTAGCGAAGGGACTAGGAAGATCACAAGAACCGCTCTGTTCACGGCGGCAGGGGAGGGTTGGCTCGAAGGAGTTCGAACGCTGCTGCTTGCAGGTGCCGATCCAAGTGCGACTTCCGTAGACACCGAAAACGAGCGGAGGATTATTCGGACTGCACTGCATGCTGCATCCGCAACGGGTCATTCGGAAATCGTACGAACGCTCCTCGAGACGGGGGCAGCAGTCGACACCTTGGCAAACGACGGGAAGACCGCACTGAAGTTGGCCCTTCAAAATGGTCATCTAGAGACGGTCGCTGTTCTAAAGCGTTTCCGACAGGAAAGCACAGCGATTTGAGATAGCTGCGGTCGAGCGCGCCGTCCGCACGCTGACGACGGCCTACCCGCAGATTGCCACCGCCTGGCCGAGCCCGGCCGCCAGGTGGGACCCGCCCTAGGCGGCGGAACCATCAGACAGCGCCTCGCGCGAAGAGGCCACGCGACCAGAGCGGTCGCGGCAGTCCGAATTCGAACTCGACACGCAGCGGAGCGCGGAGCAGCAAGCCGCCATGGAGCTGCTGACGGGAATCGGCACCAAACCCAATCCAGCACCGCTTGTAGGCACTAATCGTGAATTTGTCTCAGTAACATCTGATTGAAAGCCAAGGACTTGTGCCTAAGATTCCATCAGAACTTCAGTCGAGCTCGGCCTGCAGCTGGCTCTCGCTTCTTCATTTGCGGATTCGCTCTCGAGCGGCCTCTGGAGTCTCGCGATCGGTGTCGGCGCCCTGCTTCCTGGTTCGGGCTCTCAAGCCTCTCCCCTTCATTGCAGTGCCTCCGGCGCTGTCACCGCGCCACCACACGAACGTTGCCGGTAATCAACTCTCTCGCCCGCGGGGTGTACGACTTCGTTTTGCACACCCGGGAATAAGCAGGCTGAGGTTACGCGTTCGATCCAAGCGCGGTGAGCCTGAGCGGTCCAAGCTACGACCAAGCGCCCCTGAGACCGAAATTGGCCCGATGTTCGGGGGATTCTGGATCTCTTTGTTGTTAGTTTTTTACACTAACAAAAAAGGAGCCCCTCCATGCCCAGCCCGCCTGATCTCTCCGCCCTCTCCGCCCGCCGCGACGAACTCCGCCGCCAGCTGGCCGCCATCGGCGATTTGCGCCCCGGCTCGCTGGTGCAGAACTACCGCCGCTGCGGCCGACCCGAGTGCTTCTGTGCCGACAAGCAGCACCGCGGCCACGGCCCCTACTGGCTGCTCACCTGGTCGGTCAACGGCAAGACCCGCAGCCGCTCGATCCCGGCCGAGCAGGTCGCGGCCACCCAGGCCCAGATCGCTGAGTGCCAGCGCCTGCGACGCCTCATCGCGGACCTGATCGCCGTCAGCGCCGAGCTCTGCCAAGCGCAGCTCAAGCCCAGCACCAGCGCGGTTAAAAAAAGCCTGCCAGCAAGAGTTCGCCCCCGCGCTGGAAGCCGAGATCGCCCGCCTCGTAGCGCCCGGGGCCGTCGACCAACTCGACTTCGAGGCGGTCGAGACCTGTGTGCGGCGCAGCGCCCTGCAGTTGGCCGCACGGGCGGTCGAGCGGCGTCTGAACGCCGACCACTGCGACGGCCAGTCCCCCACCCAGCCCTGCTCCTGCGGCCACCCGGCGCGCTTCGCCGGCCGCCATCCCAAGACCTTCCAGACCGCTCTGGGGCCGGTCACCATCGAGCGCGCCTACTACCATTGCCGTGCCTGCGGGCGGGGCTGGTTCCCGCGCGACCAAGCGCTGGGCATGGCCGCCACCAGCCTGTCCCCGGCCGTCACCCGCATGACCGGCTCGGCCGCCGCAGTGGCCAGCTTCGCGACCGCCAGCGACTTGCTGGACGAGTTGGCCGCCGTGCGCGTCAATGCCAAGCGTGTCGAGCGCGTCGCCGAGGCGCTGGGGCGCGAGGTGGCCGCCGCCGAGCGGGCGGCGGTGTTTGCCGCCGAACCCCCCGCCGCTGCCACCATGTATCTAGGGGTGGACGGCACCGGCGTGCCGATGCGCCCGGCCGAGCTGGTCGGCCGGCCCGGCAAGCAGCCCGACGGCTCGGCCGGCACGCGCGAGGCGAAGCTGGTCGTGATCTGGACCGCAGATCAGCTCGACCAAGACGGCCGGCCGGTCTGCGACCACGGCTCGGTCAGCTATTCGGCGGCGATTGACAGCGCTGCCGCGCGCGACACCGATCCGGCCCCGGCCGCCTTCACCCAACGCCTGCGCCGCGAGGCCGAGCGGCGCGGCTTCCCGCAGGCACCACGCCGGGTCATCCTCGGCGACGGCGCGAAATGGATCTGGGCCGCAGCCACAGAGATGTTCCCCGGCGCGATTCAGATCGTGGACTTCTTCCACGTCTCGGAAAGGATGTGGGAAGTCGCCCGGGCCCTCTTCCCCGCCGACCGGGATAGCGCCGAGGTCTGGGCCGAAGCGCGCTGCGAGGAACTCAAGGCCGGGGCTCTGGACAGTGTGCTGGCGACCCTGCGTGCGCATGCGGGCCACTGCGAGCCAGCCGCCAAGGCCGTGCCATACATCACCACCAACCGCGAACGCATGCGCTACGCCGAGTTCCGCGCCCAAGGCTTGCAGATCGGCTCTGGCGTGGTGGAGGCGGGCTGCAAGAGCGTCGTGGGCCGCCTCAAGCAGTCCGGCATGTACTGGACCAAGGACGGTGCCGAGGGGATCCTCGCCCTGCGCGCCTGCATCTTGGGCGGGCGCTACGAGGATTTCTGGGCCTGGCGAACCGAGTCACGGCTACAGGCCGCCGCGTGACCGCAAACCGCCTGCCGACAAGCGCTGAGCCACCCCTCCTCTAGCTTCAAACCACTTACCCCGGATCCAGACGGGGAGTCGCACCCAATGCCCGACCTCATCGGCACTTGTAGCACCGCCGCACATCGCCACGCGCAATACTGATCCACTTCGAACCTCCAAAAGTCCGAGAAATCAAAATGAAGTCGCGCACCCTCGCCCGCGCTCTAGCTTGACTGCGCGCACTGATCATGCTCTCTTCAAGCGGCTGCCAGATCCACCTCTCCTTCGGGGTGCGCACCGCGGTGCGGACGATAAGTCTGAGTGATGGTTCCGCGTGCTACGTTGAGAGATTCAACTAGCTGATTCAATGGCGAGTTTCGCATTCTTATGCCAGTGAGATTTGACCTCATCGAGATAAAGACGGATGATCGCCTTTCCGGGGTGAAAGCTCTCTTGTCGGTACTGGAGGATGCGATCTCAGAGTACGAACGTCGCAAGCAGGCGGAACTTAGGAAGATCGACCGAAGCACTCGCAGCGGCTTGGCAGAGTACTCCGTGAGTCGGGAAATCCTAGAATACGAGGCTGAATACCGGCTGCCACGGTTTGCCGCATACACTGTCGTTACCCTTCTCCATACGATTCTTGAGGTTCATCTCCGGGAGTGCGCAAACGAGGCCATGAGGTTGAAGCGCCTGCGGTTCTCCCCGGACGACCTCAAGGGCAGTGGGATTGAGGCTTTCGGTACGTACCTAACCAATTCTGGCGTCTACGACGTAGAGTCCGACAGCGCCTGGGCTCGGATGAAACACCTGCGTGACCTTAGGAACCTCATCGTGCACGGTGCAGGCACCCCCAGCGAGCAGAAGAAGAAGGCAGTGAATCGCCTCAAGCAGGAATTCAAGAAGGGGTTCGGCTACTCGGGAGACTCGTGGCAGTGGAATGAGATATGGATATCCCCCGAACTATGTCGGCAACTTACGGACGAAGTGGGGGAATTCGCTGAAAGGTGCTTGTCGGCTGTCCGTGCTGCAGGACCACGCTAGGCGGTTGCGTGGCCGCAATCGATGCCTTCAGATCCCTCGGAGGCAGCCAGTGAATACCTTGACGGTGAACGAGTTTGAATTCTGAGACGTTGACCTGCATCGCCTATGGCGGGGGCTCGGTCGAAGCGCCCTCTTCAGTGGACTGCGCCGAAGGGCACGACGCAATCAAGCGGTTCGAAATCGAGATCCTTCTGAATGGCGGAGGACCCAACGGGCGAGTGGCGGAGATCGCGGATGAATCCCCGCGGATGGTCCACCGGATCCGGGTGGCGGTGGTCAAGGCGCGCTCTTCGGAGGTAGCCGCCGCCACCAACACTCTCTTCCATCTCGTCAGTGAGCGCCACAGGCGCGCCAGGACGATGGTCTTCACCACCAACAAGCCGTTCGAGTAGCGGGCCGTGTGCTGCAAGACCCGAATCTCGCCGAAGCCGTTCCGCACCCAACGGCAACCTCGAGCGTGGCCGCACTGTCACACTGGCAGGACCGTCGATGCGCACCCGCCGTCTCAACCGCGTTTCGTTCATCCCCAGAGGGGGAGCCCATCTCATGACACGCTGGCCAGCGACCATCATTAGAATGACCACCGTGATCAATCGGAGCCCTCCTATGCGGATCGTTCCCTTGCGCTTGTCCCTGCTTAGCGACAGGACATAGTCAACGCAGGTGGGTTTGTCGAACGGGAGGAGTGCGAGCAGGGCCTTGCAGGTTGAGGCCCGAGAAGGATCGCTGAGCACAACGGGAGTGGGAGCAGAGGAGCACCGTCTCGGAGAGCTTTGGGCCGCGGGCCGGGCGGTGCAGGCACGTGATTGGCTCGTTGCTGAGTAAGCTGGGGGCGTTCGCAAGGTTCGCGTACCGCGAGGCGCCGCTTCCGAGGCTGGCGTTCCAGCAGACGTACGGTAGCGCGCAAGAGGGCTGCACGGGCGGGCGGATCTGGAGTGCTTGCGGATCCTGCATCTGAAGGCGACCAGGCTGAAAGTGGCGATGGATGCGGAGCTGTGGTGCCAGCAGGAGGCGCTAAGCTCTTAGCCGACGTCCTCGCCAAGCGGAGAATTGACGTCTCAATGCGCAGAGCGGAGGAAACGTTGCTCGGCCCTGAATGTCTCCCGAGCACTGGTGGCTATGGTAGATTTTCGATAGTGAGGCCCGAGATAGGTGTTCCGATTGGCTGGGACCGAATACAGAGAAACTCAGAAACGCGAGCGACACGGTAGTGCTTGTCCCAGATGCAGTGACTCGTGGGCGTGATGTGCAGGTTCATGTGCGCACAGAGTTCATCGCCGCGATTGCAAAGACCGTAACCGATCGTGAACTCAGTCAGGTTCAGGCCGCTCGGAATCGCCGACTTGACCAGCCTACCCTGTTGAAGGTCTTGCGAGGCCAGGCAGGCTGCGTCAGCTTAGACGAGCTTCTGGAGTGGCTCATGGCGATGGGGCGGCCGGGCGATCTCCGGATTGGCCGTGGCCCGAACAGCTTGGCAATTCGGCCGGTGGTGCTTGATGGACGAAATTCGGCCGGTTGATGTGGAACCCAAGCAAAGCCGTCCGCCCGTTGGCGACGGTTCGCAGCCGATCTATCTCGATCATCATGCGACGACGCCGGTTGATCCTCGTGTTGCCGATGTGGTGCTGTACGCGATGACCGGCGCCTTCGGAAATGCCAACAGCATCGATCATGCGTTCGGCGAAACAGCGGACGCCCTTATCGCCACGGCAAGCGAGGCTGTGGCCGATCTCGCAGGCTCCGCCCCCGGAGACGTCTACTTCACTTCCGGCTCGACCGAGGCAATCCGGCTCGCCCTAGCGCACGCGATTTCCCGAAGCCGGCGCTCTCCGCTTCGTGTTGCCCTGACCAGCGTTGAACACAAGGCCGTCATCGACGCGGTGTCCATTGCCGCTCGAACGGGGCAGGTAAAGCCCCGCTGGATCGAGGTGGACACGCAAGGGTGCATCCTAGCCGACAGCCTGCGAACTGCGCTTCATGCGGGCGTCGACCTCGTTTGCTTGATGGCTGCGAACAACGAGGTCGGAACAATCTATCCCCTTCCCGAGGTGGCGCTACGAATCCGAGAGTCTGGCGCGGCGATAATGGTCGATGCGACGCAAGCGGCGGGCCGAGTCCCGCTGCATGCGCGCGATTGGGGAATCGACTATCTGGTTGTCAGCGCTCACAAGCTCTACGGCCCCAAGGGTGTTGGTGCCTTGATCAGTCCTGTCGGAAACCTGCGGACCCAACTCCCTGATCTCATCTGGGCTTCCGAGGGAACCCCGAACGTCCCTGGCATCGCGGGCTTCGGCGAAGCCTGCCGGCTTCGATGCGTCGAGATGGCCGTGGACGAGCCGCGAATCCGGGCGCTGCGCGACCGCCTTCAGTCCAAACTTACAGCCTTGATCCCGAACTTGGCGGTTAACGGCCACCTATCCTGTCGGCTTAGCGGCAACCTGCATGTATCCGTTCCGGGGGTCCCGAATGACGCCGTCGTGGCCCGGCTCCGGAAGAGCGTTGCAATTTCGACCGGGTCTGCTTGCGCTTCGGGTGCGCATGGGCCCTCTCACGTCCTCCAAGCCATGGCGCTGCCAGAAGAGCTTCAAGAAGGCGCGTTGCGGGTCGGTGTCGGCAAGTTCAACACGGAAGCCGAAATCGATCGCGCCGCCGAAGAGATCACGGCGGCTGTCGCTTCAGTAAAGGCGAGCCTTCAGGGGGCAGAGCGATGATCGATTACTCGGTGGCAGGCACTCCCAACAGCGCGTCCTTTCGATTCTCCGGCCATGAGACGTTTGCGTTTCGGCATGCCTGGCTGCCCAAGGCTTACCGGCTCTTGCAGCAAAATTCGCTCGCGTTTGCCGATGTGGATGGCGCCATGATTGAGCTGGGTCTCGGCAAGAACATGGTGCGTGCGCTTCGATTCTGGGCCGAGGTAGCTGGCGTGGCTCGTCCAGTCGGCGGGCGGGGCCTTGAGCTGACGCCATTCGCGCACGACGTGCTCGGGCCGCAAGGTCTCGACCCTTTCCTCGAAGACGTCCGCACGCTCTGGTTGCTTCACTGGAAATTGTCGGCACGCTCGGAGCGCGCTCTTTTTGCCTGGCGCTTTCTCCTCAGCCATTGGGCTTTTCCGGAACTGACCCGCTCCGAAGCGCTGGCAGCGTTTGCGCGCGAATCCGCGAGGCTTGGACACTCTCATTCGGCGATTACTCTTTCGCAACATCTGGATGCGTTTCTTCATACCTATCTTTCCAGTCGATCGAGCAGAGTCGGCATCGAGGACTCTCTTGATGGGCCGCTGGTTGACCTGACCCTGCTTGAACCCGTGGGTGAGAGAAGAGCGGATAGCGGGCGGTGGGAGACAGTTTTCGCTTTTCGATACGAACCCAAGCCCGAGATCACCTCATCCCTATTCGATTACTGCCTTGCCGACTTCTGGGAGAGGTTCCACGCAAATCAGGAGACATTGACCCTACGTGAAGTCACCTTTGGGGCCTGCTCTCCGGGGCAAGTCTTAAAGCTGCCGGAAGATGCCGTTCGGGCCCACGTGGAGGCCTACACCGCATCCGGCACTGAGAGGCCGTTCCTGTACCATCCTTCCGCTGTTCAGGGTCTGATTTCCCGCAGAAGGGGCGCCAAACCCGTTACTTTCGCGGATATTTACAAGGCCGAGCCGGTCGATGCCTAACGAGTCCCCCGCGATCTCCGATTTCTTTCGGGTTCCGTCACGATTTCTGCGATCTGTCCAGTTAGAGCGCGACTTTCACGACCTGGCAGCACTCGAGCACTATGTGGTGACGCCACACATGGCCGAAGCCTTCGGACGGGTCGCCGACGGCCTGCGCGCCAACTCCGGACGCCGAGCTTGGCGCATCACGGGTGACTATGGGGTGGGCAAGTCCTCCTTCGCTCTTGTCTTGGCGCACCTGTTTCAAGATCGGTCGCCGGCGGCTGTATCCCGCATTGCCGGCGCGGTCGGGTGGCCCGACGATTGTTTCGATCCGCCCCCGCTAATCCCCTTTCTAATAACCGGCTCGCGAGAGGGCATCATTCCAGCGCTAGCCCGCGGCATTGCGGCGAGCCTGCGTCGACGAAAGCCAGCCCGCGGACGCATGCCGAAGGCGCTCGCCACATCGATCGAGCAAGCTGCACAGGTGGGGGTCGACGGGGACGTACTCGGCTTGGAGCGGCTTCTCGATTCCGTCCGCACCTATGCCGGTCGATCGGGCGTGCTGCTGATCATTGACGAACTCGGCAAGCTCCTCGAACACGCATCACAACGCCACGAACGCGAAGACGTGTTCGTACTCCAACGTCTGGCCGAGATGGCCGCCAGAAGCGGCGACCGGCCCTTCATCGTGCTTGGACTGCTTCACCAGAGCTTTCTCGCCTACGCTGAACGCCTGCCGTCCTCAGTGAGGCACGAGTGGGACAAGGTCGCGGGCCGCTTCGACGAAATCGTCTTCGACCAGCCCTTGGCCCACACAACTGCGCTTGTTGCAGGAGCGCTCAATGTCAATCCCAGTCGGCTACCCAAGACGATTCAGGACGCTGCTCGAGATGCAGCGTCCACAGCCGTGGAAGCCGGATGGGTCAACGGATATACTCCCGCCGTTCCTGACGCTGCGAAGCTCTATCCGTTGCACCCGATGCTACTGCCAGTCGCCGTTCGTTTCTTCGCGCGGTTCGGCCAGCACGAGCGATCACTATTCGGCTTTCTGCTCTCTTCCGAACCGTTTGCGGTGCAAGCCTTTGCCGTGCGCCGTGCCGCTCCCGAGGTTTGGTACGGCCTTGCCGAATTCTACGATTACCTCCGAGCCGTTTTCGGCCATCGGCTGGCCGGCGGCAGCTACCGCAATCAGTGGCTGCGAATTGTCACCTCAATCGATTCAGCTGCCGATCTCGGACTCCTTCAGGAGCGCGTCATCAAGGTAGTCGCAATCCTCAATCTTCTCGACGCCGAGGACCTCCTCGCCACGGACCGCACAATCGCCGCCGCTCTCGCTCCGGCCGCCGGTCGAGATATCGACGCGGCTATTCAGGCCGTCGTTGATCGCGGGCTCTTGTTTCGGCGAGGTCGATCGACCGCGTATCGCCTGTGGCCAAGTTCCAGTCTCAGCCTAGAGTCTGCTTTTGAGACGGCTCTCCGCGCGGTTGGCCCCATCGAGCACGTAGCTAGTACTTTGAAGCCATTTCTGGATGTGGACCCCGTTCTGGCTCGCCGACACTATGTCGAGCACGGCACACTCCGTTACTTCGAGATGCGCTACGCCGAGAGTGGAGAACTCGCCAAGGCCATCCAGAAAGAGACGGAGGCGGATGGCCTGATCGTTGTTGCGCTATCCGATACCGACGCGGAGCGTGAGAACGCTCTGCTTGCCGCCAAGGACACTCCCTTCAGCACACGCCCCGACGCATTGGTCGGTGTCGTTCGCCCATTGGTGGGTCTAGCGGCAGATCTTCAGGACGTGATGTGCTGGCAGTGGGTGGCGGATAACACTCCGGAACTCGCGCACGATTCCTACGCATCTTCGGAAGTCGCCCGCCAGCTGGCCATTGCCCGCCGTGCGCTGAGCAGCCGTTTGGACACGATCGCCGGACTGCGGAGGGGCGCTGCGAGAGACGTTCAATGGCTACGAGCAGGAAAGCCGGTGCAGGTACCACAGCGCGGCGGTCTCTCGGCCTTGGTTTCCAGAATCTGTGATCAGCTCTATCCGGACGCGCCACGGGTCACAAACGAGTTGCTCAATCGCAACTCGCTCAGCAGCGCTGCCGCGGCAGCCCGTATGCGACTGATCGAAGGCCTGTTCCGGGCCAGCAATCAGCGCCTCCTTGGGATCGACCCCAAGAAGTCACCTCCCGAAAGATCGATGTATCTGTCCGTCATTGCCAAAGGTGGAGTGCATATAGACAGGAACGGTTACAAGGTGATCGAGCCCGACCCTAATGACGATCCGCTTCGGCTCCGCCCAGCTCTGGATTATCTCGTCCAGCAGATTGCCGACGCGCACGGTGAGCGGCTACCGGCGACAGGGTTGCTCGCCTCGCTGAAGAGCCGTCCCTACGGCGTTCGCGATGGCTTGGGTCCACTGCTTCTCGCCATCATTCTCCGGACGAGAAGTCACGAGGTTGCAATCTATGAGAATGGAACCTTCCTTCCTGAATTCGGTCCATCGGACTTTCTGCGGCTGACCAAGGCACCCGCAACGTTCGAGATTCAGCACTGCAGGGTGGACGGCGTTAGGCTTGAGGTCGTTAATCAGCTCGCCGCCTCGCTTTCCCGAAAGGTCGACGCACGCCACCCTGATCTCCTAGATGTGGTTCAACCTCTTTGCCGGTTCGGGGCACAGCTCCCCTACTACACCCGGCGGACGACCGCCCTCAGCAAGATCGCAATCGATGTACGAGACGCGCTCCTGTCCGCACGCGAGCCGGTAACGTTGCTGTTCTCCGATCTGCCGGAGGCATGCGGTTTCGCTCCCTTCTCGCCCCAACAACAGCCCGACGAAAGCCGGGTCGAAGGCTTCGTTTCCACGTTTCTCGGTGCTCAGAAAGAGCTTAGTCAAGCTTATCCCTCACTCCTGTCCCGAATTGTCAAGCAGACTGGACGGGCGGCGGGCGAACAGAACGGCAAATTCGATCGAGTGCATCTGGCGACCCGCGCCGCCCGGGTTTCGCTCTCGGCGCGAGAGCCGCGCCTCCGAACCTTTGCTCTGCGTCTCTGCGACCGCGGTCTTTCTGACGACGCTTGGGCGGAAGCCCTAGCGAGCTTCGTTGTGTCGAAGCCGCCCAACCGATGGGCATTGGGCGACGAAGCACGGTTCCGAGAGGAGGTCGCCGCCCTAGCAGAACTCTTTCAGAAGGTCGAAGCGACCGCATTCGTCGGCTGCGGTGAAGCACCGACCCCGTCCGCAGTTCGCCTGAACCTGACGCGAGGCGATGGTACAGACCTTGTTCGGATCATTGAGCCGCGGTCCGAGGACGACTCAGGCGTTCAGATCTCTCTCAGGAGCCTAGAAAAGATGCTGCCCCGAGATCGGCACCAAAGGCTGGATGTCTTGACACGCTTGGTGTGGAGCGAATTGAGTGCGCCTGAATCGCTCGATGCCGTAGAGCAAGAAGCCCCCCTCAGGGCGAAAACGGAGACTGGACGATGACGGAAACGCCGACTCCCAACCAAGCGATCTCTCCGCCTCAAGGAGCAGAGATGCGCCATGTGCTGAGCTTGTCCGGCGGGAAGGACAGCGCTGCATTGGCGATCTACATACGCGATAGAGTCCCGGAGATGGAGTACGTCTTCCACGATACGGACAAGGAGCTTCCTGAGACCTATGACTATCTGGATCGGCTGGCGGCCATTCTTGGCAAGCCGATAGCGAGAACATCTCCTGTGGACACGTTCGATCACTGGCTGGTGGTCTACGGCGGCATGTTGCCGTCCAACCACCGCCGATGGTGTACGAAGATGCTAAAGCTGAAACCTTTCGAGAAGTTCGTCGGCGAGGGGCCGGTCATCAACTACGTTGGCCTTCGCGCCGACGAGAACCGGGTCGGTTACATCAGCACCAAGCCTAACATCACAGCGGTCTACCCCTTTCAGGACGACGGACTTGTTCGCGCCGACATCATCCGCATTCTCGAGGATTCCGGGCTGGGCCTGCCGCCATACATGGAATGGGGGCGGTCTCGCTCCGGGTGCTATTTTTGCTTCTATCAACAGAAGATCGAGTGGGTGCGGCTGAAAGAGAGGCACCCTGAACTCTACGAGCGCGCGAAGAAATACGAGGAAAGGAGCGAACTCTACGGTGAGAAATTCTACTGGTGTCAGAACGAATCTCTCGCCGAGCTGGAGCAGCCGGCACGCATGGAGGAAATAAGAACCAATTGGATTGCCTCGCAAGAGCGTAATCGCACAAGGCGCAAGAACGTTCCTCTTGTTGAGATCCTAGGAGGCTTGGAACCCGAGGACGACCAGCATCTTCGAGACGGTTGTTTGATTTGTTCCCTTTGACGGGACTTTCCCGATGTGCCCTTCGATGATCGCGGTGACCGCCAAGGCTAGTGGCACTCTCACACACGCTCCTAATTTGACCTAGCGGAGAGAACCATGACAAGAGCGTCCGAACGGTGGATCAGGTTCTTGCGTCAATACGGACCGATTCCGCGCAATGACAACATGTTCGATGAGCACATTCGCAAATCAGCGAAGCGCTCGGGAGTCCAGCCGATCTCGTTCAAACATCCTCTTGAGGATCGGCTACTCGGAATATTCGACACAGAGGAGCTGTCTCAGAATGTCGTGCTGACCGGCACGGCCGGAGACGGAAAGAGCCATCTGTGCGGTCGAATTTGGCAGGCTCTCGGCGGCAGTCCCGAAGAATGGGAAACCGATGAAGTGTATCATCGTCTCCAATTCGCTAGGGGCGGCCAGCCGACCCTAGTGCATGTCATCCGGGATCTCACAGCCTTGCCGGACAGGGACCCGGAAGGGCGCTACACAACCAAGGCCGAGTTACTCGAGCATCTCAGCACAATCCTCTTCGATTCGACTGCAGGTGAGATCTTTCTTCTGGCTGCGAACGATGGGCAACTGATTGAGACCTGGCGGAAGGTCCCGTCCGGATCCTCCGCGCGCCGAGCCCTCGCAGTATTCGAGGCCCGACTCATGGACGACAGCGGTCCGGAGGAGAGTGCCAGACTGGCGTTCTTCAACCTCAGCCGCGTACAAAGCGCTGTAGTCTTCGACCTTTCGCTGGACGCTTTTCTGAATCATGAAGGTTGGCAGGACTGCTACACGGATGCTGAGGACGACGGATTCTTCGGCCCGGATTGTCCAATCCGCAAGAACTACGAACTCCTAAACACGCCGCTCGTCCGGTCCCGCTTGCGATCCTTGTTCCAACTCTGCGACTTTAACGACCTGCACGCTCCGATTCGGCGCGTGCTGATGCTGCTTGCAAACGCGGTGCTGGGCCATCCGGAAGCGCGGGACCGGCTGCTCCGGTCGCGTGATATTCGCGGGGTGCTGAGCAAGGGGACGAGACATCTATCAAGCCTCTACAGCAACCTGTTCGGTGCGAACTTGAGCCGGACCAAACGCGAATCGCTCGAGATTTTCGATTACCTTGGCCGATTTGGGATCGGGCACGAGACGACAAATCGGATCGACAACATCCTTATCTTCGGTTCGGAGGACGAAACCTTGCGAGGAAACTTCGACCTGCTGATCGGGTCAGATTCCTTTTACGGCAATACCGACCGTTTCCGTGCAGCACAGCAAGAGTATGTCCAGATGCCCGAGGCGGCGACCAGTGATCGCCATGAATTTGTCGAAATGCTAACCGGGCAGCGCCGAGGCCTGTTCTTCAAGATTCCGGACGACCGGGCAGAGGAATTGAGGTTGTGGGATCTCTCGGTCTTTACCGGGGCCGGCGAGTACCTTGCGAAGGTAGCCGAGCCGCTTGTGAACGGACAGCGGGTCTCCCGCCGGATCATCGGACACCTAGTCAGGGGGCTCAACCGTATCTTTACCGGTATGCTGGTGGAGACCGACCGCGAACTCCTTTTGGCGACCGGACTCTCCTTCTCCGGCGCACGTATCAGTGACCTTCTCGCGGACAGGATCTCGGTCGCGGCCCGGAGAGGCCGAGCCGAGAAAGTCGATATAGTTCTCAGAAACGACTTCCCGTCGCTCGAGGTGCACTTGCCGGACAGTACGGTTCGTTCGCTGCGCCTCAACCTCACGCGCTACGAGTTTCTGATGCGCGTGGGCGACGGTGCGCTGCCTGGCAATTTCTCTCGCGAATGCTATGAGGACATTCTCGCGTTCAAGAGTGCGCTGCTTTCCGCTGTCAACCCGTCTCACCCTGCACAGGCCGCACAAGCCGCACCTAGCGATGACGACCAATCAGCGCTGACATTCCATTTGTTGAGCAGTCTCGATGCATCGGGAAACCCCGTTGACGAGGTCGTAGAGGTGAGCCGTGACTGACGACATGATTCCGCTTCCGCCCCCCAATTGGAATGACCATGCCGACAACCACATGTGGGTGGATGAACAGATCTGGGGTCACCGGTTATGGGACTCCCAGAGTCCGTGGCTCATCTTCCTTGAGTTTCTGACGGTCGCTGAAGCGTGCCACCGCGCAGACCGACTCTTTAATGACCAATCCGACCGGCTCAAGTATCATCCCAACCAGCACCTCTACCTTCGGAACATTCTCTTCAACAACGAGAGGATCTTCCAAGTCGCCGAGCAATACGCAGAAGATGAGACCGCATGGAGAAACTGGCTGGATTGGATGGAGGACAACGCCCAAGGCGTGCCGGACAGGAATTTCTCATACCTGAAAGACCGCTTTGATTCGTTCCACCAGTTCAAAAAGCTTGTCGACCTGGTCCGCTCGTCCACGATCGAAAGCGAGTCGAACAAGCGGTGGAGCTCGCGATTCATCTTTCCGTTCGGAAGTCACTCGATCTACGAGGACCTCAATATTCGGGGGAATTCCGTAAGCCGCGAGGTAACTACTCACGCCTCGGTTGGAGTCGAGGCGTGAGTTGGTGTCGGGCCATAGTGTTGTTCGAGCGTGGCGACAGCGTTGCCGGCGAGCGCGATTTGAATGGCGACGAGAGGGTTGTAGCCGAGCGCGGCCATGGACTGC
>JAJEHF010000006.1 GCA_022823865.1 Bryobacterales bacterium
GAGTCGGGGCGGCCGGATTCGAACCGGCGACCTCCTGCTCCCAAATCCCCCACACGGGACGCGAAATCACGGCAAGAAATCTCATAAGTCTAACTGGGACTGCACGATCTGCGCTTCTTGCCGTTGGGGCGTGTCTGGGTCTGCGGGGCTGAAAGAGCCGGAAAATCGGGTCAAATGGAGGGCATTTGGTGGGGGAGCGGGATTCGCGTCACGGCGTCCGTCGTTTGGCTTGGCACTTGTCGCCTCAGCGTGTGTCTGCACCGACGATCCACACCACCGTTTGGACGGGTTGGAAGATCCTCAGCGACCGGGAACCGTCCTTGACAGTCCAGTTTCTGTAGTAACATTAATCATGCGGATCGAGTTCGACGAGGCGAAACACGCGGACGACGCTCAAGGCCCGAGGGCTGGACATGGCGCGCGCGGAGGACGTGTTCGCCGGCGCCACGCTGACCGTCGAGGACGACCGACAGGACTACGGCGAGGTTCGCTACATCACCATCGGCTTTCTGGACGAAGCGATGGCGGTACTCGTATGGACACGCCGCGACGACGCACACAGGATCATCAGCATGAGGAGGGCCAATGAACGAGAGCGACGGCTCTACGGCCCGAGGTTTTGACCCCGACACCGCTCCCGATCTCTCGAAGGACGGCTGGCCCGAGAAGTTCGCCAAGGCGCCCGTCCGTCGGGGGCGTCCCCCCAAGGCGCGGCCGAAGGTATCGACCACCATCCGGCTGTCCCAGGAGGTCATCGACCATTTTCGCGCTGGAGGCCGGGGCTGGCAGACGCGGATCGACCACGCCCTGCGCGACTGGATCAAGCAGCACGACGTTGCCTGATAGTGGCTGACGCTTGGGTGGGTCGATACGGGCGGCGCATGCCGCCGATGGCGACGATGCGGGAGGGACCGTTGATCGACGGCATCCCGGTTCTCGGCCCAGGCGGTCGCCGGGTCTTGACATGGGGTCCGTTCGGTGGCCTTCGCGAAACACCGGGCGATGTGCCCGTGCGGGTGTCCGCAACCTACCAGAGCCGTCGAAGGTTCCCATGGGATCCGACTGGACACACGTCGAGTTCGTTGTTGGAAGTTCGCTCCTTCCTCGCGACCGACGCATCGGAGCCCCCGGAGCTTCGGGCCGTCAAGGCACTCGAAGCCCTATCGCAGAACCTATCAGCCATGCGGGGCCATGTGCAGGACGATGGCCAGAGTGATTGACCGGCCAGAGATTCAGCAGGTGATCGAGCAGCTCCGGCGCCGTCTGGCGATTCGTAGAAAGGACGTGGAGGCATGACGGAATTCACCAAGATGACGCTGACCGCGGTGTTCTCAGTTCTGGCCGGGTTAATTCTCGCCGGGATTATCGCGACGTCCACAGGGCTGTTTCGCAGGTGGCGCATCTATCGCGACCGCAAGAGGTACGCAGCGATCCGAGGCAGAGGTCTGCGGATGGTCGGGTTCAACGTGCACATCACGGACCATGACCCAGCACAAGGTCGTTTCATCGGGTTTCCTGAGCATTGGATCGAAGGGGACTCTCAGGAATGGAGACGAGATTTGGCCCACGACCTTCGCGTGATAGCGGATGATCTGCAAGAGGATTGGGAGAAATGGCAGCGAGATAGGAAACGACCGTGAACATCGAACTCCGAGAAGTCACCGTCAGCCCGGCTCACGCCGAAACGCCCAGGTACGGCAGGGGCGCGATCACGGCGAGAAGTCGCGTAAGTACCCTTCCGTTCACCTGAACTGGGTTGCACGTAGCCTCGTCCATGCACCTCGAAGCGCACCGCCTTGCTCCGCATCGCGGGGACGAACTCGGCCGCTTCAATTCGCGGAAACCTCTTCGCTGCTAAACCCGATCCTCTCCACGAGACTCTTCGTCTCCGCATACACCGTGATGTCCCGGAGACTGCCGATGCTCAACCGCAGCGGCTCCAGTCCATCGTCCCGCGTATCAATCGCTATTCGGTGCTCTCGCTGTTCCCGATAGCTCTCGTGCTTGCAGAACACGGGGTCGAAGGTCTGGTCGCCAAACAACTCGACCTTCCGGGGGAAGGCGTCGTAGTACTCCACCGCGCGACCCCGCGAAACGAACCCCTCCCGCTCCGTCGCCGCCTGCACCTGCTTGAGAAACCTCTCGACATCCAATACCACCACCGTGTGCGCACCCATACGAACGAAGGCTTGGTGCGATGCCCGCAACCGCTCCATGAACTGGTGTGCCATTTCGGGATGCTCTGTTGCATAACGATCCGAGCGCACCAAGGCGGTGCAGAACAGGGCGAGCCTGTCAGTGGAGTTGTACCAGAATCGGGTTTTCGTGACACCCGGTATGCGGTGCCGCTTCCCCGATTCCTCGTCCACGATGAAGAGTTCGCCGACATGATCGCCCGCATGCACGATCATTCCTTCGTCCGCGTCGCCGCGGTCTTGATCCTCCAGTTTCCGGAAGTATGGAACCCGGTTGCAGTACAGAACGCCATCCATAAACTGTTCCGCGTGTTCCCTTCTGCGGTAGAACTTCATCAGAGCGCCGAGGAATTCACCCCTGTCGGGACCGGTCATCGCGGGCCGCGACCAGTCAGCTGCGGGTAGCGCGGTCGCATCAGTCTCGTCGGCCCGGCCTTTCTCACGCGGTTCCGCCGAACAGCATCCCGTTCAGGCGCGCCTGCCACTCGTCCTCGTCGACGACCTCGAAGCGCACCACCTTGCTCCGCATCGCGGGCACGAACTCAGCCCAATCAGCCTTGCGGGCGTGCTGGCCGCAGATGTCGAAAACGGATCGCTTGTATTCGGTGTCCTCCGAGTCCTTCAGGTGAACACCCTTGGTTTCGACCACGAAGACCCGATGGAAGCCGTCGTCCGCCTCGTGCTCTCCGTCCCGTAGCGTCACGATGAAGTCGGCGTAGATCCGGCGTGGCTTCCACCCCTGCACGTAGTAGTCCTTGCGGGAGCGGTTGCGGTACCAGAAGAAGAGCCGCGCCTGCTGGTCCAAGTAGGTCGCGACCTTGTTCTCGAACTGGTTGAGATCGTCTTCCGTGGTACGGTCGAAGAGGTTGTGCTGGTAGGGTGTCCCATCCTCCCGATTGGCCTGCTTTGCCTTCGGAACCTCGATCTTCTCGGGGAGGCGATTGAACTTGAGATCGTCCGCGACGACCAGAAAACGCATCCTCCCAGACTCCAAGAGTGCGCGAAAAACCTCTCGCGACAAGCGGTCGCGTTCTCTCTCGATCCGTCGCCGCAACTCTTCGAGCACGAAGACGTGATTGGCCGCCACGCGATCCGCCGGGTAGCGTTCGAGCAGGGCTTCGAAGGCCCGCCGGGCCAGATCGCGTCCCTGCCACGGGTTGGGAACCAGGTCCAGAAGGTGGCTGGCCGCGAAGAAGTAGTCCACCGGATCGCCGCCGTTGCCCGAATCGGCGGCGCCCGGGGTCTCCGCAGTTGCCGGATCGCCGGAGCCCGCGACCTCCGCCCGCGAAACGGATGCGTCGCCGGCGACGTTGGTCACCAGCACGGCGTCTCCGTCGCCCTTCTCGCCCAACGTCAGATCGTCCAGGGCCGAGAGGTCGATGTCGCCCCATCGCACCCGAGAGAGGATGTCCGCCTCGTAATGCACCAGTCGCCACCCGTCCAAGTCCCGGATCATGAAGGCGGGCAAGACGAGATCCCGCGCCGCTGTTCGATACCGCGTCTGCTGCCGCGTCGTGAGCTTCTCCGGCGGGCGGACAGGTCCATCATCGGAGACCACCCTTCCTTCGAGGCCCTGCAACCCCTCCAGCCCGAACCCCTTCCTGACCTCCTTGAGCAACTCGTTCCCGCGTCGACTGAAACAGAAGACGTAGCTCTCGTCCAGTAGGGCCACCCCCGTCTTGCTCGCGTAGGGCTGACGCAGAATCCGGCCGACAAGCTGGGTGATCCCCGTCTTCGACATCGGGTTGGTGAGGATCGTGAGTATGTAGGCGAAGGGGCAGTCCCAACCCTCTTGGAGTGCCTGCTTGGTGATGATGAACCGGATCGGACAATCGCGCGACAGAAGCCCGCCAACGTCGTCCACTTCCTTCAGTTCGTCCTTCGAGCTGGTCTTGACGGCGATGTGCTCCGGGGCGATTCCCGGGTGTTGGAGCAGGTATTCGCGCACGTCGTCGGTATGAACGTATCCCGGCTTCCTCTGCTGCTTGCCGGTCCGTTCCACTTGGATCACGCAGATGGGCCGGATGTAGGTGCCGGACTCGGCTTCGTGAAGCCGTGCCTCGGCCTCAAGGGCTTGGCGGTGTTCGACCGACTCCAGCAGCGTGCCGCGCCAGTCGCCGCCCGCCTTGTTCCGGATGTGGAGGTCGAGCTTGATCATCTCCTCGGCGTTGAGTTCCCGGCCCAGGATCTCGACAAGCACGTTCGCGCCCTTGGCCGGGGTGGCCGAAAGCTCGACGATCATGCAGGGGTTGAATCCCTCGAGGGTCGCCTTCGCGTTGGCGCTGTACGCCTTGTGTCCCTCATCGAGAATGATGAGCGGCCGCAGCAGCCGCACCGTATTCCCGAGGGATGTCTTGATGTAGCGGCCCCAGAAGCCCGCCGTTTGCTCGAAGGTGTCGAGGTTGGGGTGCTCCTCCAGCATCTTGGCGTGCGCGGTGGGATCGTCGTCCGGGGGGAAGAACCGGTCGAAGCCCCCGCTGTCGCGGAACATCCGGAGCTTGTCCTTCGTCTTCCGGTTGGCCGACGGGAGCATGAGCAGAAGAACGCAGAGATTCTCGGCCACATCGCGCGGGCCGAACGCCGTGGTCTTCTCGAAGATGCGCGTGCGCTGGCCCGACGACAGATCGAGTTGCTGGCGGTAGGGGTGGTCGCGGTCCTTGAGCGCCTTGAGCGTCTGGTTGTAGATCTGCGTCGTGGGCACGATCCATAGAACCAATCCGCGCCGACTCTGCCGGAAGTGCGCGTTCACGAGATCGATCACTCGCGTCGCGAGAAGCGTCTTGCCGCCCCCGGTCGGAATCTTGAGACAGAAGGCGGGAAGGAGCTCGCCGAGCCCGTTCCGGCGGGCGTGGTACGACCGCCTGGATACCGTCCTGCCCCATGCCCGTTCCACCCAGTCCGAACCCCAGTTCGGGTTGTGTTTCCGCGCCTCCTCGTCTTCTGCCCGCCACTTCGCCAACTCCGCGACGAAGCCGCGGACCGTCGCGACAGTACGCTTCTGGTACTCCTTCAGGATCATCGTTCCAGCCTGTCGATCGCTTCGTAGATCTGGAAAGGCAACTGCTGGAAATCGATCCGGTACTGGTGAAGGAAATCGCGGTCGAGGTACTTGGTTGGCGCGAAGACGAGCCTCCTTCGCGATCCCCCTTCCGGCAGGGCGCGGGCCTCGGCAAGCGAGAGCGCGAGACTCTTGAGCGTCTCGACATCCGGCTGGTAGAAAAGGAAGACATCGTGGGACTCGGTGCGCCCGACGAACCCGGTGTCCCTGTTGATGTCCGACGGGTCGAACTCCTGCCCGGTCGCGGTGAAGAAGATGTAGGATGCGAGCTTCTCCCATGACGGCAAGTGGGAGCCGTCGAGGAGCGACTCCTGACGCATGGGACGTCCAAGTTCGAAGTAGCTGAACGTGCCGCCGAGGCCGGCCTTGACGGCGTCGTCCTTGGCACCCGGAACACCCTTGATGACGCGCCGGACACGCTCGGCGGTGATGTCGTCCGCGTAGTCCTCGCACTCGACGAGGATGAAGCGCCGGTTGCCGCCGTCTTCCCGGTTCTGCGCGAGGACGGCGTGGGCCGTCGTGCCGGAACCGGCGAAAGAATCGAGAACGATGGCGTTCGGGTCGCGGAGCAATCCGATGAGAAACCGGATCAGCCGCGTAGGCGGAACACC